>JAGAMB010000037.1 GCA_017624895.1 Ruminococcus sp. | reverse complement strand
TTATTTTTCTGCCGGTGTGTTCGTTATACCCTGTTTTCAACAGTTTTGCACTTTTTCACTTTTTACATTTTAAAAAAGTCCGAGTAGACCATTTCCATGGCTCACTCGGACTTTTGGTTTCACTTTTTTTACAGCGCCTTTAATTATTTATTCCTTATATACTCGTCCATAGCCGCAGCAGCTTTTTTACCTGCACCCATAGCAAGAATTACAGTAGCCGCGCCTGTTACAGCGTCGCCGCCTGCGTATACGCCTTCACGGGTGGTAAGTCCATCCTCGTCAGCGATAATACCGCCCCATTTCTGAGTATCAAGTCCCTTTGTAGTTGATCTGATAAGGGGATTAGGCGAAGTGCCGATTGACATAATAACGCAGTCAGCCTCAATTTCTGTAAAATCGCCCTCAATGGGAACCGTTTTCGCTCTGCCATGTTCATCAGGCTCGGTAAGTCTCATTTTTTCGCATATGATACTCTTTGCCCAGCCGTTTTCTGTTGAAGTGATCTCCACAGGATTTGTAAGAAAGGCAAATTTTATGCCCTCCTCCTTAGCGTGTTCAAGCTCCTCCGCACGGGCAGGAAGCTCCTTTTCGGTACGGCGGTACACGATAGTAACATCAGCGCCAAGTCGTTTTGCGCATCTTGCCGCGTCCATAGCAACATTTCCGCCGCCTACAACAACAGCCTTTGTACCTGCGTTTATAGGAGTTGAAGCGTCAGCCTTGTATGCCTTCATAAGATTAATTCTTGTAAGGAACTCATTTGCTGAGTACACTCCGTTGAGATTTTCGCCCTTTATATTCATAAATCGGGGAAGTCCTGCGCCTGTTCCGATAAATACAGCCTCAAAGCCCTCCTCCTGCATAAGCTCGTCAATTGAAACAGTTTTTCCTATAACAGTATTTGTTTCGATTTTTACACCAAGAGCTTTAAGTCCCTCGATTTCCTGCTGAACGATTGATTTTGGAAGTCTGAATTCCGGTATTCCATAGGAAAGAACCCCTCCTGCAAGGTGAAGCGCTTCAAATATGGTTACATCGTAGCCCATTTTTGCAAGATCTCCTGCACAAGCAAGTCCCGAAGGTCCTGAGCCGATAACAGCCGCCTTGTGACCGTTTGGTGCAGGCTTTTCAGCTTCTGTATGAGTCATGGCATTGTGTCTGTCAGCCACAAATCTTTCAAGTCTGCCGATAGCCACAGGCTCGCCCTTTTTGCCTCTTACGCACTTGCTTTCGCATTGATGCTCCTGAGGGCATACTCTGCCGCATACCGCAGGGAGTGAGCTTGATTTTGTGATGATCTTATATGCTTCTTCAAATCTTCCCTCTGCAACCTCTGCAATAAATGCAGGTATGTCGATTTGTACAGGACAGCCTGATACACAGGGCTTGTTCTTGCAGTTAAGGCAGCGTTTAGCCTCATCAATAGCCTGTTCCTCGGTATATCCGAGAGCAACCTCACCGAAGTTTTTATTACGCACATCCGGAGCCTGTTCTGCCATTTTGTTTTTTTCCAAAGACATATTCGGCATATCACTCTACCCCCTTGAAAAGATTGCAGGTTTTCTCATAAGCCTTACGCTCAAAAGTCCTGTAGCTTGCGCTTCTTGCCATAGCCTCGTCAAAGTCGATGAGATGACCGTCAAATTCGGGACCGTCAACACAGGCGAATTTAGTTTTTCCGCCAACAGTAAGACGACAGCCGCCGCACATTCCCGTGCCGTCGATCATAACAGGATTCATTGAAGCAACTGTGGGAATATCGTACTCCTTAGTGAGCTGACAAACGAATTTCATCATAATAAGCGGCCCGATAGTTATAACACGGTCGTATTTCTCTCCGTTTTCGATAAGCTTTTTCAGCGCGTCGGTAACAAGTCCTTTTTCTCCTGTTGAGCCGTCATCAGACATAATTACAAGCTTAGAGGAAGCCGCCTTGAACTCATCTTCAAGGATAACAAGCTCCTTATTGCGAAATCCTGCAATTACATGAACTTCAACGCCCATTTCGTGGAGTTTTTTTGCCACGGGATAGGCAATAGCGCAGCCAACTCCGCCGCCTACTACTGCAACCTTTTTCAGACCTTCTGTTTCGGTAGCCTTACCGAGAGGGCCAACAAAGTCGCTGAGGCAGTCGCCCACATTCATATGATTGAGCTTTTCCGTAGTGGAGCCTACGATCTGGAACATTATTGTTACCGAACCCTTTTCGCGGTCAAAATCCGCAATAGTAAGGGGAATACGCTCACCCTCGCTGTCAGTACGGAGAATAATAAACTGTCCCGGCTCTGCTTTTTTTGCAACTCTGGGAGCGTTTATTTTCATCATAGTGACAAAGGGATTAAGACTTTTCTTTTCGAGAATTTCAAACATACTCATACCATCCATTGTTTAAGTAATAATACGGAGAAAAGCTCCGCATATCAACATCGCCATTGATGTGATATATTGCAGGGGCGGATATTATCCACCCTGACTATGTATTTACATTTTATCCTTTTCTGTAATGGGGCGGATTACCTTGCAGGGATTACCTGCGGCAACCACTCCTGAGGGGATATCGTCAACAACGACTGAACCGCCGCCGATAACAGTATTATCGCCTATAGTAACTCCGGGCATAACACAGACATTGCCGCCAATCCACACATTGCTGCCGACCTTTATAGGCTTGGAATATTCAAGACCGCTGTTGCGCTGTTCAGCGTCAATGGGATGACCTGCTGTATAAAATCCGCAGTTGGGGCCGATAAAAACGTTGTCACCGAAGATAACATCTGCACAGTCGAGTATTACGAGGTTGTGGTTTGAGTAGAAATTATCTCCGATAACGATATTATAGCCGTAATCGCAGAAGAAATTTGCCTCAATCCATGTATTCTCGCCTCTTAGAGCAAGAAGTCTGTCCAGTATGCGTTCTTTTTTCTGGTAGTCGTTGTAGGTTATAGCGTTATACTCCGCACAAAGCTTTTTTGCAGTTACCCTTTCCGCCATAAGCTCCTTATCATTACCGAAGTAAAGTTCGCCTGCCTGTTGTTTTTCCTTTTCAGTCATTTTAAACCCTCCTTAAATTTAATTATGAATTATGAATTAAGCTTTTCAGCCTTAACCCCTGATTTATTGCGTTGACTGTGCGGTCAGACATTAACCTAATAAGTAGTGATAATTGCTGACAATAAAGACAGTAATGCCTATAAAGATAGTCATCATAATTATTAAAGCAATAGCAGGTATTGTTTTTAATATCTGCCATAAATCTTTTCTGTACCGTTTTACATCATAAAATTCCTGTGGATTTTCGGGATTTATGAGGATTTCGCGGCTTTCGCCCTCCTCAGTACCTATTATACCATAGTAATTATCACACAGAGTATATTTTGTGCCGTAATAATCAAGCTCATATACGGGGCTGAATAGCGTATAAACAAATTCTGTTCTATAGCTTGTTTTGGTATTTAATCCACTTCCTTTGCGTTTTACAACTAATTTACAGTATGGAATAACTTCAATTTTTTCTTTTAATAAGTCATCTCTGTCCCTCTGATTTGGATTGATGCATATTGCAGTTACCTTTTCTGTACAGGACTTTTTCAGCGGCTTCATTTTACAGAGCAGCTTTATTAACGGCTTTGTATTTCTTATTGTCGTAGATAGTAAAGAAAGGGCAAATACACCGGGAATGACAATAAATATCATCATCGGATTGCCACGGAATGTCAAAACAGCCGAAGCTGTAAAGAGAATAAGCGATGAAACCGCCAAAATCGGCTCATTAAAAAGTGTCACCGTAAAAATAATCAATCCGAAAAATAGAAATGCAATTCCCAACAAAGTCAGAGGATCTAAAGCTAATTTTCCGATAAGCAGAGTAGGTATCATTGCAAAAAACAGAATCAACATTATAGACGAAAGAATTTTACTACGCTTTTCACGTTTCTCATTCTCGTATTCAGCTTCGAAGTCCTTTGGTGCTTCCTGTTCTCGTTTTTTATCTTCCTCATATTGTTTCAGCAAAGCCTCATATTCGGCTCTGTAATCTCTTTCATTATCCATTTTAACCCCTTTTAAGTCCCAAATCACTTTTTATCCGTCACGGGCGGATAATATCCGCCCCTACAGAAATTATCTTTAACCCCGGATTTACATTATACAATAATTAAGTATTGCAAATTATCTGATATTTCTCTCGCTCTCAGATAACAATAGCATCTCAGGCAGGACAGATGCCTGCGGTGGCTCACCGCTTGCTGCCCTTTGCGCCGAAGCTGCCGCCCATTGAGAGAATATTGCTGTCGAATGTGTAGTTTATCTTTGCTGCCTGTCTGTGACGCTTTAATGCAAGCTGAATCATCTTTTCAAGAAGTTCGGGATATTTAACACCCTTTGGCTCCCAGAGATAGAACGCAAGTGAGCCTGGGATTGTGTTGATTTCGTTGATGTAAATTTTATCTGTTGCCATATCAATCATAAAGTCGATACGTGTAACGCCGTTACAGCCAAGGCTGCGGAAAGCGTCAACAGCAAGTCTGCGGATAGTTTCCTCCTGTTCGGGAGAAATATCAGCAGGGATTTTTCTTTTCAGCGATGCCATACCCTTACTGCCGCCTGATTTACCGCCGCCGCCGACATATTTCTGCTCAAAGCTGAGGATATCCTCATCGCTTGCCTGAACAGGTTCTTCACAAACGGAAGCCTCTGCGGATTCGCTGTCACCGAGAACGGAGCAGTTAATTTCTTTAAGCTGAACAACAGCAGGCTCAACAAGAATTCTGTCAGAGAATGCAAAAGCGTCCTCCATAGACTTGATAAGTCCGCTTCTGTCCTTAGCCTTTGAGATACCAACGCTTGAACCGAGGTTGATAGGCTTTACAATTACAGGGTAGCCGAATTTCTTTTCAACTTCGTCTGCACATTCTTCAATGCGGTCAAGGTCAAATGCCGCAAATCGGCAGCAGTCGAGAACAGGGAATCCTGCCTCTTTGAGTAAAATTTTCATAACATACTTATCCATACCAACTGCTGAAGCAAGAACATCACAGCCAACATAGGGCAGGTCAAGAGTCTGCAAATAGCCCTGCAATGCGCCGTCCTCTACGTTTGTACCGTGAACAACAGGGAACGCAATGTCCACATCTGAAATAAGATTTGAGCCGAATTTCTTCATTTTCTGGCGGATAAGCTGAACTTTTCCCTCGCTGCGGACGAATACACACTCTGTACACTCCTTTAAAAGTGCAGGGATATCCTTATAGTTGTTGATGTCCATAAGCTTTTCGCCTGTGTAAAATTCGCTTTTTTTCGTCATATAAACGGGTATGATGTTATACTTTTCCTTGTTCATACTTGCCATAGCCTGAACTGCGGAAATTACGGATACCTCGTGTTCTACGCTTCTGCCTCCGAAAAGGACTGCAAGATTAATTTTCATATGTGTTATCTCCTTTTTTCTTTTGGATTTTATCAATAGTTATCAGGCAAGTCGTTTTCAAGAAGAACGATTTTTTTCTTGTCTGTAGTATAAGCATTTACTTTTGCAAGGGCATCGTTAAGGGAGTCTGCTACATAAACCTTTGACATATCATAGCCGCTGTCCTTAATGCCGTTGTAAATCGGCTCTGTCTGCTTTTTGCCTACGAGAACGATGTAATCGCAGGCTTTTGAAGCCTCCTGCCCAAATTCATAGTTAAGCTCCTCCTGCTTTGCACCAAGTTCAACCATACCTGGAGTTACGAGAATACGGCAGGCATCGAATAATCCCAGAACAGCAAGTGCCGCACGACAGCCGCTGGGGTTTGAGTTGTATGCGTCATCAATGAATGTCACACCATTGCCCTTGTCAAGAAGCTGCAAACGGTGGGGAACTGCGGCAATACGCTTAACAGGAAGTACAAGCTTTTCCATTGGTATGCCCGTATCTGCGGCATAAGCAATTGCACCGAGAAGATTCTGCACATTATGCTCACCCAGAAGCTTTGTGCTGTATCGGCAGGATTTTCCGTCGGGAGCAGTTACAGTAAATTCCGTACCTCTGTCGGAAACAGAAACATCTGTGGCTCTCCAGTCATTGCCCTCCTGCAAGCCGTATGTGATAGCGTTGGGATAATTTGGAGCCTTTTTACGGATAAGCTCGTTATCGCCGTTGAGATAAACTTTGCCGAGAGCAGAAATGCTGTCCGCAAGTTCAAATTTAGTATTTACAACATTTTCAATTGAGCCGAAAGTTTCAAGGTGCTGAGGGCCTACGGAAGTAATAATGCCGTCATGGGGATTAGCAATTCCGCAAAGCTCCTTGATTTCGTGAACTCGTCTTGCTCCCATTTCGCAGATGAAATACTGATGTGTGGGCTTTAAATCACGGCGGATTGTAATAGTAACACCCATAGGAGTATTGAAGCTTTCGGGAGTTTTCAGCGTTTCATACTGAGAGCTGAGCAATTCGCTGAGGTAGAATTTCATTGAAGTCTTGCCGTAGCTTCCTGTAATGCCGACTTTGTGGAGATCGGGGCAGGAGGCAAGGATTTTCTTAGCGTCGTTGATATACCAGTTCTGCACAGCCTTTTCAATGGGTTTGTTGAGGATATTTGAAAGGGGAACGAGAATTGGTGTGAGGTAGAGTGCAAGATTTATGCAATAGAATGGCAGGTTGTGGTAAAAATACATTTTTTCGGATTTTAAACCGTTGGAAAGAACGGTATAATCCAGCGTTGTATAGCAAAATCCAAATGCGAAAATCAGAGCAACGAGTATGAAAAATGTTGTCATCATACGCTTTACACGGGCAGTATATACCAACGGCTTTTTGAATTTCTTTCCCGGCTTATTGGCAATTATAAAGCAGATATTGATAATTACCATAATGCAGAGAACTATTTTAGTCAGGTTGCCTGTAAAAGAAATGTATACAGGATCATTCCGTTGCTGAAACTGTATCGGATTGTTGGTTTTAATAACAGGATCAATGCACAATAGTGAAAATGAAAGAATCAGCATAATGATATGGGGGATATATCTCTTGAAATTCTTCTTCATCCACCATGAATGTTCGGGAGTTTTGTAGCCGTTGAGCTGTAACATATGGAACTCACGGAGCGCCATAAAGATAATGGCAGCAAGGGCAATAACTGCGTATATGCAGTAAATAGCAATATTCATCTGTATCTCCTATATTTATAATTTTAAAAAGCCATTAGCCGTTAGCATTTTGTGTGGCAGATATTATCCGCCCGCAATTTCGGAACGAAATTTACAATAATATTATTCCTCAATTTTCATAAACGAACACATTACACGGTTGAAAGTGTACTGCTGTTCAAGGAATGAGTAATGTCCTGCATTTTCAAGCTTTACAAGACCTGCATCGGGGATAAGCTTCTCCATTTTTTCACCGTCGGAAAGGGGAGTAGCAGTATCATTCACGCCCCATACAAGCAAAGTCGGGCATTTGATATTAGGCAGCAACGGCTCTAAATCCTCGTTTACCGTCTTTACAAGCACCTGCCGCATAAGCGGAGATGCCGCAACATAGTCAGCACTTCCGTACTTCACACGGAGTTTTTCAAGGGCTTCGGGAGCGATTTTCTGCATAAGCTTAGTTGCAAGAATTGTCCTGCAAAATTTATACCAGCGTGTGCGGAAGCTTTTCTTGTTGGATTTAGGCGGAAGAATACCTGCGCTGTCCACAAGGATAACCTTTGTGATTTCAAAGGGCAGGTTTTCGCGGCTGTTGAGCTTAATAATAACTCTGCCGCCGAATGAATGACCTAAAAGCATAACTTTCTTTGTATCATAGGCTTTGAGGAATTCAATTACAAAGTCAGCGTAATCGTCAACGCACCAGGCAGAGGGCGGCTCCTGACTTTCACCGAAGCCGGGCATATCCATAGCCGCAACCTTATATTTTTTTGAAAGCAAATCAATGAGATTGGCGAAAAGTTTTATATTACTTCCCCAGCCGTGGAGGAGGACAATAAGCTCTCCCTCGCCCTTTTCCTCATAGTTTATTTTTATACCATTAATCGTTCTAATCATCTGTATATCTCCGTCTTACACATTTATATAATTATACGTATACATTATATATTATATCACGGTCAGTAGTGATTGTCAATTAATTTGGCTGATTTTTCGCTATATATACAAAAAATCCGCACAAAGTAATAATTTACTTTGTGCGGTGATTGTCAGTTTGTTTCAAATATGTAAAGCTTTTGCAGGGGATCTTTCTCAACAGGTGGGTATATATCTCTTAAAAGAATGTTGTTAGCGTAGAAATCCCTGTACATACCTATATCGAAATTGGCAACAGCCAGTTTGTCGCCATATACATTCACACTTGTATCGGTGGCATTGTAGTTTATTCCAAACGGAGAAGAAACTTTTTCAATATCCTGTAAAACAAAACCGGCACCAAGTTCCGGAATGAAGTATATACACTTCTGACTGCCAACATAATGTACAAGAACGTTATTTCCTAATTGATATGCACGTTTAGCATCTGCCGTTCCGAAATTAGTTGTATATTTCTCCATTTTTTCAAAGTCAAATGTGTGGAGCATGGATACATCTGAATCTGCCTGCAAGAAACACATCTTTTTATCAGTAAATAGTGCAGGAGTACATTTATTAATACCTGTTTCAAGCTTTATTTTATCAGTATAAGCAGTTATTTTGCGATTTTCTTTTTCCATACGTATATCTGATTCTTCTGAATAACTTACAGATGCAGCGAGTTTGTAACTGTTAGAATGAGAATCAGCAATGAAATCAACATTGATTTCGTTTTCAAAAACATCCTCGTTAATTTTGCCTGATGTTTCATCAATACGATATGTTTTGATACGATATGTTTGGATTTCAGGTTCACTTTCGATACTATCTTCATTTTCTACGGTAATAAGCCATAAACTATCATCAAAGAACTTAATATCAGCTATTGTGATACCCTCTTTGCCGTCTGAATATTCATAAATGCAGGTGTTTTCTTTTGTTTCGGGGTTGTATTTGAATATTTCAAAATTGTGGCTTACACGGGGGCAGGGAATGTCATAATCCGCCAGATAATAGAGATTTTCGCCGTCAAAAGCTGTGTAAAGTATAAGCGGCTTGTTCTCCGCTTCAAGAATAGGTTCATAAAACTCTAAAAATTGCTGACAGTATTCCTCGTATCCCATTTTCATTTGTTGAGCAGAAGCTTCTGAAATCGGGCATATATTTTCAATTTTTACGTTTTCGGGAAGTGTGCAGGGAGATTTCTTAGCCTCAAATACAATTCCTGACAAATCGTATTCCTTGAACTCAACAGGCGGAGCTGTTTCCTGCACATTGAGATTTACTTTGATTTCATTAAAATCTGAAACGGTGTAATGCTTTAATTCTGCGGATGAATCGGAATCATCGTCAGAGTCATCGGGAATATCGGAGTTCTCCTTGCTTTCACCTTTATCCTGGGAAACATTGCTGGTGGTCTTTGTGTTTTCGCTTTTATCCTCGGAAATATCAGTTTCAGATACAGCGGAGGTAATATCGCCTACAGGGGGATTATCATTTATATTATCCTGTTTATTATCACAGGCTGTACAGAAAATTGCTGTCAGTACAGTTAAAAAAGCTAAAATTTTTTTCATAATGCACCTCTTAAAAATCCGCACAAAGAAAATACACTCTGTGCGGATTTCGTGTTTATTATTCTACGGAAATAATGTAGTAGTAAACAGGCTGACCGCCGTTTACCAGCATAATCTCAATCTTATCACTAAGCTTGGACTGGAGAAGCTGCTGGAGCGCCTCTGCATTTTCCTCGGTAACATCAGAACCGTAAATTACAGTTACATAGCTTGCACCGCTTTTAGCCAGCTTCTTTGTGAGCTTATATGCCGCTTTGTTGATGTCCTTTTCTGTGAATGAGAGTTTTCCGTTGTCGAGAGCAAGGATTTCGCCCTCTTTAATGGAGTGTCCCTCAAATTCAGAATCACGGGCAGCAAATGTGATAAGTCCTGTGGATATCTTCTCAAATGCCTTTGTCATATTAATGCGGTTTTCGGACAGATCAGCACACTCGTCAAATGCCATCATAGCGGCAATACCCTGAGGGATAGTGCGTGTCTGGAGAACGCATACTGTGCGGTCTGTAAGCTTTACAGCCTGTTCAGCCGCCATAATGATATTTTTATTGTTAGGAAGAACGAAAACAGTTCTTGCAGGAGTTGAAAGAATAGCACGGAGCAGATCGTCCGTAGAGGGGTTCATTGTCTGACCGCCCTTTACTACAACATCAACGCCTAAATCCTCAAAGAGTGCGGAAATTCCGTGACCTGCGGCAACAGCAACAAAGCCGAAGTCCTTTTCAGGCTCAGCAGGAGTGAAGCCTGCCTGTGCATCCTGAGCCTCCTTGACTTTGTTCTCGTGCTGAATTCGCATATTTTCAATTTTCGGACGCGGATCATTGAGGAATACGCCAAATTCAAGGCCTTTCTGCAATGCGTTTCCGGGATTGTCTGTATGTACATGAACCTTGATGATCTTTTCGTCGTCAACTACAACAACTGAGTCACCGATAGTTTCCAGATAAGCGCGGAGCATAAAGATATCGGGACAATCGGGATTTTTGCGGAGCATAAACTCCGTACAGTAGGTATATGTAATTTCGTCGTCGTACTCGCTTACAGCTGTGCGGAAGTAATCGTCTGTACGCTCG
Organism: Ruminococcus sp.; assembly: GCA_017624895.1. Classification (GTDB taxonomy): domain Bacteria; phylum Bacillota; class Clostridia; order Oscillospirales; family Ruminococcaceae; genus Ruminococcus. Next base: position 52,826 of record JAGAMB010000037.1, on the reverse strand, counting down.
GTTTTTTCAATAGGCTCTGCAATTTTACCGCCGTTGAAGATATCGGTCATAGCGCGGATTATGATAAGGAAGCCCATACCGCCTGCATCAACAACTCCTGCCTTTTTAAGCTGAGGGAGCATATCTGTTGTTTTGGCGAGGACAGCTTCAGCCTCATCGCATACATCTTTCCAGAAAAGGACATCGCTGCTTGTGGAGAGTGCGGATTCTTTGGCTTTTTCAGCGGCAGCTCTTGAAACTGTGAGGATAGTACCCTCAACAGGCTTCATAACAGCCTTATATGCGGCTTTTACGCCAAGATCGAGAGCGTTTGCGAAATCCTCGCAGCCAGCCTCTGTAAGCCCTGCAAGGCCTTTTGATATACCACGGAAAAGAAGTGAAAGAATAACTCCTGAATTACCTCTTGCACCTCTGAGAAGCGCAGAAGCGGCAGTTGAAGCGACCTCGGAAATAGGCGTATTATCGGGAAGTCTTTTAAGCTCGTCAACAGACTTGCTGATAGTCATAGACATATTTGTGCCGGTATCGCCATCGGGGACGGGATAGACGTTAAGCTCATCGACCTCACGTTTTCTGTTAGTAATGGTAATTGCGGCGGAAATAACAGCGTTTTTGAATAAAGCACCGTTTATCAAATTAAACCCTCCTATGAAGTTAATCAGTAATAAGTACCGCCGAAAGTAATCAGCGGTACTGAAGGCAACACCGCACAAAGCCCACCTGACGGCTTTGCACGAAATATGCTTGCATATTTTCCGCAAAAGCTTTATGCGGTATTGCCTGAAGTATTATCGGTTATGAATTCATATCGTCAACATAAACGTTGACAGCGTTTACCTGCATATCAGTTGATTCCTCTACGGTAAAAGTAACCTTATGAGTTATACTGCTGACAGCTGCGGCGATATTTGTGCCGTAAGTGACCTTTATGTGGAGGTCTATGGTAAGTCCGCCGTTTTTATCGGTGCGGACAACTACGCCCTTACGCTTGAAAAGTCTGCCACCTGTAAGAGATGATACAGCGGAACGGAAAGTGCTTACGCTGCACACATCAGCAACTCCGAAGCAGTCGCAGACCGCGTGGCGTACAAGCTCGGTTATATAGGTTTCTGAAACTGAAATTTTACCGATATGATTTTCGATGCTGACCATACGGCACACTCCTTTTACAAATAAATTTAAAGCAGAAAAAACCGCTATACATCTTTATTATATCATAACGAAACGAAATTTACAATAGATTTATCGGCGAATTTTCTGCAAAAGGCAACAATACGTCATTATGCACAAAAAACAAGAGGGTTTAATGGCGGTTTTAACTATTGTAGGGCGGATATTATTAATTAAGCTTTCAGCCGTTAGCCGGTAGCCGAATTAAGAATTATGAATTATGAATTAAGAATTGATGTGGGCGGTGAATTTTGAATAATGCGTAATTATGTGTAGGGGCTGCCTTTGGAAGTCCGCGGGCGGATGATATCCGTCCCTACTATGTTGTAACACTTAAAACTTTACTTTTTCTATTCATAATAAATACAAAAGGGTAATTTATCACCAGAGAGGAACACCTACGGGGCAAAAGGGAGGGAAAAAGAAAACTGGCACAAAAGTCAGGCGGGGTACCCCCGCTGGTGATTTGCCCTAAAGAAAGTTTTACATTAGAACAAAAGCTTGTATCTAAAGTTACATAACATTAGAACAAGATGTCAGCGGCGACTCGCCGCACTCCCTTTTTCCCCCTACGGTTTTCCTCTCTGGGCTCTCCTTTCCCTTTCCCCTTTTTCCCTCCCTTTGCTGACTTTTGAACTCAGGGGATTGTTATATATGAAAAAGGCAAGTCTTTTTATACGGCTCAGGTGGTCTTTTCAGGAGTATGTTTCCATTTTTTTGCCAAGATAGAATATAAAGTTTTAGATGTTACAGCGTACTACACCATAACTTTTCTACAGACTTGCTCATTAGTTAGTTGTATATCGTTCATTTTTGCACCTGCCAATATTTTATTGTAGCCATAATCAATAATTACGCATTACGCATCAACTTGTAACCTCTTTATTAAAAAATTTCAGCGTATCCATTTTAATTGCCTTATGCTCAGGTTTGTCGAGGTTGGGATCATCGCGGAGAAGCTCCTCAGCACAGCGGCGGACATCTTCGGAGAGCATAGATATATCGTATGCAGAGGCTATTTTCAGCGGCGGAAGTCCATGCTGAGCGCTGCCGAAGAAATCTCCGGGACCGCGCATATTCAAGTCCTCCTGCGCTATTTTAAAGCCGTCGGTAGTGGCTGAAATTATCTTCATTCGCTGTATGCAGTCCTCATTTTTGTTGTCGGTGATGAGTATGCACGTACTCTCGTACTGTCCGCGCCCTACTCGTCCGCGGAGCTGGTGAAGCTGCGAAAGTCCAAATCTCTCGGCATTTTCAATAATCATAACCGCCGCATTGGGTACGTCAACCCCGACCTCAACAACAGTAGTGCATATGAGTACCTGCAATTCGCCACGGCTGAATTTCCCCATAACTTCCTCTTTTTCGGCAGCCCTCATACGTCCGTGGAGGAGTGCCGTAGTATAGCCTTTCAGCGTGGTTTTCTCCGCATTTTCCGCATAGGATTTTACGGCGAAAAGCTCGCTTTCGGACTCCTCAATCATAGGGCAGACAACATAAGCCTGCCGCCCCTCGTCAAGTCTTGCGCGGAGGAAAGAAAAAGCTCCCTCGCGCTTTTTACCCGTAACAGCGTAAGTTTTGACAGGACTTCTTCCTTTTGGGAGCTGACGGATACTTGTTACATCTAAATCACCGAAGATATTCAGGGCGAGAGTTCGGGGAATGGGCGTAGCGGACATTATCAGCCTGTGCGGTGAGTCGCCTTTTTCCGCAAGGGCAGCCCTCTGCGCAACACCGAAGCGATGCTGTTCATCGGTAATAACAAGACCGAGAGCCTTATATTCAACATCTTTTTGTATGATAGCGTGAGTGCCTGCCACAAGGTCGATTTCCCCTGAAAGAAGTTTTTCGCGGATTTCAGCCTTTTGCTTTGCAGGAGTTGAACCTGTGAGAAGTGCGACTTTTATGCCGAGGGGTTCAAGAAATGAGCTGAAAGTCTTGTAATGCTGTGCGGCGAGAATTTCTGTAGGCGCCATAACAGCGGACTGCACACTATTTTTTGCTGCAAAACAGCAGGCAGCGGCAGCAACGGCAGTTTTGCCGCTTCCCACATCGCCCTGCAAAAGACGGTTCATAGGTGAGCCGCTGCACATATCGTCTATAATTTCACCAACAGCGGAAGCCTGCCCCTCTGTGAGCTGAAAGGGGAGGGTGTTGTAGAAATCCGCCATAGAAATGGACTTATCCATAACATAAGAAGTGGTTTTCTTTTTGCGGATTTTCAGCATAAGCATACCCAGCTGCAGCTTCAGCAATTCCTCAAAGGCAATTCTGCGTCTTGCGATTTCAGCCGCATTATTCGTTTCGGGGAAGTGGATATTTTTCAGCGACCATACAAGGTCAGGGAGGGCATATTTCTCACGTATATATTCGGGGAGAGTTTCAAAGGGGGAATCCTCCAGAATAGAAAGAGCCTGCTGCATATTGGTGCGTACAGCATTTATGGGGAGTCCCTGAGTAAGCTTGTATACAGGCTGAATAAGTACAGGGGAGTCAGCAGGGATATAAACGGGGGAGTGGATTTCTTTCCGTGTAAAGCCGCCTGTGACCTTGCCGTACATATAGTATGTCTGAAATTCTTTCAGCGCATGAAAAGCATAAACGTTGTTGTAAACGACGACAATAATATCGTCAATACCGTCGGTGGCGGCAGCGTGGCATATAACAAGGCCTTTGCGGATTGCTTTCGGCGGAAGTTTTTTTGTTATAGTCAGCTTTAAAACGCAGTATTCCTCATTTTCAGCCTGTACAATGGGAATATGTGTGCGGAAGTCCATATAGTCACGGGGGATATGGTACAGCAGGTCATAGGGGGAGGAAATACCAAGCTTGCGATATTTTTCTCCTTTAGCCTTGCCGACTCCCTTTAAAAATTCGATATCTGAGAACAGATTTGCCGCCATAATGCACTCCCTTTCAATTTCTTTTGTATTATGGGCATCTCTAAAAACCCTTTTGAGAAAAAACAGCTATGCACGACATCTGCTTCGTCAACCTCCCTCGGAGTGCGGCAGCACGCCTTCGGAAGGTTTCCTTGCAGCTTCCGCACCTATCTGTTTTTTCTTTAATCAAACGGGTTTTTAGAGATGCCCTTATTTATTATATCACAAATCAGAGAAAAGTCAAATCAGACGTTAATTATTGTATCCTATTGTGTATGTGTGAGGTTAAAAAATTTCGGGCGGATAATATCCGCCCCTACACAAAAAAGTTACCATCAAATTACCAACGGAACATAAAAAATAAAAACCCCCGATTCGCAAGATATCGGGGGTAAAACTTTATTGAATTATTCAGCAGCGTTAAGCTTCTTAGCCAGCTGAGCCTTCTTTCTTGCAGCCTTATTCTTGTGCATAAGGCCCTTAGCGCAAGCCTGGTCAACCTTCTTAACAGCGAGCTTGATAGCCTCTGCTTTATCAGCAGCGCCTGTAGCACAAGCGATATCAGCCTTCTTGAGAACTGTCTTGAGATTAGACTTTCTGGACTTATTAGCAGCAGCCTTAGTTGCGTTAACCTTAACTCTCTTCTTTGCAGATTTAATATTTGGCATAATTGCACCTCCCGATTTTTTCCGCGGATATACCGCAGGATATTACATATTTTAAACATATCAGTTACGATATGCGGCAGCTGCAACGCACAGCTACCCACTGAGACAATAATAATTATACCATTTTTCGGCTAAAAAATCAATAGTTAAAAGCGAAAGAATATAACGGATATTTACTCTTGAAATACAGCAATATATACAAATTACAGAGGAGGACTTTATGAATATCAGAACCGACCTTGCTGTTGAGCAGATAAATTCGGACAGGCTGCCTGATGGCGTGAAGAAATACAGCCGCGGAAAAGCCTTTGATATAACGGAGATAGTCATTGAAACCGACGAGCATCGCCCCACTCTCGGAAAGGGGAAAGGGCGGTATATCACCCTTGAAAGTAAGAGCCTGAGCCGTTTCAGCAGCAATTATGAGGATATGGCGGAGGAGCTTGCCGATGAGCTGAAAACTTTTCTTCCGTCTGGGGAAATTCTCGTTGCAGGTCTTGGAAACCGCGATATTACACCCGATGCAATAGGGCCGTGGGCGGCAGAAAAAGTGCTTGCTACGCGCCATCTTAAAAATGAGCTGGAGGAGGACGAGGAAAAATTTCTTACCTCGCTCCGTCCGGTAAGCTGTCTTGCAGGGGGAGTTTTAGGGCAGACAGGAATTGAAACGGCTGAGCTGATAAAGGCTGTATGCCGCGAAATAAAGCCCTCGGCGGTCATAGCTGTGGATGCTCTTGCTTGCTCTGATGTGGAACGGCTTGGTACTACTATACAGCTCTGTGACAGCGGAATATCTCCCGGAAGCGGAGTTGCCAATTCACGCAGAGAGCTTTCAGAAGCAACCCTTGGGATTCCCATAATTGCGGTGGGTATTCCTACGGTGGTGGATATGCATACGATTCTGCACAGCTTCGGAAATTGCGAAATATCCGATAATACGCCGAATATGATGGTAACTCCCCGTGATATAGACCGTCTGGCGGAGCGCGGTGCTGAGCTTATCGCCTTCGGTATAAACCTTGCACTCCAGCCATCGCTTTCATTTGATGATGTAAGGGGATTATTTTAACATAAAAATTAACGGCAGGAGATATTCCTGCCGTATAAACTAATATGCAATTGTTGTTTCTGTGGTGCTGTCTGTTGTTTCTGCTGATGAATCAGCAGCTGTAGTGGCTGCAAATGAGTAGGGAGATGTGGTGACAGAAAGATTTTCATTGCCGATTTCGGTCTTTTCATTTACGTGAACCGTAACAATAAAGCCGTCCACATTGTTTCCCGAAATATCGTACTTTACACCTGTAGGAACAGGCACGTTTGTAAATTCTGCTGCATCGTCTGATGGGTAGAAGTAGATTTCATAAAGTGCGCCGTACTCATCGCTGACTTTCAGATGCTCACCATTGTAATTATAAGATGTGCGGAGCAGTTCGATATATTCCTCAAGGCAGAGGTTTTGTTCAGTCATATACTTAGCGTGAGGTATGCCGACATAACGGAAATGCCACGGTTCATAGCGATATTCCGTAATATCCTCCTTATCCTCAGCGTATCTTATAACGAAGCCGTATTTGTGGCAGTTCTGGTTGAGCCACAGAAAATCACCTGTACCCTGATAGTCATAGCCTGCAGTTTCGCTGAAATCCAGAGCATAGCCTGTTTCGTGTTCGCTGAAACCGGGACGGGCAACAATCGGAGCTTCTCCGTCATTGGAGGTGTTATCGGTAAACTGGTCATAAAGCTGCTGCTGAAATTCATTAGAGCGATATGAACCATACACAATGAGGGTATCGTTAAAATAGATGTCATACCAGTCGTCAACCATTTTTGCAAGCGGTTCATAGACCTGTTCAAGAATGGTGTAATCGTAGTCAACAGCAATAAATGAAGAACGTCCTGTTTCGTCGTTTTTCTCCATAATGCTGACAAGATTTTCGTTTCCTGTGCTGTAATACTGATTATCGTTGTTAACGAGAATAAGATTTCCGCTGAATTTCAGCTTTGTGCTGATAGGAGTGGCTGCGAAAACAATTTTGTTCGGATCAACAACATCAGAGGCATCGGGGATTTCGATATCTTCGATTTTTGTCGCTTCCTTATTTGTTGAGGGAACTACTTTTATGCGGTCAAAACAGCTTTTGCCGAGAAAGACCGACGTGCCGAGAATAATAGCGCAAACAACAAGCTCAACTGTTGTCTTAGCTCTGTTTATACTTTTTTCTTTGCTGATATTTTTAGGCATAATTTTCAGCTCCTGTAAAATTTTCTACACGGTTTATTTTTTCTATAATCATAAGTATTATACCACGAATGAAGAAAAAAATACATAGTTTTCATATATTTTTCTTAATTTATCAGCGTATTGCACAAAAACGCCCGTAAAAATTAAGGAAGTTATATAAAAGCGATATAAAAACTTGAAAGCGGCAGCAATAAATTAATATATGTAATTTTGTTTGTGGGTATTGCAAAAAAGCGTGGGAAATGGTATAATAAATATAGAAAATGAGTAATTGCGGATAAATTGCGATAATGAGCAAAATAGAAAAAAAGGAGGCTTCTTCATGATATGCAGTAATTGCGGAACAGAAAATGAAACGGGATTTAAATTCTGCGTAAAATGTGGAAGTAATATGGAAAATCCCACGGAAGTCAACTACGAGGCAGTTGACAGAGGAAATTATCATACTGAGGAAGAATTTTCAGAAAACAGCGGCGGCTTCACTATAAATGAGGGAACTTTTATCATAAGAGATGTAGCCCCCGTTTCTAAGAAAAAGTCAATGTACACGTCGGATGAGCTGAATAGTTCGGAAGAAGAATTTGATTTCAGTATGTATGACGAGCCGACTGTGCCGCCGAAACCGACACAGCAGCCGATTCAGCAGCCACAGCCTGTTTTACCGCAGGGAGGCGGTCAGCCGGCAAATCTTTATATGCAGCAGCCTGTGATGAATGGACAGCCGCAGATAGCCGTCTACGACCAGAATGGTATGCCCCTTTACGGACAGCCGATGATGTATGCACAGCCGCAGATAGTCGGCTATGACCAGAATGGTATGCCCCTTTACGGACAGCCGATGATGTATGCACAGCCGCAGATAGTCGGCTACGACCAGAATGGTATGCCTCTTTACGGACAGCCGATGATGTATGCACAGCCGCAGATAGTCGGCTATGACCAGAATGGTATGCCTCTTTACGGACAGCCGATGATGTATGCACAGCCGCAGATAGTCGGCTACGACCAGAACGGTATGCCCCTTTATGGACAGCCGCAGATGCAGCAAATGGGTGGAATCCCTGCACAGGGAATGGTGCAGAATGTTCCGCAGGCTGCACCTCAGCAGAATATGCAGACGGCAGAAAAAGCAGCTCCCCAGGCAGCTGAACCTGAAAAGGACGAAAAACAGTCATTCTGGGATTTCTTTGACGATGGAAGCAAGGAAACTCATTCAAAAGAGAACGAAAATGATTTCTTTGTAAAGGCAGAGCCTGAACCGATAATTCCTGAGGATCCCTTTGCTGATATCGACAACAGACGGAAAAAGCGTTTGCAGGAAAAGATGAAGGCGAACGGCGTTATGAGTGATATACCTGTAGTTGACGGCGATAAGCTGGAGAAAAATGAAACCGCTAAAATGAATCATATCTATATGCGCAAAATAAATGATACTATGTCGGCGGATTTAAAAAATACCTCAGGCAAGCATCAGGAGGGCATAATGGCTGAAACGAAAGAGGTTGACGCATCGCTTCTTTCTGAGAATATAAGTATAAAGTCAAGAATATCAATGGGGGATACCGAGAGCGTCAATGCAGATAATATTGAGAAAGCTGTTCAGGAGCATCACGAAGCATTGATGGCACAGGCGGACAGAGCTGTTGAAGCATTACCGAAAAAAGTCAATCCCTATGAAAACGAGCTTGATAAAATCGAGCTGCCTGACTATATGCAGGCTAAAAAGACGGTACGTGAAAAAACGGCAGAGATACCGTCGCTGCCTGAGATATGAGATAAATGAGTTAAACTCATTTAATACCAATACCTTAAACAACAGCAGGCAAATCTGACGGCTAAATACTATATGTCGTCGTTGGATCTCCTCACCATACGACGGTATGCTTTCATTGTCCGTCTTGACATAAAGCATTTCTGCTTATCAGATTTATCTGTCAGCATTTCAGGAATTGGTATAAATAACGGGGATATCCCGAAATAAAATAAAAGGAGAAAAAAGATGAAGAAGTTAATGGAAGAATTCAAGGCGTTTATTGCTAAGGGAAACATCATTGATATGGCGATCGGTGTTATCATCGGCGGCGCATTTTCAGGTCTTGTAACCTCGCTGCTTGACAACATCATTTCACCTATTCTTGGTTTCTTCAGCTACGGCGGAATTAATGGATTTTCAATTACTCTTTTCAAAGCTGAACTGAGAATTGGTGCATTCATTATGGATGTTGTGAATTTCCTCATTATGGCTGCTGTTGTATTCCTTATTATGAAGGCTGTTACAACATTTCTTTCCAAGATGAAGCAGCAGCAGGAGGAAGCGCCCGCTGCGCCTCCTAAGCCTACAAAGGAGGAGGAGCTTCTCACAGAAATCAGAGATCTTCTCAAGGCACAGGCTTCAGGCAATACAGCAAATAACAAGACTGAATGATCTACATAAGGAAGGGACGGTTTATGCCGTCCCTTTTAATTTAAAGAGCCGAGTCCGCAAATTCAAAAATATGTTTTTGGATAAACGCACATAACATTTCCCGACCTTTTTCTGTTGACAATATAATAAATAAAAGGTATAATAGGTAAGGATAATTAACGCAGATAATATTTCTGTGAAATGGAGGAAGTAAAAATGAAGTGTAAATTATGTGGTGCAGTTTATGAGGAAGATAATCTCTACTTCTGCATAGGCTGCGGTGCTATGCTGAAAAATCCCTCAACAGGAGAAATTGTCAGAGAAAACAGAGTGGATGATTTTGAGGAGGAGAATATCGCTGCGGAAAATATCACGCAGGAGGAAACAGCAGTTCAGGAGCATAACACAACAGATGAAGCTCCGGAGATTCTGCCAGAGCCAGAGCCGCCGCTGATACCCGAACCGGAGCTGATTTCAGAGCCGCCGCTGATACCCGAACCGGAGCTGATTTCAGAGCCGACGGAAAAAAAGGAAACAGTATTTTCGTCAGAGCAGGCAGAGGAAAAGCCTTTACGTGAGCCTGTAAAGGAAACTCCGAAGGAGGAGCTTTTCATTGAAAGGGAACGTGAAAAAACAGCCGCAAATGATAATGTTCAACCTGTTCATCAGGAACAGCCGTCTGTAGTTCAGCCACCTGAAAAGTCCGCAAAGATCGGCTTCGGACGACTTTTAGGTGCGTCAGCAGTTGCGCTGCTTTCAGGTATACTTCTTACCGTGGTAAGCCTGCTTTTCAGTTTGAAGCTGGGATTTACAGGAACAAACCTTCACAATATCGCTGAGGGGCTTGATAAATGGTCGATTATAAACGCCCGATTAAACGGGATGAGCCTGTCGGACAATCTCTACTATGAAACTGATTTTGACAAGGCATCACACGGCTTTGCTGATAAGACGGAATTTGCTCTTTATCTTGCAGGAACTGATTTTACAGGCTTTTGCGCTGATAAGCTTGAAGCCTATGCCGATTATATAATTGATGGAGTGGGTGATGAGCCTACCGTAACAGAAAATGAAATTGTGGATTTCTTCAAGAATAACCACGACAGAGGAACAGAAATATTCGGCTATGAAATGCAGACCGCCGATTATAATGCAATACGCAGCAGTCTTGCGGAGAATGAAACATCTGAAAAGCTTTCCGTGGGCAAAATCGGCTGGGAGATAAAATTCCGCCTTGAAAATATTGGTTACATACTTTCATATGTTGCAATTGGAATAATTACAGCATTAGCTATCGTGCTTATGATCTGGATAAATATCATTTTGAACGGCAAAGGCAGATATGTTCTGGGTTATTTTGGGAACATATTTACATGGAGTGGTTTGATCGTACTTCTCGCAGCGGTTGGTGTATCAGCAGGAGCAGCCCTCGGATATACGATCACCGGCAGCTTCATCTGCTATCTTAGCAGTACACTTCTTCTTCCGACAGCGTTATATGCTGCTTGTATCGGTGCAATTCTCCTTGCTGCAGGACTTATCATCAAAAAGGTGAAAAGCTCCATTAAGGTTAAGGAGAAGATTTACAAGGCGGCAGGCAAGGTCAATTGAGATTTTGAATGATCCTTTTGAAATATGCCCATATAATAAAAAGAGTTAAGAACCGTATTGATTCCTAACTCTTTTTTTTGTATTACTTTTTGGAAGCCTTTGCTTCCTTTCTTCCAACCATCCATGACCATGTTACAGGTGCTACAAAGAGTGATGAGTAAGTACCTGAGATAAGACCGAAGATAAGTGGAATTGAGAAGCTGAGAAGTGATGTATAGCCGCTTATGAGTACAACGATTGATACGATTATCATTGTTCCGATTGTTGTTATAGATGTTCTGATTGAACGTGTAAGTGACTGTGAGCAGCCCATATTAATAAGCTCATTAAGTGTGGAATTGGGATAAAGTGACTTGTTTTCTCTTATTCTGTCATAAATAACGATTGTGTTATTGATTGAGTAACCGAGGATTGTCAGGATTACTGCAACAATATTTGCGTTAAACTCAAATCCGCATATAATTGAAGCGGCAAGAGCTGCCATAAGGTCGTGAAGCAATGCAAAAATTGAACACAAACCGGCAAGCCATCCACCAATGTTTCTGAATCTGATTGCAATGTAGATTATGATAAGGATAGCTGCAAGTACCACAGCAAGAAGACATTTCAGCAGAAATTCACGTCCTGAAGCAGGGCTTACATCGTTGGAATCGAAAAGTACCATATTGTTATCGGGGAATTTTTCATTAAGAACATTTGTAAGCTCAAACTGTCTGTCAGCGTTAAGACCTTCGTCAGATGTGAATGAAATTGTGATCTGATGACCGCTTCCGTCAAGACTTTCACCTGTACGGATTGAAACAGGGGAATTTACAACGCTCTGAACTGTGGAGCTTACATCGTTAGTGTTAAGCTCGCCATCATAAGAGTAAGTGAGCATTGTACCGCCCTTGAACTCGATTGCAAGGTTTACGCCTCTGATAAGAATACCTGCTAAAAGAGCAACTGCAACGCATATAACGATTGCAAGAATCATACGCTTTTTATTACAGAAGTTGTATACCTTCTGAGGGATTGCAGGCGCGGATGCAGAGGAGGATGCAGCTTTCTTTTTGATTTTGCTGTCTATATTACTCATTTAGCGTTACCTCCATAAAGTTTTCTGTTCTGGAGTCCCTTGAATCTGGAAAGTGATGTAACCATAATTCTTGAAGCAAATACACCGAAGATGAAGTTACATACAACACCTACAAGGAGAGTGAAGCCGAAGGAGTATACAACACCCTCAGTTGTAGCACCGAACATACAGAATATTGTGCTGTTGAGAATTTTTGAGAAGAAGCTTGTGGGAACTCCGAAAGCACCCATAAGGATAAGAGCGATGAGAACGTTTGTGATGTTACCATCAAGAATAGCGGAGAACGCACGCTTGTAAGCTACACGGATAGCAACTTCAAGGGATTTTCCTGAGTTGATTTCTTCCTTGATACGCTCGCCTGTGATGATGTTAGCGTCAACGCCCATACCAACGGCGAGGATAATACCTGCAATACCGGGGATCGTGAGAGTTGAACCGGGCATAAAGCCGAACCAGCCTGTTACTGCTGCAAGTGTTGCGGCAATCTGTCCGATGATACCAATAACGGCAACTACACCGGGAACCTTGTAAAGAACAATCATATAAATTGCAATGAATACAAATGCAATGCAGGCTGCAAGGACGATAGCGTCAAGAGAACCCTCACCCATTGTAGAAGAAATTGTCTTGAAGCTTGTTGTTTCCATCTTGAATGGAAGCGCACCGGAATTGATCTGGTCTGCAAGCTTCTTTGATGATTCATTGTCAAAGTTACCTGTGATAACTGCGTTTCCGTCTGTAATAGCATTATTTACAGAGGGAGATGATATCATAGTGTTATCCATCCAGATAGAGATGGGAGTACCTGTACCGGCAAGTTCAGCAGTTGCCTCAGCAAATGCCTGCTTTCCTGAATCGTTGAGTGAAAGTGTAACTACCCATTCAAGGTTGCCGTAGCTGTCAGGCTGCTGCATATAGTCAGCACTTGCAATATCAGCACCGCTGAGAACAAGTTTGCCTGTAGGTGTAATATTACCCTCCTCATCGGTTTCGTAGTCGCTGCCGCGGCGGAAGGTAAGCTCAGCCATTTCACCAAGCTCCTTTACAGCAGCTTCAGCGTCATATTCGCTTTCGCCTGCCTGCCATGGGAAACGCACGATAATACGGTCTGATTTGTAGTCGCTGTATAATTCGTTGTCGTTGATACCGAGTGTGCCAAGACGGGTTTTAATAGTCTCGGTAGCAGCGTCAAGCTGCTCATCGGTAGCGTCGAAGCCATCAGCCGGGGCAAAGGTTACGTCAACGCCGCCCTGAATATCAATACCAAGGCGGATGTCGTTAATGCCTTTTACGACGGTAGTTTTATTATCGCCGTAGAAGTAATCAAAGCCAGTAACTGTGGAAACTGCGAACAACGCAATAAAAGCAACGACAATGAAGAAAGTGGATTTGTGAATCTTTTTCACGTCTTTTGCCTCCTATTCGGTAATGCTCCTCATCAGGGGATATTACCATTTATTTTTGTCTGTGACAATTACTATTATTTTACTATATTTCACAATAAAAGTCAAGTATATACAATAGAAATACGTATATTTTGAGATATTGCACAATTTGAATACAATATTTTTGGTAATATCAACATTCAGTTAAAATGCTTTTGTGAAATTTTAAGTCGGTTTATAGCTCTGTTGAGAGCAGCCTGAGTTTCGTAGTATTCCCTTATACTCTGCTGCTGTCGGAGCATTTCTTCGGCACGTTCCCTTGCTTCCTCGGCTCGTTTTATGTCGATTTCCTCAGGAAGCTCGCAGGAGTCCGCCAGAATTACCGCCCTATCGGGGAGAACCTCAATAAAGCCCTCGGATATGGCGGCGAATTTCCATTCTCCGTCAACCATATATTTCAGTTCGCCTGTAGGCAGACAGGTAACAAGCGGCTCGTGACCGGCAAGTATACCCATATGTCCGTCTATAGCCGTTATTACAAGATGTTCACAGTCGCCCTGAAAAAATACGCGGTTGGAGGTGATGATCTCCAGATAAAATGTTTTAGCCATTTTTATACACCGTTTTCGATTTTCTTAGCCTTAGCAAGTACATCGTCTATAGTGCCTGCCATAAGGAATGCGGCTTCGGGGACGCTGTCCATTTCGCCCTCGATAATAGCCTTGAAGCCCTGTATCGTGTCCTTTATGGGGACATATTTTCCTTTAAGACCTGTGAAATTCTCCGCTACATTGAAAGGCTGTGACAGGAATTTCTGTATTTTTCTTGCGCGGTATACCGCCAGCTTATCCTCCTCGTCAAGCTCCTCCATGCCAAGAATTGCGATGATATCCTGCAATTCCTTGTATTTCTGGAGCAGCTCCTGAGTTCGTCTTGCAACGTAGTAATGCTCCTCGCCCACAACATCGGGTTCAAGAATACGTGAATTTGATTCAAGAGGATCAACAGCGGGATATATACCCTGCTCAACGATTTTTCTTGAAAGGACTGTAGTAGCGTCAAGGTGTGCAAATGTGATGGCAGGTGCCGGATCGGTCAAGTCATCGGCAGGTACGTATACCGCCTGAACTGACGTAATAGAGCCGTTTTTCGTTGATGTAATACGCTCCTGAAGCTCGCCCACCTCTGTAGCAAGAGTTGGCTGATAGCCAACAGCAGAGGGCATACGTCCCAGAAGCGCAGATACCTCTGAGCCTGCCTGTACATATCTGAAAATATTATCAATAAAGAGCAGAACGTCCTTATGCTCACGGTCGCGGAAGTATTCCGCCATTGTAAGACCGGTCTGTGCAACGCGCATACGTGAACCGGGCGGCTCGTTCATCTGACCGAAAACAAGAGCCGTCTTGTTTATAACTCCCGATTCCTGCATTTCGTTCCAGAGATCGTTGCCCTCACGGGAACGCTCGCCTACACCTGTGAAGATAGAGTAGCCGCCATGTTCTGTGGCGATATTGCGTATAAGCTCCTGTATAAGCACAGTCTTGCCTACGCCTGCACCGCCGAAAAGTCCGATTTTACCGCCCTTTGCATAGGGAGCGATAAGATCAATTACCTTGATGCCTGTTTCCAGTATTTCAACAACGGGGCTTTGCTCCTGAAAGGAGGGGGCTTTGCGGTGAATACCCCACATTTCCTCCGCCTCAACATCGCCCTTTTTGTCGATAGGCTCACCAAGAACGTTAAACATACGTCCAAGAGTTTTTTCGCCTACAGGGACTTTGATACAAGCGCCCGTAGCTGTAACCTCGGTATTCTTGCTCAGTCCCTCGCTGGAGGCAAGCATAATACAGCGGACGGTGCGGTTGCCCATATGCTGAGCAACTTCCATAATACGCTGTTTTCCGTCAACAATAACGGAAAGAGCGTCCTTTATCATAGGGAGCTTTCCGGAGGGAAACTCCACATCTATAACAGGGCCGATGACCTGTGTTATTCTTCCTTTTTCCATTAAGTGAAAAAACCTCATTTCGCTCTGAAATTGCGGACGGAAAATATCCGCCCTGCTTTTCGTTAATCCTCCTGCACCTTTGCTGCACCGCCGCATACCTCGGTGATCTCCTGAGTAATCGCCGCCTGTCGTGCGCGGTTGTACATAAGTGAGAGGTCGCGTATCATATCCTTTGCGCTGGTTGTAGCTGCATCCATAGCCGTCATACGTGAGTGCTGTTCACAGCAGAAAGCCTCAACCATAGCGCCGTAGATTATACCCTTTGCGTACTGGGGAATGAGATAATCCATAACCTTTTCGGGGGAGGGTACAAACGAAGCCTTAGGCAGCTTTTTCATTGTGCCGTCCTGTGTTTTGCCGAAGTGTCTGCGTTCAAATGGCAGCAGCTGAACAGTACGGGTTTCCTGAACATTTGAAGTGACCATATCAGTATAAAGCACCCATACCTCGTCAAGCTCGCCCTTTTTGAATTTTTCAAGAACTATGTCAGCGATTTCTGCCGCACGGTAAAGGGTAGGATTTTGTGTTGTATAGAGAAATTCTCCGTCAACATATGCCTGCTTTCCCGATTTAATTCTCCGCTGGAAGTAAAGTCTGCCCACCTGCCCCATAACAAAAAGATAGCAGTTGTTGAGATCGGCGGCAGCGTCAAGCTTTTCCTCGGTATATTTAAGGATATTGTGGTTATAGCTTCCGCACAGCCCCTTATCGCCTGTAATGACGATATATCCCTTTTTACGCTTATCATCAGGGATATTTGAGCGCCTGTCGAAATACATCTGCCGCATATGGGGAGTATGCTCCATAACGCTTTCGATCGTTTCCTGCAATTTATAGAAATACGGCTCGGTGGAATCCAGTGCCTTTCGTGCCTTTTTAAGCTTTGAGGAGGATATGAGGTACATAGCGTTGGTGATTTTTAAAATCTGCTTTATACTTTCGATCCTCTCGTGGATTTCTCTTATATTTGGCATAAAATCACCTTATTCCTCAAATGCTGTTACAATACGCTCTATGCGTTCCATAAGATCATCTGTAAGCACACGGTTCTCCTCAATTTCCGTAACAATATCCTGACCGTAGCTGTTTATATAGCTCATCAGCTCTGAGATATACTCTTTAAGCTCCTTTGGAGTAACGTGCTTGAAAAGTCCGTGCTGAGCCGCATACAGGAGTATTACCTGCTCATAATGGGGACGGGGATTGTATAACGGCTGTTTCAGCATTTCTGTAAGCATACGTCCATGGGCAAGAAGCTCCGATGTGGCGGGATCAAGCTCTGATGAAAACTGAGTGAATATCTCCATTTCCTTGAACTGTGCAAGGTCGATACGGAGATTTCCGGCCGCCTTTTTCATAGCCTTAGTCTGAGCCGCACCGCCTACACGGGAAACGGAAAGACCATAGTTAACCGCAGGTCTTTGTCCCGAATTGAAAAGCTCGCTTTCAAGGAAAATCTGACCGTCGGTGATAGAAATGACATTTGTGGGGATATATGCGGATATATCGCCTGCAAGAGTTTCTATAATCGGCAGCGCCGTAAGTGAACCGCCGCCGTGTTCATCATCAAGACGGCTTGAACGCTCCAGCAATCTCGAATGGAGGTAGAATACATCTCCGGGGTATGCTTCGCGTCCTGGGGGACGATGGAGCAGCAGGGACATTGCACGATATGCAACAGCGTGTTTAGAAAGGTCATCGTATACAATAAGTACGTCTTTGCCCTTTGACATAAAGTATTCCGCAATAGCTGTGGCGGAGTATGGGCAGATATACTGGAATGGCGCCGGCTCAGAAGCTGATGCCGATACAACTACGGAATAATCCATAGCGCCGTATTTTTTCAGGGTATTCACAACCTGAGCAACAGTTGAGGATTTCTGACCGATAGCCGCATAAACGCAGATAACGTCCTGCCCCTTCTGGTTGATTATTGTATCAATGGCAATTGATGTTTTACCCGTCTGTCTGTCACCGATAATCAGCTCACGCTGACCTCTGCCGATAGGGAACATTGAGTCAATAGCAAGTATACCCGTCTGCAATGGCACGTTTACGGATTTTCTCTCAATAACTCCGGGGGCTTCACGCTCAATGGGGAAGTAGTCCTCCGCGTGAATTTGTCCCAGTCCGTCTATGGGAGAGCCGAGAGCGTCCACAACTCTGCCGAGAAGCTCATCGCTTACACCGATACCTGCACGTTTACAGGTACGGACAACGGTTGAACCCTCGGTAAGACCGTAATCGTCGCCCAGAAGAACGATTCCCACGGAATTATCCTCGATATTCTGGACAATACCTCGCACACCTGTTTCGAACTCCACAAGCTCGCCGTACATAACGCCGCTCATACCGCGGACACGGGCGATACCGTCACCGAGGCGGATAATAAATCCCGTTTCGGAAGCTCCTGAACGGACTTCAAAATCCTTGATTTCTGTTTTGAGTACGGATATAATATCCTTTGGCTTGAAAGTGCTGCCGCTAACGCTTTCGTTGGCTTTCTGCCTGAGATTTTCACGGATAGAGCGCAGACTTGTGCGGTAGCTGCGGTCAAATTCCACATCACCTGCATTGAGGATAAAGCCGCCTATAATATCAGGATCGTGTTTATACTCAATGTCCACATCTTCCTTGGTGAATTTCTCCATAATAAAGCGGCGCAGCTCAGCCTGCTGATTTTCCGTCAGGGGAGTGACATAGCGGACAACCGCCTTTATGCTTTTCTGTTTTTCGTGGAGAGCGTCAAGATATGCCTCAAAAACATCATCAATTTCCTCCATAAGCCCTGATTTTGCGGCATTTGCCATAGAGCGCTCAAGGGCTTTCGGGAAAATCTGTTTTATAGCAATTCTTTTTTCGTCATATGTTATAAGCGGATTTGCCAGCGTATCTTTCACATCGGGACAAGCTGAAAATATCCCCTTTGCTGTTTCGATATCCTCACGGCTTATATTAAGGCGTACAAGCTCATTGAGAAATTCTTTTGCTGTATCTCTCATTTGCGGTCAGCCTCCTCTGCGGAAAGGAACTCGTCAACAAGCTTACGGTTCTTTTCGTCGTCAAGATTAGCTGAAACAATTTTAGAAGCCGCTTCAATAGCAAGGTCTGCAATTTCCGAATGAGCCTGACGAATAACACGCTTACGCTCGTTTTCGATAGTTTCACCGGCGGCTGCAACGATATTTTCCGCCTCCTCGTGGGATTTGCGGATTATAGCCTCACGTTCATTTTCGGCTTCATCGTGGGCTGTGCGGAGGATTCTTGCAGCCTCCTCCTTAGCCTCGCTTACAGAAGCGTCATACTGAGCTTTAAGCTCCGCGGCTTCCTTTTTTGCCCGTTCAGCGTCGTCGTAGTCCTTTTGTACAGCCTGAGTACGGTCATCCAGCATTTTGTTGATTGGTTTAAACAGGAATATTCTGAGCAGCACATACAGAAGAAGTACATTGAATACTGTCCAGAAAATATTCCAGAATTCGAATTTAAGCATTGGAAATCCCCCGTATTACTTTCCGCCAAGCATAATGATGATGAGAAGTGCGATTACAAAGCCGTAAATAGCTGTAGCCTCTGCAAGTACGCAGCCGAGAAGCATAGCGCTTCTGATATCCTTTTTAGCTTCGGGCTGACGCGCAATAGCCTCTGTAGCCTTTGCTGTGGCGATACCGATACCAACACCTGCACCTGCACCTGTAAGAACTGCAATAGCAGCACCAATAGCAACTAATCCCATAATAAATACCTCCAAGATTTTTGTTTTGTTATACCAATCCCTAAAATGTTAGTAGACAAAGATGATGAGCAGAAATGCTGTATGTCAAGGCGGACGACGAAAGCATACTGCCGTATGGTGAGGATGTCCAACGATGACATACGGCATTTATGCCATTAGATTTGTCTACTGTTGTTTCAGGGATTGGTATTAATTTTTAGACGGAAAATATCCGCCTCTGTGTAAATATGCGTGTAGGGGCGCATTTCTGTGCGTCCATGCCTGAAATCATTCCTCCATAGCCTCTGCCATAAAGAGCGAGGTAAGGAAAACGAATACATACGCCTGAATAGCGCCGTCAAATATGTCAAAATAAAGGCTGAACGGCACCGGTATACCGCCGGGTATACATATCTTTATAAGCTCCATAACGACGAAAGCACCGAGAACATTACCAAAAAGTCGCATACTCATTGAGAGTGGACGGGTAACAAGCTCCAGTAAATTCATTGGGAGCATAGCAGGCATAGGCTCTAAAAATCCCTTAGCCCAGCCTTTTCCGCCCTTTTCGATAATAGCCGTGACCTGAATGAGGATTGAAGCCATCACCGCAAGAGCAACAGTAACATTGATATCCTTAGTCGGCGGAACAAAGCCGAATATACCGATAAGATTGGAAAATCCTATGTATATAAGGAATGTTTCCAGTATAGGCAGATACTTTTTTCCATGGGGACCGAGGGTATCAAGAAAGAAATCGTGCATCCATGTTATACCGATTTCGAGCAGGCATTGCTTGCCTTTGGGGACTTTCTTCATATTGTGGGTGAGGAAAATCGAAAGAAGCACCACTACCGCAATGATTATCCACGAAACAGCACATGAATCGGGGACGGGAATACCGCCAAAAATTGGTATGGTAAACGCAGTATGGTTTTCAAGCTCCTCCGCCAGCTTTTCGGAAAGATTATCCATTACATCACCTTTCTTTCAGAAAGAAATACATATATCGGCAAAAAAACGGAAACAGCCGTTATCAGCGTTTCCGTTGTGTTTTTTAGCTGTTTGTCGATATACTACTATAATACATCAAAATTTCGAAAATGTCAAGATATTTTTTTAGAGATGCCATTTATTTCAGCTGTTAGCATTCTGTTTCAGCTATTAGCTTTCAGCCTTTAGCTTCGGTGACGGCGATGTTTCAAATTATTCGCCCTTGTTAATCAGATCCAAAGCCTTGTCAAGCCGTTCAATTGCCCCTGAATTGAGCTTTTCCGAAAGTCGTAAACGGTCAAGCTCCCTTTTGAAGCCGTTAAGCTCATTGGCAAGGGTTTTCATAATTTCCTCATGCTTCAGCGCCTTGTCCTCAAGGGCACATACACGCTTTATAAGGTCGTTTATATTTGCGGCAAGGACTTCATTGGCATTATTCTGATTTTCGCCGAATTCCGTGAGCTTTTCGCC
Source organism: Ruminococcus sp. (assembly GCA_017624895.1). Classification (GTDB taxonomy): domain Bacteria; phylum Bacillota; class Clostridia; order Oscillospirales; family Ruminococcaceae; genus Ruminococcus. The sequence goes on along the minus strand of JAGAMB010000037.1, from coordinate 32,199 downwards.
TGCGTTGAATACGCCTATGCGCTCGTGACCGCCAAATGTACGCATTTTTTCATTTGTAAGCTTCATATCCATATCATTCAGCTCCTTTTCCGCCAGTAGTTAAGAGTATCTTCTATTGTCTGTTCAACAGTTATTTCGGCTTTCCAGCCTGTATCGCTGTTTATTTTAGTGATATCGGGTTCAATTACGGGTATATCCGCGGCGCGCATACGCTTTTCGTCCCTTTCCACGGTGATTTCCGCAGTTGAAAGACTCAGCGCCGTATCCAAAATATACTGTATAGTCACAGCTTTACCTCTGCCGATGTTGTAAATCTGACCGCTTATGCCCTTTTCTGCAAGGAGGCGATAGCCGCGGACGATATCGCGGACATCGGTGAAATCACGCATAGCCGAGAGATTTCCCACAGATATAACAGGGGCTTTTTTTCCTGCTTCAATATCCGCTATCTGTCGGCAGAAATCGGATATTACGAAAATGCTGTCCTGCTTGGGACCTGAGTGGTTAAAAGCTCGCACCATAACGATATCAAGCTTGTATGCGCGGGCGTATATTTCCGCTGTCATCTCCTGACAAGCCTTTGTGGCGGCGTATATATTGCCGGGATGAAGCGGCTCAGTTTCTTTAAGGGGACAGGAATTTTCTGAAATATAGCCGTATTCCTCGCCTGAGCCGATAACGATAACACGGGGATTCCCCTCATATTCGCGGACAGCCTCAAAGAGATTTATTGCGCCGATAACGTTTATTTCTGCCGTAAGCTGGGGCTTTTTCCAGGAAAGTGCAACAGAGCTTTGTGCGGCAAGGTGAAATATGATATCAGGCTTTACTTTGTCAAGAATTGCGGATATATCGTCTTTTTTCAGTATATCAAGAGTATGTGCGGCACAATCTGCCCCGATTTTTTCATTTTCAAGGCAGGTTGCATCGACCTCATAGCCGTTATTTTTCAGCTCATTTATGAGATATCCGCCAACGAAGCCGCCTCCTCCGATAACAAGCGCCCTCATTTGCTTATCCCCTCAGCCAGATAGCTGTAAAGGCGTCGGATAACTTCCCTTTCGTTGAAATTTTCCATAACCCTGTCAGCAGCATTTTTTCCGTATTCTTCACGAAGCTCCCGATTCCTTGCAAGAGCAAGAATAGCCGCTGAAAGAGATTCAAAATCCGACGGCGGAACTGTAAGTCCCGTTTTCTGATGAATACTCACATGGGGAACTCCAGAGGGAAGAAGCGTATTTATAACCGGTTTTCCGTAGACCATAGCTTCAAGCTGAACGATACCGAAAGCCTCGCTTTTTGCCACAGAGGGAAGCACGAATATATCGCAGTCAGCATAAGCCTGTTTCAGCTCATCATCGGGGAGAAATCCGAGAAAATGGACTTTATCTTCCATATTGTGTTCTTTTGCATATGCTTTAAGCTCCGCTTCAAGCTCACCTGTGCCTGCAATGAAAAGCTCACAGCCGTTTACAAGACGGAAAGCTTTCAAAAGCACATCAACGCCTTTGTAATATACGAGTCTGCCTGTAAAAAACACCTTCACGCTGTTTTTGTCCGTAAGCTTTTCTGTAAGAATAGGCTTTCTGTCGATATTGAGGTAATCCTCAACTGTTATGCCGTATGGGAGTATGCGGCATTTTTCCCGATATTCAGGGAGAAAATCAGAGCCTTCGATATGTCCCTCAGTAGCCACAAAAATCATATCCGCACGGTTGAGAAGATATTTCAAAAGCGGCTTATAAAGAGTAAGCAGCTTTTTCTGCTTAACAATATCGCTGTGCCATGATAGTACAACTTTTCCCTTGAATCCTGACAAAAGCATAGCAAAATCAGCAAGGGGAAAAGGCATATGAATGTGGATTACATCTGCTTTGCGTGACATTCTGCGGAATTGCTTGATGAACTGCAAAGAAAGGGGGCAGGAAAAATATGTTCCCAGACTTGCAGCACGTATAACAGGCACACCGTTGACTTTTTCCCTTATTGTGCCGCCCTGATTTTCACAGCAGACAAGGGTGCGTACCTGTGCGCCGAATTGTCCAAGCTCCTCGGAATACTGCTTCACAAGGGTTTCTATGCCGCCTATATGTGGAAAATAGGCTTTGTTGACTTCAAGTATTTTCAGTTTTTTCATTTCATAAGTTCCTTGTAGACGTTGTAAAGAATTTCAGCGGAATTATCCCATGTAAGGGTTTTGGCGCGTTCAAGACCGCGTCGGCTTAAATCGGCTCTCAATTCAGCGTCGCTGTAGAGCGTATAAAGTCCATCTGCAATTGTTTCTTCTGAGTATGGATCGCAGTAAACAGCGCAGTCACCTGTAACCTCAGGAAGTGAAGCTGCATTGGCAGTAAGCACGGGAACACCGCAGGCCATAGCTTCAAGTGGAGGCATACCGAAGCCCTCATAGACAGAGGGGAAAACAAATGCCAGAGAGCCGCACATAAGAGGATTTATATCCTCGTCGGGGATATACTGGGTGAAAAGCACCTTATCCGACAGATTAAGATCTGTAACACGCTGGAAAATAGCGTCATACAGCCAGCCCTTACCTCCTGCAAGAACAAGCTTTGGAGGATTTTCCACACGCTTGCAGAACATATCGTAAGCGGTGATAAGGCGTTCAAGATTTTTTCTTGGTTCGATAGTGCCGAGATAGAGGAAATAGTCGCCCTCTATGCCGAGTTTTTCCTTGACCTCAGGGATACGTTCGGGAGTATCGCAGGGCTTGAATTTTTCAAGATCAACACCGCAGGGTACAACGCGTATCTTATGCTTGTGCTGCGGATAGTAGCGTATGATCTCCGATTTAGAGAACTCTGAAACGGTGACGATCATATCCGCCCTTTCCATTGATGCCTCAAGGCCTGTTTCGAGGACTTTTCTTGTACGTCCGCGGACTGTTTCGGGGATAGTCTTATACACCATATCGTGAACAGTAATTACAGTTTTTCCGTGAACTCCCGGAGGAGCGATATAGTTGAAAAAGTGGGTGATATCCATATCCTTTCCGAAAAACATCTTATAAGGAATGGGCAGAACAAGGCTTGCGGTACGGTATGCAAGACCTGAAAAATGCCCGATATGCATTCCGATATCCTTTGAAAAGGGAGCAAGCTTTCCGATTTTGATATGGTCGTCTTTTCGTGAGAAAAAGCTGTAATAGAAATTGTCCTCAGGGTGAAGCCGTGCCATAGCCATAGTCTGACCGACCTCGCACCAGCCTACACCTGTCATTTTACCGTTAATTATCGGTACAGCGTCAAATGAAACTTTCATCTAATTTATTCTCCAATATCAGGGCTTGTTGAAATTAAAGTCACTCGCCCGTATTTTTAGGCAAATTTTGCCATTCGACAGCGCGTCTGCATAATTTTCCTTGAAAATCCATGCAGCAGCTTTGTGTTACTCTGCCTCAAAAGCACTTGTTATTTTATCTTCCATTTCAGCAAGATAAGCGTCGGTATCCTCTTGGGAAAAACCTGTTTTTGCGAAAAAGCCTTCTTTTTCCACAGTAAGCGGCATCTGCTTTATTCTTTCAAGCTCTGCCAATGCGTTTTCCTGAGGCATACCACTCTGAACTGACAAAAGAAGCGACATATAAGCGTCAATCTTTGTCAGAACATCTTTTTTATTGTAGCCGCCTTTTTCGGTTCTCAAAATATTTGGCATATAATCGGCTCCTTTTATTCATTTTTTACAATATCAAGATCGTTTCTGACCATTCTTTCAACAAGCTCAGAAAAGCTGATATCACGCTTCCAGCCGAGTTTTTCCTCAGCCTTTGAGGGATCTCCGAGGAGGAAATCCACCTCTGCGGGACGGAAGAAATCCCTGTTTATCTTGACGATAGTGCTGCCGTTGGCTTTATTTATGCCGATTTCGTCGGCGCCGCTGCCCTGCCATATGACGTCAATTCCCACACAGCGGAAAGCTGTTTCCGCAAACTCGCGGACGGTTCTTGTTTCGTTTGTGGCAATAACATAGTCGTCGGGGGTATCCTGCTGCAGCATAAGCCACATAGCCCTTACATAATCCTTGGAGTGTCCCCAGTCGCGCTTGGCGTCAAGGTTTCCCAGCTCCACATATTCCTGCAAACCGAGGCTTATACGTACAGCCGCGTCTGTAATTTTTCTTGTAACAAATTCAAGTCCGCGCCTTTCGCTCTCGTGGTTGAAAAGTATACCTGAGCAGGCGAACATACCATAGCTTTCGCGGTAATTCTTTGTTATCCAGTGACCGTACAGTTTAGCAACACCGTAGGGACTTCTTGGGTAAAAGGGAGTTGTTTCCCTCTGTGGGGTTTCCTGCACCATACCGAACATTTCCGAGGTTGAAGCCTGATAGAATTTTGCTTCAGGCTTGACAATGCGGATAGCTTCAAGCATATTTGTAACACCGATAGCGTTTATATCGGCGGTGCCTATGGGAGTATCCCAGCTTGTGGAAACAAAGGACTGTGCCGCAAGGTTATAAACCTCGTCAGCCTGTGAAATCTTCATTGCGGTAACAAGTGATACAGCGTCGGTCATATCGGCATAAATAAGAGTTATCCTGTCCTTTAGATGAGCGATATTTCCGTAGTCAACAGTAGCCTTTCTTCTCCATATGCCGTATACGTTATATCCTTTTTCAAGGAGAAGCTCCGCAAGATATGAGCCGTCCTGACCTGTAATACCTGTTATAAGTGCATTTTTCATATATTATCTCCTACAGCAGATTGTTTTCGCCTCTGCTTTTAAGGTCTGCGATGATTTTTTTAACGTCCTGTGTGCTGTTTTTGGAGCATACAAGAACGGCGTCATCAGTATCAACTATTATAAGATCCTCAACGCCGACAGCGGCAACAAGTCTTTTTCCGCCGCATATTGTAACATTTTTTATATCGGCAAAGCTTACATTTCCGTCTATGCAGTTGTTATTGCCGTCGGTATCGTTTATACGCTCAACTGCAAGCCAGCTTCCCACATCGTCCCAGCCGAAGCTGCCGGGGATAGTGAAGATATTTTCAGCTTTTTCCATAATACCGAAGTCAACGGATTCACTGGGCATAGCAGTAAATTCTCTTTCCAGAACCTCATTGAAATCAGCTGTGCCGAAAGCCTCTCCGATTTTAACAGCACCGTTATAGACTTCAGGCATAAACTTCTGAATATTCCCCATAATTGAGGAGATCTTCCAGATGAACATACCGCTGTTCCAGAGATATTTTCCGGACGCGAGGTATTTTTCGGCTGTTTCGAGATCGGGCTTTTCAACGAAGCGTTCAACCTCGTAAGCGTCGCCGCACTCATTGCCGAAATTGATATAGCCGTAGCCTGTTTCGGGATAGGTGGGAGTGATACCCACAGTAACGAGATTGTTACCCTTTTCAGCAACGGAAACAGCCTTTTTCAGCGTATTGATATATATATCCTCAATTCCGATAAGGTGGTCGGAGGGGAGTACCATCATAACTGCATCGTCGTATTTTCTGCCGATAACTGCCGCAGAGAAAGCGATACAGGGAGCTGTATTTCTGGGAGCAGGCTCACAGAGAATATTCTCCTTTGGTATATCGGGGAGCTGTTCCTCTGCAAGGCGGCGGTACATTTCATTTGTTGAAATGTAGATATCCTCTGCGTCTACAATAGGGAGAAGCCGTTTTACTGTCTTTTGGATCATTGTTTCACCGTCGGAGGTAAGCGACAGGAACTGTTTGGGGCGTGATATACGGCTTTTCGGCCAAAATCTTTCACCCTTTCCGCCTGCCATAATAACTGCTGTAATCTTCATAAAAATCCTCTTTTTCCTGAGATCGCGTCATCTCATTATGCGTCGTTGGTATGGTCTTTATTTTCCGTCAGGATACCGCTGCTGTCGTGAGCATTGGATTTAGGCGGAAAAAGCATTGTTTTTATTGTCATAAGAATTATCTGCAAATCAAGTCTGAAAGAATAATTCTCAATGTACATCATATCCATTTTAAGCTTGTCATAGGGGGTTGTGTCATATACTCCCGTAACCTGAGCATAGCCGGTCAGACCTGCCTTAACTTTCAGTCTGAACTCAAATTCGGGCATTTCCTTTTTATAAAGCTCCGTAAATTCGGGACGTTCAGGGCGAGGCCCTACAACGGACATTTCCCCTTTAAGGATATTGAGAAGCTGGGGCAACTCGTCCAATCTGACCTTGCGCAGAAATTTTCCCACAGGAGTTATACGGGGATCATCGTCTGCGGCAAGCTGAAAGCCGCCTTTTTTCTCTGCGTCTGTTATCATACTTCTGAATTTGTATATTTCAAACACCTTTCCGTCTATTGTAAGGCGCTTCTGCTTATAGAGAACAGGGCCGCCGTCATATGCTTTTACAGCAATTGCCGCAGCAAGCATAACAGGGGAAAGGAGAATGATAACAATAATTGAGAAAATGATATCGAAAGCGCGTTTAAGAAGACGCTGTTCGAAATCCAGACCGTAGTTTCTGCTCAGAAGCAGGGGAGTATCGAAAAGGCGGATATCATCGGCACCTCTTATAATAATATCGGAAATTTTTGGCGCAATATACGAGCGAATTGAGTTTTCGTAACAGAATTTGACGTAGTTGTTGCGCTGTTCCGCAGGGATATCGCATATAATAACGCCCTCGTACTTTAAAATAAGCTCCCGTATCTTTTCCTCATCTTCGCTGTAGCTGATTGATTCACAGATCATATACTTATCAACACGCTGGCTCATTTTAAGCACAAGTGCAGCTGCCTGACGGCTGCCATAGAGAATGATAAGCTTACGGGGCGGATAAATCAGGAAGTAGATTTTATTTGTCAGCAGCGTCCACATGGAGATGAAGCCGAAATCCGCCATAGTCAGCATAAGCATAGGGGAGGCGTCAAGGAAATTCCGTCCTATGAGGCTTATGAGGAAATAGGATACAAAGTCAACGCAGGCAATGGATATAAGCTGCGAATAAAGCATATCCGTTTTTTTAAGATAGCCCAGTTTGAAGCCGCCGTAAGCTTTGAAGAAAATCCACACAAGGGTACAGTATATACCAATGAGAACCCAGTTGCCGCGTCGGTAGTAGGGCAAAACAATAGTATCGCTGTAGTAGATATACCAGACGATACCGAAGCCTGCTGTAAGAATTATTACAAGCAGGAGGGCAAGCCCGAATGAAATCAGTCGTTTGAATTTATCTCTTTTCATAATCACTTAAAAATTCCGCTGAGCAGAAATGCTCTTTTGTTTTCATCATTATATATACGTTTATTATAGCAAATGCGGAAAACTATGTCAATAGAATTTGCCGATAAATACAAATATCTCTGTTAAAATACGTGAAAATGCACAAAAATCCCCTTAACTTCAGATTAAGGGGATACAGGTGTTATTTTCTTCTTGTGCCGTTTTTTCTGTCGGTGCTGCGTTTGAGATCACCGATACGTTCCTCGCTGGACTGCTTGAAGTGTGCAAGCATATCGTCGAATGTCATTTCAGACTGAGGGATTGATTTTTTAGGCTCATAAATATGTGGTTTAGGTCTGCGTTCCTTTTTGAAAGGCTTTTTATCGGGATTTCCTGCGTCCTCAGCAGGCTCTGCCTTTTTGATAGAAAGGCTTACCTTGCCCTGTTCGTTAATGCCGATAACCTTCACCTTAACTTCCTGACCTTCTGTGAGATGGTCACGGATAGCGTTTACAAAGGTGTTTGAAACTTCGGAAATATGCACCATACCGGTACCGCCGCCGTCGATATCGACGAAAGCGCCGTATTGTGCTATTCCCTTAACTTTGCCTGTGTAGATTTTTCCGATTTCAAGCTGCATATGTATTTTTATCTCCTTAAAAATTTTATCCTTTATTTCTTATGTCAATCTCTTGATGTATCATAGAATCTGCGTTCATCAGGGTAAGCGTAGCCTCTTTCCTCAAGAGCGATGCGTTCCATATAGGCGGAGAGGTCATCGCTGGCGAGAGTGCGCTGCAGCTCGGCATTTTCCATATTAAAAGTATCAATTTGTGCCTGTATAGCGGCAAGCTCAGCTTCCTTGCTGCTGCAGTCGGTTTCTGTAGTGATAAACAGCACCATACATCCTACAATAACAGCTCCTGCCAGAAGCTTGAAAAGCATACTATTGAAAAGCCCTTTTTTGGAGGGATTTTTCTTTTTATTCTTTTTATTGTGTTTAGTTTCCGCAGCCACTTATTTCACGCTCTTTCTGTTTCAATATACACATATTATTATACTATATCTCGGCATCGTATTGCAAGGGTTGTGGAGCATTTTTATTTGATTTAACAGCGTTTTTGGTAATTCCCACAAATTTGGCGGCAATGATTTTGGCAGGTTTGACAATGATGGCGAAGATGATTTTTACAGATCCGATGATTTTCTTTATAAAGCGCATAACAAATCTGCCTATGGTAAAGTGATAAAGGGTAAAACCCAATATACCGCCGAAAGCATAATATGCCCGCAGCTCGCCTCTTGCTTCAGCCGAGGCAAAGGCGGAGAGAAAGATGGCATAGGTTGCAAGGAAAATAACATCTTCCAGAAAAACAAAAAAGCCGTGGTGTGGGATAGTCAGGCGCAAAGCCCTGAAAACATCATAATACACCCCGAAAACGGCTCCTGCGGCACAGGAGAGAAAAAACAGCCACAGTTCATCGCTGACGGTGAAAAAGGTTTCGGGTACATTCATCGGAAAATTCTCCCCAGCGCTGAAACAGGATTTTTTCTGTCGCGGTCGCCGTAAACCGCTGACCAGATATCGCCCGTAATGATCATATCTCCTGTTTCAACGCTCATAGAGTCGATATGAAGCTCTCTGCCCTTTATGGTAAGCTCGCCCAGCTGAGTGTACAGGGAAATGGTCTTTTCGTCAAAGCTGTCTACATCTGTTATGCCCGATATAGTCATAGTCCGGCGGTTTTCCATAATAATGGAATGGTCTGATTTCGGCTGATTTATGATCTTCTTGTCCTTCATAGCGTACTCCTTTGCTGTTGAAAAAATCTGCAATACTATAGCAAACAACAAATTTTTTGGCGTTTGCTATTTGCGGATGTGCGAGGCACTTTTATATAATATATTCAGTTGGATTGTGACATATGCACAAAAATGTATGAAAATATTTTCGGGGATTTTTCGGGAAAACACTTGCAAAAAGCTTACAGGTGTGGTATAATAATAAAGCTAATTGAATGTAGTGCGGTTTATTATAAATCGCTGTCGAATATTGAAATATGAAGAATTTATACGGAGGTCAATTATGGAAATTCTCGAAATCATAGGAGGAGCAGTTCTCCTCATAGCTTGTCTTGCAATTATTGTACTGTGTCTTATGCAGGAAAATAAGTCAGGGGATAGTATGACAAATGCGCTTACAGGTGCAAGCTCTGATTCGTTCTACGGAAGAAATGAGGGAAGAAGCCGTGAGGCAGTTCTCGCAAGAATTACAAGAACAGCAGGAATTATCCTTTTCGTTATTACTCTTGCAGTAAATATTATCCCGATTTTTACCGATAAGTAATGAAATGCCCCGTGACTGAAGTCATGGGGCTTTTTTAACAGCTTTTTAAAGGAGATCTGAAATGGCAGATAAAAATAAAAAAAATTCAAAAAATGAGATAACGGCTGAAAGCTATAAGAATAAAATCGTCACATTTCTGAATACGGGGAAGAAGCTTATTCCGCTGCATGAGCTTGAAACAAAATGCCGTACAAAGAAATCGGGCAGAGAAAATTTCGTGCAGGCATTTACAGAGCTGCGTGACGAGGGTATTGTTACCGTCCGCAAGGGTATGAAGGTTGCCCTTTGTTCACGAATGGGCTTTAAAGCGGCGGAGGTCACACGACTCAGCCGAACCTTTGGCTTTGCTGTAACTGAGGACGGCACAGAGTATTTTATTCCGGGCAAGTGTATGATGGGCGCTATGCCACGCGACCGCGTACTTATTACGGATATCCCGTCACGTTCCGGTGAGCCTGAGGGTGAGGTAATAGATATCCTCGGCTTTGGCAGCAGTACCCTGACAGGTGTTATTGAGTACGCTGATGGCGGACTTTATCTTGTACCTGATATAGCTTCAAGAAATCATATGATAATTTCAAAGGGTGAAAGCGTTCCCTTTGCCGAGGGCGATAAGGTTCTGGCGGAAATCGTTTACCGCGGACGCAGACACGCCGAGCATAAGGTGAAAATCGTTTCTGTTTTCGGCAGTTCAGAGCTTGCCGTTTCCTGTGCGGACTCTATAATTGCTTCAAGCGGCATTATCACGGAATTTTCCGAGGAGGCTATGAAAGAAGCGCGCAAGATATCCGAGGGCGGCGTTCAGGAGTACAGCTTCAATAACCGTGAGGATCTGCGGCATATGGCGATTTTTACCATAGACAGCAGCGAATCAAAGGATCTTGACGACGCCGTTTCCGTTGAAAGGACGGAAAAGGGCTGGCTTTTAGGAGTTCACATTGCCGATGTTTCACATTATGTAAAAGGAAACAGCGCTCTTGATAAGGAGGCTATGAGCCGCGGTACAAGCGTTTACTATGCGGATAAGGTTATCCCTATGCTCCCGAAGGAGCTTTCAAACGGTATATGCTCGCTTAATCCCCATGAGGACAGATTGACGCTCTCTGCTTTTATGGAGCTGGGTGCGGACGGTGAAATGATAAGCTACCGCTTCTGCAAATCGGTTATACGATCAAGGGTAAAGGGCGTATATTCAGAGATAAACGATATTCTTGCAGATAGAGCGAATGACGATATAAAGGCGAAATATGCCTGCGTTGAAAAGGAAATACCGCTTATGAATGAGCTTGCGGATATCCTTATAGAGCGTAAAAAGCAGCGTCACGCTCCTGAGCTTGAAACTGTTGAAAGCAAGCTTGTAATCAATGAAAACGGCATATGCTGTGATGTTGTACCTCGTGAAAGAGGCAAATCGGAGCGTATTATAGAGGAATTTATGCTTTGTGCAAACGAAGCGGCTGCAAGACTTGCCCGTGAGAAAAAAGTACCCTTTGTGTATCGTATACACGAAGCTCCGCCTGAGGCAAAAACAGCGGCACTTTGCGAAATGCTGACAAAGCTCAACGTGGAATATCCCCATTTTCAGGAGTTCAAGCCTGCTCACGCGGCGGCAATTCTGGATAATGCGAGAGATACTGATAAATTTGAGGCGGTAAATGTGATGGTTCTCCGTTCGATGGCGAAGGCTAAATATTCGGAGGAGCCGCTGGGACATTTCGGACTCGTTCTGGAGGATTATGCCCATTTCACATCGCCTATAAGACGATATTCCGACCTTGCAATACATCGTATAATAACAGATGTACTTGCAGGCTATGACGTAAAGTGGCTCAGCAAGCGATATGGCGGCTTTGCGGTAAAAGCCGCAGAAGCAGCAACATCATCGGAGATACGTGCGGTATCGGCGGAGAGAAGCTGCGAGGATTGCTACAAGGCGGAGTATATGAAGCAGCATATCGGTGAAAGCTTTACAGCGAAGATTTCAAGTGTAGCGGAGTTTGGCTTTTATGCACAGCTTCCCAATTCCGTGGAGGGACTTGTTCACATAAGAACGCTTCCTGAGGGCGAGTATGACTATAACGAGCCTGTGGCACTTACAGAGAAATTCAGCGGTGTTTCATATGAGTTGGGTGATATGGTGCAGGTACTCTGTGCTGCGGTAAATGTCAGCGAAGGAAATGTTGATTTTGTTCTTGATGAGGAGGAGCTTTGATGAAAAAGGCATCTGTTATAATTGCGGCGGCTGTAATGCTGTCCCTGACAGCCTGTGATAAGAAAAACGACAGGGAAAGCAGCAGTTCCGAAGCAGCTCCTGCTGTTACAGAAGAAGTAGGCGGTACAGAAGAAATTTCAACAGGAGCAGCTGAAAAAACTGATGAAGCCGTTACAACAACGGCAGAGGAGGCAACAGAAGCTGTAACAACGGCTGTTTTCGGGGAGGATTTTCAGCTTCCGGAAAATGATCCTCAATTTGAACAGCAGCTTGACGATGAGGTTATAGCGGCAGCACAGGCGCTTTTTGAAAAGGCTTGTGAAACTGAGTGGAGCTTTACAGTAGGCTCACCATATCAGCTTGATACGTCGGAGTATGTTACAAACGAGTATGACTGGCAGTTTTATCTTATAACCGATGAGGGGATAAATTCTCTTGACGATGTTATGGCGGATTATCACGCTGTTTTCAGCGAGGATTATGATGATAACCTTGATGAGCTTTATGTGGAAAGGGACGGCAGGGTATACTGTCTGAACGGAGCAAGAGGCTCGGATATCTTCTACGAGGGTTCTGAGGTAACTGAAATAACTGGCAGAGATGATGGAGAAATCCGCTTCAAGGTTATAAGCAGCTATAACGGCGCAAGCTTTGGCGGAGAGGCATATACACAGGAAGATGAATTTGTCATTGTAAGGGAAGATGACGGAAAATGGCGGGTTGTTGAATTCAGGCTGCCCTATTGATTATTTTCTGAGGCGGATAATATCCGCCCATACACAGGATTACGATATATAACCAATTCGTAGTACGCTGTAACATCTTAAAGTTTATTTTTTCTATTTATAATAAATACAAAAGGATAGTTTCTCGCCAAAGAGGACAACCTACGGGGAACGAGGGAGGGGAAAATTAAACTGGAACAAAAATCGGCTTTCCCCTCCCTCTTTCCCCTACGGTTTTCCTCTCTGGAACTCTCCTTTCCCTTTCCCCTTTCTCCCTCCCTTTCCGATTTTTGAACTTTTACGGAAATCTCGTTTTTGGTTTATGGGCGATAATTTATGCTCATATGACCGCTCGAAAAAGTCAGGTCACACAAAAGAAAAAAGTCGGGAAAAGGGGGTAGGTGACGGAAAGAGAGTTCCAGAGGGAAAACCAGAGGAAGGGGGAGAATACCCGACTTTTGTGCCAGTTTTTTCTTCTCCCCATTCCTATGGTTGTCCCTTTGGTTTGTACAAAATTTGCAATATACACAAATACTACAACAGAACGATAAATCTGCAACGTAATGTAAAGTTTTAGTTGATACAAGGTAGTAGGGGCTGATGCCCACATCGCCCCCTACACCTTACTTTTCTCCAAAATGAGGTACACATTTTCATTTCATTATCAATTGTAAAATCTATGTAAAGTTTTTTGTGTAAATACTTGACTGTGCAGAGAGAAATATGATATAATGAATTATAATGTGTAAAGGGCTTCTCAGATTATATTGCTCCGCAAACTAAAGTTTGCGGATGTGCGGATCGGCAAATAGCAAACGCCAAAAGATTTTGTCGTTTGCTATAATTATTATCTGTGCTGCCTTTATTTTCGAGGTGTAAAAATATGGGCGATTTTTCAATTTTCAACATTTTCACAATGCTTGGCGGACTTGCTTTTTTCCTCTATGGTATGAACGTAATGTCCACAGGTCTGGAGAAGCTTGCAGGCGGAAAAATGGAGGTTGCGCTGAAAAAAATGACAGCCAACCCCTTTATGGCGCTGATACTCGGTACGGTTATCACGATTGCCATACAGTCCTCGTCGGCTATGACAGTTATGACCGTAGGCTTCGTTAATTCAGGAATTATGGCGCTTATTGACACCGTAGCCGTAAGCTTCGGTGCAAATATAGGTACCACCTTTACAGCATGGCTGCTCTGTCTTAACGGAATTGAGGGCGGCGATGGCGTAGGCGGTGTCGGCGGATTTCTTATGAAGCTGCTGAAACCCGATTCGTTCTCTCCTATTCTTGCCCTTGTGGGTATATTGATGATAATGGGCTGCAAAAAGGCTAAGAAAAAGGATATCGGACGTATTTTTGTAGGATTTGCCGTACATATGACAGGTATGGATCTTATGCAGGGCGCGATTGATCCTGTTGCTAATTCTCCTGAATTTCAGAATGTCCTTATGGCGTTCAACAATCCGCTTGTGGGAGTTATCGTAGGTGCTTTGTTTACGGGAATTATCCAAAGCTCCGCGGCTTCAATCGGTATACTTATGACATTTTCAGCAGGCGGCGCGCTGACATACGAAATGTCGCTTCCCCTTATAATGGGCTTTAACATAGGAACCTGTGTAACGGCGCTTATATCCTCTATCGGCGTAAACAAGGACGCAAAGAGAGTATCAGTTATCCACGTTGCAATAAACTGTCTCGGAACGCTGATTTTCCTGCCCGTTGCCCTTATACTCAAGGAAACCATCCCTGCATTTGCTGATTTTATGTCACAGCCTACAGGATATATGGGCATTGCTGCAATGCACACGGTTTTCAACGTTCTTGCAACAATCGTGCTTATGCCTTTCTCGAAATATCTTGTTAAGTTCTCACAGTTTGTCATTCGCGACAAGGAGGGCGAGCCTAAGGAGCAAATCGACATTTTTGCCGCACTTGACGGAAGATTTATGTCAACTCCAAGTATTGCCGTTGAAGCCTGCCGTTCCGTTGCAGTTGATATGGCGGATCGCACACAGAAAGCGATCAGCGACGCTATCGGACTTCTTGTGACAGGATATGATGAAAAGACGGTTCAGAGTGTAATTGAAGCGGAGGATCTGATCGACAAATACGAGGATAAGATCAACAGCTATCTTGTACGTGTTGCAAAATACAGTATCACAGGCAAGGACAGCCGAACAATGTCAAAGATGATGCATTGCGTCGGTAATTTCGAGAGAATATCCGACCACGCAGTAAATCTCATTGAGTCTGTAGTTGAAATGAAGGAAAAAGGAATTATGTTCTCAGCGGAATGTATCAACGAAATAACAGTTATTTCCGACGCTATCAGAGAGAATATAAGTACGGCATTTGAGGCTTATAAAAGTGACGAGCTTTCTGTTGCCCATAAGGTAGAGCCTCTTGAAGAAGTGGTGGACAACCTAAGCACAGAGTTGAAAAACCGCCATATCCGCCGGCTTCAGAACGATGAATGTACAGTTGAGCTGGGATATATTTTCCAGGATGTTCTCACAAATCTGGAAAGAATTTCAGACCACTGTTCCAACATTGCAGGATGTCTTATTGAAACAGACGAAAAGACGAATATCCACGCATATTTCAGCGATGTCAAGGAAAATGACGAGAAATTCCGCAATGAATACAAGGAGTATTCAGAGCTTTATTTTACAAGACTTGACATTAAGCGTTAAAACAGCAGCCGAGGTAATCCCTCGGCTGTTTTGCATTATATAGCAAACGACAAAATTTTTGGGCGTTCACTATAATATCAGGTTGACCGCCATACACAGCAATATTCCGACAGCAGTAGGAAGTACAATAGCCAGCGCCGTCCATTTCAGGCTGCCTGTTTCTTTTTTTATGGTAAGGCAAGTGGTAGCACAGGGGAAATGGCATACTGTCATAATCAGCATACTCACCGCTGTCCCCACAGTCCAGCCGTTAGCTGATAAAAGCTCCCGAAGCGACGCTGTATCGCCCATTTCCACAAGACTTCCCTGCGCAAGATATGCCATAAGGATTATGGGGACTACTATTTCGTTGGCAGGGAAGCCGAAAATAAACGCCATTATTATAACTCCGTCAAGTCCCATAAGCTGACCGAGGGGATCAAGAAAATCAGATATAATTGACAATATGCTGTTTCCGCCGATATTTATATTAGCTCCCAGCCATATGAGAAGTCCGCAGGGGATTGCCGCTGTACAGGCTCTGCCGAGGACAAATATCGTTCTGTCAAGGAATGAACGGACAAGGACGCGGCATATCTGCGGCTTTCTGTAGGGCGGAAGCTCCAGCGTATAGGACGAGGGTGTGCCTTTAAGTATAGTACGCGACAGCAGAAACGATACCCCAAGAGTAACTGCAACGCCGAAAAGTATGACTCCTAAAAGGGCAGCTCCCGACAGAACAGAGCCGCTTATTCCGCCTGATGTGACAAAGAATATGGAAATAATTGCGATTATGGTGGGAAATCTGCCATTGCATGGAGTAAACACATTTGTAAGAATTGCGATGAGCTTTTCTCGCGGCGAGTCTATAACGCTGCATCCCGTAACTCCACAGGCATTGCAGCCCAATCCCATTGCCATTGTAATTGCCTGTTTTCCGCAGGCTCCGGAGCATTTAAAGCAGCGGTCAAGGTTAAAGGCAATACGCGGCAAATAGCCGAAATCCTCCAGCAGAGTGAACAGGGGGAAAAATATCGCCATAGGCGGCAGCATAACCGATACTACCCACGCAAGCACTTTATATATACCCTGAACAAGAAGCCCTTCTACCCACAGAGGAGCGTTTATGCTGTGAAGTCCTGCCGACATTTTATCTCCTAAGGAGAAAAGAAGGCGGCTTAAAAGCTCCGAGGGATAATTCGCTCCTGCCGCCGTTATCCACATTATTACGGCGAAAAGCAGGAGCATTACGGGGATTCCCGTAATTGGGCGGAGAAAGATCCTGTCAAGGCGGCGGTCTGTTTTGTCAGGCTCTTTTGGGGAGCTTACGGTCTGTGCAGTAATTTCAGCGGCTTTTCGGGAGATATCTTCAACGGTATCATCTTCCGTTACGGTATATTCCGCAGATTTTTCCGTCGGCTCCTCTGTGAGAATATTTTTCAGAGTGCGGCAGAGTTCATCAAGTCCGCGGTTATTCCTCGCTGAGGTAAAAACAACGGGAGCGCCTGTAAGCTCCCTTAATTTATCGCCGTCTATTTTATATCCTTTTTTCTCCGCCTCGTCGATGAGATTAACACAGATAATCGTTTTCGGTACAGCATTTATAATCTGTAAGGCAAGGTAGAGGTTACGTTCAAGGCAGGTAGCGTCGCATACCACAATGGCGCAGTCAGCGCGCCCTGACAGTATAAACTGCCGCGCGGCTTCTTCTTCGGCGGAAGCTGCCCTGAGTGAATATGCACCGGGAATATCGGCTAAGGTGACGGATATGCCGTCATATTCAAAATGTCCCTCGGCGCAGGACACGGTTTTTCCTGCCCAGTTGCCCGTATGCTGGTCAAGTCCCGTGAGAGCGTTGAAAACTGTTGATTTTCCCACATTGGGATTACCTGCAAGGGCAGCAATGTATTCTTTTTTGTCGTTATTCATAGGAAATCCCCCTTTTTTTCATTATATGGGGGGATTTTGGATTATATGAAAAAATCAGCCGAGGGAGTGCCTCGGCTGAGATTATATATTTATTGTTTATTTGCTTGCCTTAAGAGGAAGATCTGTTATAACAATAAGATTTGCGCTTACCTTCTGGATTGTAAGAGCGTCATCAGCTGTTATACCGAGAACACCGTTTACATCAGCATTTGCAGCACCCTGCTCAGAAAGTGCATACTTGTCAGCGTTTCCGAGTGCCTGATAAATAGTAGCAGCGTCAGCCATAGTAACCTTGTTGTCGCAGTTAGCGTCGCCGTACATACTTACAGGAGTTTCAGGAACATTGATTGAAGGTGCGTCTGTAGGCTTTTCTGTAGGCTCATCTGTAGGCTTTTCAACAGGTGCGCCGAAGTTGTAAACAGTCATTTCACCGTTTTCATCATCACACCACCAGATCTGAATCTGTGCGGATTTAACAGAAGCAGGAATTGTGCTGATATCTACAGCAACTTCAAGCTTGCCGTCAGCGCCGATCTTGCCGTCCCATTCGATATTTGTCCACTCGTCGCCCATATAACCAACGCAGCCGTTAGTTGTTGAGCCGGCAGCACCCTCGATTGTGAATGTGAGAGTATTGGAATCGCCTCTGTTAGCAAAATCAACATCATACTTCTTTGTCTTATCCTCAGGAGGGAGTTCAATTTCGCCCTTGCCCTCGCCGATAATAGCAATCTTTGTTACAGTTGTTGTGCTGTTTGTACGTACAAAGAGGTGAGCGATTTCGTCAACCTTATCCTCGCCCCATGCAGCAGCAATGTGCTTAGCTGAATAGTAAGCAATACCGTCCTTGTCGTCATAAGCCTTGATTTCTGTCCAGTTATCCCAGTCAGAATTTACAACTGCGATAACGGGCTGATCGCCTGTATACTGTACAGCAACATCGCCATTCTCAAGCTCTTTCCATGTAGCGTTAAGACCGGGTGTGCAGTTGCCATTCTTTACAGAAGCGTCAATTTCATATGTTTCATCGCTTACAATAAGACCTGAATCAATATCATCATGCTCAATTGTAGGAGATTTTCTTGCGCTGCCCCATACAATTGTATCATCGTTGATAACTTCAACCATCTTGTCAACAACAGGCTCAGAAGCTTCATACCATGTAAGAGCGCTTCTGTTGAGATAGCCGTGAGCCTCACCGCCGTTGTTCTTTTCAACGTTGTTATCCCAGAGAACGCAGGGGATACCCATTTCCTTAGTCTGTGAGATGTAAGCCTCAGCCCACTCAACACGAGCTTCTGTGTTGCCGAAGTTAGATGTACTGAATTCGCCGAGAACTACAGGGATATCCTTATCACCGAAGGTCTTTCTGATACCGTCGAGGATAGATGTAAGCTCAGCAGCGTAAGCAGAAGTAAATGTGCTGTGATCCTCGATCTCAGCGTTCATAGCAAAGTTATATGGTGAATATGCGTGTACAGATACAGCAACGAAATCATCATCGGGAACGACGATTTTGGACATCATTGAAGTATCACTTGAAGCGCAGTAACCGGGCATCATAACAAGACGAGTGTCGTTGTTGTCATCGCCTGTACCTCTGATAACTTCAAGAGCGTCAGCATTGATTTTATTGATAGTATCTGTTTCTTCCTTTGTAGGGCCCCACCATTCATGGTCAGTACCCTTAGCACGAGGCTCATTCATGATCTCGAATACAAGGCGCTGGTCGTAGTCCTTGAAAGTTTCAGCGATCTGCTTCCAGAGAGATGAAACAAAGCCTGTAAGCTCCTCATAGTCAGCACCGAGAGTAGAACGGTTTACATATGGTTCCTCGTGGTGGAGGTTGAGGATAACGTACATATCGCTGTTATAGCAGTAGTCAACGATTTCCTTAACACGAGCCATCCATGCGTCGTCGATTTTGTAGCCGTTGTTTACATCAACGTGCTGGAACCACGTTACAGGAACGCGGATAGTGTTGAAGCCCTTAGTCTTAACAGCAGCAATCATTTCCTGAGTTGTCTTAGGGTTGCCCCAGCAGGTTTCAGCCTCAAGACCGCATGAAGCGAGGGGTTCGTTGTTCTTGGACATATAGGAATCAAGAGTGTTTCCTAAATTCCAGCCAAGCTGCATTTCTTCTGTGATTTCAAATGCAGTAAGCTGATCAGCAGCCTCGATTTCCATAGTAAAGGGTGTGAAATTCAACCCTGCGGAAAGGCATACAGCAGCAGCTGCGGCGCTTACAAAGCGTGTGATTTTTGTTTTTTTAATAACCATTGTAATTACCTCCCAAAATGATTTTTTCATGTGATGAGCAGGCTCAGTGCAGGAAGCCTGCTTCACTACCTTAATTGTAGCACATTGCTAAAAAAAGGTCAAGAGTTTTTGTAATTATTGCTGTAGAATTTTAAGCCTGATTTTTAGCTAAACTGCATAATTAAAAACTTAATTAATTCAAATTCGATTAAATTTTTTCGCTGATATACGTACCTATGCGGTCATTGAGGATATATGCTGTATCATCAGCGTTTCGGTCGCCGTTAATGGCGTACTGGATTTCCTCATAAATGATATTCTGCAAATCCCAGTTGTAAAAATAGGGGTTGGCAGGAACGCTTAAAATGTACTCATAAAGCGTATCCTTGTATTCCTGAGTGATAAATTCTTCCTCTCCGTAATTGTTCCAGTTCCACATATAACCGTTATTTATGGAGTTGTTATAATCTGAGGGGCGGTCATAGTCGCGCTGTAACTGCTCCTTTAAGACGGGAACTCCCCGTGTGCCGTCGTGCATATATGGTTCAAGCTTTTTCTGATGTTTTATTACGGCGGATAAAAGTTCCCATGCAGTATCTTTGTTTCCGCATTGTTCCGTTATGGCATAAAGGGGATTGGCGGAGCGTATATAGGCACCAACTCCGTTTTCCGAGGGATAGCCTACAAATGTTATATCCTCCTTGTTGAAAAATCCATAGGTGCTTTGTCCGAATTGCGAATCAAGACCATTTATTATAAGGTCGAATACAAGCTGTGTGTCGTTGAGTCCCCTTGTCATCTGGTCGTTGGAATATTCATTCATTGTCTGGTCGTCTGCAAATTCAAAATTCGGCGGCGGTATAACTTCAACGGGATTATCAAGGCAGAATTGCAGAGTATTTTTAAATGAAGTGCCGAAATCGCAGACAGCATTTTTCTGGTTGATTGAGTTTAATCCCTCGATTTTAAGCATAAAATCCGCAAGATTAGTATTGGCTGTACTTTCGTAAAAGTCCATTTGTCCCTCATACTTTTCGTAAAAGCTCATAGCTTCGGCGGCTGTCCAGTTTTCGTATTCCTTGGGGATAAACTTTGTTTTTGCCATAGCGGTGTATATGTGGTAGCTCTCCATAATTGCAGGAATTCGCCCCTCAACTTCAAGTCCCTCTAAAACGCAGGGGAGGAAGTCCTCGCGTGTAAGAGCATTGCCCTTGTCCATAAGAGGAAAGAGGTCGGTGAGTACGCCTTTTTTGTTGAGGTTTTGTATTCTGTCAACATCAAGGCAGAGTATATCGGGAGCTTCTCCCGAAAGGAGTGCTGTGTTCAGGGCATTGTTGATTGCGGCATAATATTGATTTTCCGATTCCCGTGAGGAATAATCCGCTTCAATTCCGCTTGTATAGTCAACAATTTTTATTTCAAAATCCTTTGGCTTGTTGAGATGATCGTTGAAAAGCGGATCAATATAACCGAAAGTTCCCACGGTAATAACAGGCTTGCCCTCCTCGTTGTAAACAGCCTCATTCATAGGCAGGGACGGCTCGTTTTTGCTGTCGGAGTTACAGGAAACTGCTGAACAAAGGGCGATAAGGGCGGTTAAAAATGATAATGTTTTTCTCATATGAAATCCTCCTTGAAATAAATTCGCATTTAGATAATCTATAATAAAGTGTATTTAGAGGGCAAAAAAGACGAAAAAAATTTCATTTTTGTAGGAATAACCTGTTAGTGTGTGCTAAATTTATGCATATTAAACAATTGAGAGCGGCGGTTTTATCGGGAACCGTAATATTGTGTAGGGAATGATATTATCCGTTCCTGCATAAGAAAAGGACACGGCAATGCCGTGTCCTTACAGAACTTAATCCGAAATCTTATATTATAGCAAACGACAAAATCTTTTGGCATTCACTATAATTATTTAACCTCAAATGTAATCTCAATATCTGTCCATTCGCCAAAAGATTTGAGGTCAATGCAGTTTTCAACATCTTCAAAGCCGAATATTTCCTGATCAAGGTAGAAAAGTACAGAGAATGTACCGTCCTCAATCGTTGTAAAAGGCTCACCTGTAAGCTCTAACTCCTTGCCGTCAACCTTTATTGACTTAACGGAAATTTCTGTATCAGCTGTAATAGCTTCGCCGTAAGCCTCAAAGCCAAGCATTGAGAAACCGTCAGGCATTATATTGCCTGTATATTCTTTATAGCCATCGCTGTCAGCAGTAACGCTTACTGTGTATGTTCCTGCACCTTTGATTTCCGCAACCTTTGCATTATATGAAAGCGACTCGCCGTATCCCATATAAGAAGCCGCACCGCTTTCGTCCATTACAACGACATAAGCGTCGTTATCATCAGGATATACTATATCATCGGCATAGGGATCATCAAACTCCAGATCTTCCCAGAGGAGATCCTCGTCATCAAGGTCAAAATCTTCGTCCTCGATTACGATTTCATCTGCACCGCCAATGATTTCTTCATCGTCCCATTCTTCATAGGTGTAGTAAATACTCTCGCCAAATTCAACTGCAAGCTCGTCAGCTGTTTCTTCGTCAAGACCGATATTTATAAGGACATTCTTTGCGAACTCAACCATTTTGTCCTGTTCAATGTAATCGCTGGGGAAGTCAGCTTCTTCGCCGTACATATTATAAGCCGCAGATTTGTCGGGGAGTACAGGCTCTGCACCGCTTTCTGTGGAGAGTTTTACTGTGAGCTTACCGTAATTTGTGCCGGCAACGTTGATATCGCTTGTAACAATCTGTGCGTTATCTTCTGTGGAAAGGGCAACGCTGATTGTTTCTCCCTCGGCGCTGACGCTGACATTTCCTGACATATAGCCATTTTTCTCGTCAACAACTGTGAGGCCTGTGATTTCTGCGGAAACTTCATCGCCGTCCACAGTCATTGTGATCGTGCCGTCATATGACTTTTCACTCTTTTCGGTGAGGGAGATATCCATGCGTGTATCTTCCTCAGAATCTTCATCTGAAACTAAAAATTCTCCACGGATTTCAGATTCCTGCTGACCGATAATGAAACGCATATCATTTTCAGCGTTCTGTGTATCTGTTGCGGACATACCGCGGATACAGCCTTTAGCGTCGATGTATGTCTTTACAGAGATATCACCGGCATCGGAAGCTTCCTTTATATCTTCAAGGGCAGAGTCGATTTCTTCGTTAAATTCTTCCTCTGTCATTGACTTTGTACGCTCAACAAGGATATTCTTTATAAGCTCGTCGTTCTTGAACTCGTTAAGGAATTTTTCAGCAATTGCGTCAGCCTTTTCTTCTGTGAGAGCCATTTCAGCAACTGTATACTTTACTGTAATATCACCGATTGCGACTTCTTCCTTTTTCTCGATCTCGATATCGGAAACACAGCTGTTATAAAGGTCAGCATACTTTACAATGAGTGATTCAAGCTCCTCTGGAGTGATGATTGATTCCATATCCTTTGGAACCATTGCCATATCTTCTTCATCAATGTCGTCGGAAGCAAAAATCCACTGGTCGGAAAGTCCGGGAATACGGAAGAAAACTTCCATAGCATCATAATTCATTGCTGTTTCAATGCTGATAACGTTATTGCCATTGATTTCAGCGTGTGCGTCAGCATTCATGGCATTATCCTTGAATTTTGATGATACGCCAAGTGCAACGCTGTTGATTTCGGGGAAATCCTCAGCATTCTCGCTGAGAAGGCTCTTTGCCTCGTCGGAGAGGTCAAAGTTCAGTACAACGTTGGAAGCTGCACCGTTTTTCTGCTCCTTAATATAAGTGCGGTAGCTTTCAGCAAGCTGTGAAGCAAATTCGTTTGTGTTCTTTTCTGTAACCCAGGTGTAGTAATCCTCCGGCTTGCTTATGGTGAGTTTCACCTGATTTTTAACTAAATCTGAGAAGCTGTATGCAGCGACACCGCCGCCGACAGCCACAACCAATACCCCGGCTGTGATACCTCCTATAACTGCGCCTGTGCGTTTTTTTGCAGGTTCAACGCCTGACACTACCTCACCTGAATAATTGTAATCCATATCCGCCATAATAATACTCCTTTTCATAATTGTGGTTTCTATATCATTTTTTATACCGTGATATATAACTGATTTATCACAGTAAAATAACTATATCACAGTAATGTCGATTTGTCAAGAAAAAACAGCAAAAATTTACCGTTTTGTAATACTTTGAAAATTTTTGAAAATGTATGAAAAATGATGAAAAAGAGAGATATATTAGAAAAAATCCTCAAAAACGCTCTAAAACGTCCTGAGATGACATTTGAGGTTCGGCTGAACTTGTGGTATAATCGTATCATCGCTTGAAAAGGAGGCAGGACTATGATAAAAACAATACCCGGAACAGCGATAAATTTTTCCGAGCAGGGCAGATATACAGCATTTTCACTCGTATCTCCCATACTGGAAGCGACAGGAGGACTTACTCTTTCACAGCTTTCGAAGCTTACAGCTCTTGAAGGCTCAACTATCCAGAACTGGATAAAAAGAGGTTGGGTATCATCTCCGAAAAGCAAGAAGTATTCGGAAAAGCAGGTTATAAGAATTATTCTTATCAATATGCTCAAAGGTGTGATGAAGCTTGAACAGATCGCCAATCTTATGACATATATAAACGGCGATGTGGAAGATACTTCAGACGACATCATTGATGATGTTTCACTTTACAATATTCTTTGCAGAATTATATTCACCGCAGAGGATAAAGGAGCATTTGAACCTGAAATGATAAGGGAGCTTATACAGCGTGAGCTTACAGAATGTGCTTCAGATGTACATTCTGATAGTGACAAGCTCTGCAATGCAATGTATGTTATGGTAATGGCATACAGAAGTGCCTATCTTAAAAGTGAAATGGAAAAGGGATTAGCGGAAATCAATTTATAATATAGGAATTGAGGGATTTATAATGGAAAGTCGGGGGGATATGTTTAAGTACACCGAGGAGGGTACAGTTAAGGGGTTATGTATCGGACTCGGAATAGGGGCAGCGCTTGGATGTGCTGTTCTTGGGAGTATGTCTATGGGGTTATGTTTAGGCATAAGCCTTGGAGCAGCAACAGGTGCATTATTGGGGTTAAAAAAAGATATAAGAGAGGATTTGGGGGAGCTGAAATAACGGCTCATATATAGGGATTATTGAGATTTATTGCGGAGCGATAGGGGTATCGTTCCGCAGAAATGGGGTTATTTTGAAAAGAGGTAATTATTATGGCGGATAACAAAAGATTTATCAAAGCACATAAGGAATCAACAATAGCATCAGCCACAGAAATATGGATTGACAGGGTTACAGGGGTAAATTATCTTTTTCATATGGACGGCTACGGTGCAGGACTTACAGTTCTTCTTGATGAGGACGGCAAGCCCGTTGTAACACCGCTTGAACAGCTTCAGAATTATTAAACAGGAGAAAAGTTATGGGAACATTTCAGGAAATCAGAAAAGACGGTACAGTTAAGAAAAGCGGTACAGGCAAAATTATAGGCGGCTGTATAGCAGGAGCTGCTGCCCTTGGATTGCTTGCAAGCTCGTTCACGATTGTGCCGGCAGGTCACACAGGCGTTATCCTTACATTGGGTAAGGTTTCAAATACATCATACTCCGAGGGCTTTCATCTGAAAGTACCCTTTATACAGAATGTGGAGAATATGTCAAATAAAATTCAGGTTTATGAAACTCCTGCATCGGCAGTATCAAAGGATTTGCAGACAGTAAGCTCCAGTATTGCTGTAAACTACAGACTTGTATCTGACAAGGCGGCTGATATGTATCAGAATGTAGGTACAGACTATCAGACGGTACTCATTACTCCCGTTGTACAGGAGTGTATGAAATCAGTAACGGCGAAATATACCGCAGAACAGCTTATCACAGAGCGTACAGCAGTCGGTGATGAAATCAAAGCTGCTCTTGATACAAAGCTTAACGGCTACGGTATTTATATAGAAAAATTCAACATTGTAAACTTTGACTTCTCTGCTGAATTCAATACAGCTATTGAAGCAAAGCAGGTTGCAGAGCAGAATTTACTTAAAACAAAGACTGAACAGGAGCAGGCAATTACTATTGCCGAGGCTCAGGCTAAGCAGAAGGTAATTGCTGCTGAGGCTAATGCTAACGCTATTCTTGCAGAGGCAGAGGCTCAGGCAGAGGCTAACAGACTCCTTGAAGCGTCCCTTTCCGATAAGGTTATTGCTTACGAGCAGATAACAAAGTGGAATGGTGAAATGCCTAAGGTTGTAAGCGGTGACAGCAACGGTATGCTGATTAATATTGACCCTGAGGATTTAGGCGGCTCATCAGCTCCTTATACACCTTCTGTACAGCCAGCAACTCAGGACAGCACAGGGGAATAACAAGTGCTTTTCAATGATATGAGGGATTATTATGAGGATGTATAAAAGACGGAGAAGATTTTCTCTTGCAGATTTTACGGCTGATGTAATCGGCTGTGCAATTGAAATATTCTTTGAATGTATATTTTAGTTTTAAAGCTATTAGCCTTTAGCTTTTAGCTAATGATATGAAAACAGAGGTGGATATTATGGCATATCCGATAAGAGATGAACGATGTCCGTACTGCGGCAATTTTGAATTTGTCAAAGCCTTCTCGCAAGGACAGGGTTGTGTAATCGGGATAGAAAATCAATGGGGAATGGGACAGGAATTACATCACGTTATTTGCAGACGCTGCGGAAGCGTTGTAAGAAGCTATGTTAGAAATCCCGAAGCGCTTTTAAAGAAAAAGAACAGACGTATCTGAAACTTTTATTCAGCACGAAAATTATATGATATAACGACTTTGGGGAAAGTCTTATAAAAAACAATAATATTAAATTTTAAAAAGGTGGTTATTTATTATGGAATCATATGCAGGACTTTTTGTTCTCTTAGGTGTAGTTTTACTTGTTTGCCTTGGCCTTGTGGTTATGTGCGTTATTGCCAACTGGAAGCTTTTCGAAAAAGCAGGAGAACCCGGATGGTCGGCACTTATACCCTTTTACAACAGCTATCAGATGGCTAAGATTGCAACAGGCGACGCAAAAATTTGCTGGGCTTATGTAGGCGTTTCAATTTTAAGTACACTCGTAAGCGATTTACCGCGGCTTATTTCAGGCTCGGATGAAGCAACAGGCGGTGCATTAGGCGTTATTATTTCACTTGCTTCACTTGTAATTGAAGCATATGTATGCTATATGTTTGCTAAGTCCTTCGGTCAGTCCACAGCAATGTGCGTTCTTTCAATCTTCTTTGGCGGCATCATATTTATCATTCTGGCATTCAGCAAGTCAACAGAATATGTAGGTCCTAAGGGTGAGCCTCGTTTTGGCGGTTATAACAACTACAACAGTTACGATAAATACGGTTATTAATCATTAACATCAAGCCTGAAAGCAGGGGGATGGTTATGGATGATATGGATTTAAAGGCAAGGCAGAAAGAAGACCTTGAAAGAAAATTAAGGAAAAATAAGCTTAATAAGCGATATCGCAGAAATGAATTGTTGAT
Organism: Ruminococcus sp.; assembly: GCA_017624895.1. Classification (GTDB taxonomy): domain Bacteria; phylum Bacillota; class Clostridia; order Oscillospirales; family Ruminococcaceae; genus Ruminococcus. The sequence goes on along the minus strand of JAGAMB010000037.1, from coordinate 5,354 downwards.
GATTGTTAGTGAATTAAGTCTTTTTGTGATAGGCGGAGTTATTGTTTTCAATAGTTTTGATGACATGACTATGGGAAAGGTGATAATTCTTTTTGCAGTACTTTCAGTGGCAATGTTTATTTTATCATACGTTTTCGGTCGCTGCCCCCATTGCGGTACTTGGATTTGCAATCCGTTTATAAATGAAGGCGGTTATTACTGGGGACGTTGTCCTGATTGCGGCGAAAGTCTTGAGATTTCAAAATCTTTGACTCAGATTGAGAAGAAAAGACAGGCTGAAAGCCTGAAAAAAGATATAACAGCTTAGGGGTAAGCTTTTATATAATGACATAATAAGATGACATAATCAGTGACATAATAAAATGACATAAGCAATGACGGAAAAGAGGTAAAGATCTGATATTTGACATCTCAGACAGGGGGTTATTGGGGAATAACTCTAAGGGGTAATGATATAGTCATTATTGGAAATGACAAAGGGGCTGACATTACAGGCGGAGGCTCAGGGGTGAGTCTCCGCAATGACAAAACAGCAATGATATAGAAAAGGGAATTGATGATATAGGGATAGGGCGTTGTCTATATAATACTGGAATCGAGGTAAAATGGTATGAAAAACGAAAACAATATTGATAATTGTATGTTTGTTTATGCGGTACTTGCTATGGTTATTGCGGTTATGTGGATTGTGATATTCAACAATATTGCATTGGGGATCATTTTTACAGCAATAGCTGCAATTACAATGTTTTTCGCCGTTTTACAGAAAAAACAGGTGGACGACAGATTCAGAAACAGGTATGAAAAGTGAACACTCTCCCACTGCTGATTGGCAGTGGGAGAGTCGTTTTTATTTTCAGTTTATATATACAAAAACTTCATCAAAACTGACAGAAACACTTGACATATTAAAAAAATTGTTATAATATAAATGTGGAGATTTATCTACTGATAATAAGAAGGGGGAATATTATGAAAAAACATATTTTAACTTCGATGTGTATATGCTGTGCCTGTATTTTATGTTCATGTCACAGTGTATCAACTGATTCGGGAACGATATCAGAAATCTCTGCTGAAAGTCTTGTGGGTTCGTTAGAAGAAACACCATATGAAGAAGTTATGAATATGGAAATGTTTTTATATTCGTATGAAAGTTATACTGATACAGCTAATCCTTTACAGCTTAAAGGCGGAACTTATGAAGATGCTGCCGTTGCGAAGCCTTTCAAGTCAGTTGTTGTTGATGGCTCCGAGGTTATTGCTCCGCTTAATATATGGCAGTTCCCTGTTGTTCACGATAAATCATTTATTGGTTTTATAAAATGTGATGTTCGTTATCCGGAAATGAGTGAGCCTTCTTTTTATGGCGGCGAAAGCTATGCACCTATTCTGAATGACGCACTTCAAAAGGGCGATATTGCGATTTTCAATACAACTGTTGGAACATATGGAATATATGAAGATAATACAGTTATAACGCTTGAAGCAAATGAAGATTACAACGGAACATTGACTTTCAATGATATTAATAAGGAGTATAATTTGATAACGTCTGATTCATCAAGTAATATAGTATATACTTCTGATAAATAGCAAAGATATATTCAGATTTGTGTTCTTATCAAATAATTTATAAAAAACCCCGTTGCCTGATACAACGGGGTTCGTTCGTTATTCAATACCGCTTATTGTGAAGTCGATTTCAATAGTTGTCCACGATGCAAAGCTGCCGTCTGCGGCAACCTGCGGAGAGTAATCCTTGCATATATCAAGAGGCTCATCTGCTTCGTTATAGAGCTTTCCGTCAACGCATCTTGCGTCTGTGGGCGGTTTGCTTGTCCATCTGTTGATAATATTGCACTTTGTATCAATTCCGTCATCTGAGGAGGTGTAGGGCTTTGCAGTCATATTGACAGCTTCGCCGTCTACTCTTATCTCTTTTACTGTAATGACAGCATTGGGGAATTTTGTTTCGCCGTCCTTTATCATTACAGCCAATGTTTCAATTCCCTCAGGAGTGTACGTATTATCGGGATTTCCTGTTACAGCATTACGGAAGCCGTCGGTATCTGCTGTAACGCTTACGGTATAGTCGCCGTTTCCGCTGATTGAAGCAACTCCCGCTTTGTAGCAGAGAGAGGAGGCTACAGGATCGTCAAAGTTTCCCCAATACTGAGCTTTCCATTGTGTATCGGCAACAGCGATATAAGCATCGCCCGATAATGCCGCAGCAGCGTCGGACATATAGGGGTTGGCGTCGATTACGGGATTTGCCGGATTATCCGAATCATAATATATTATTTCCGCTTTACTTTTCTCATTTTTTTCACAGGAGAAAAATGGAACGCACATAACTGCGGAGAGCATAATGCACATTACTGTTTTTTTCAAGTCAAAGACCTCGTTTCATACGTTAATAATAATATTATTATAGCATAGCTATTTAATTCTGTCAACAAATCAATTGACATTTTTTTGTAGCCGTGATATAATATTGATATGATTTTTATAATTTAAAGTGCCTCGCACATCCGCAAACTAAAGTTTGCTCCGTGCGGATCGGCAAATAGCAAACGCCAAAAAAATTTGTCGTTTGCTATAAATTCTGAAAGGATCAAGATTTATGCAGCTTTATAATTCATCAACAAGAAAGAAAGAAGAATTTATTCCACGCGAGGCAGGCAAGGTATCCATGTACACCTGCGGCCCTACGGTTTATCACTTTGCGCATATCGGCAACCTTAGAAGCTATATTATGGAGGATATCCTTGAAAAATATCTCCGCTTCACAGGTCTTGACGTAAAGCGTGTTATGAATATCACCGATGTTGGACATCTCACAAGCGACGGCGATACAGGCGATGATAAAATGCTCAAGGGTGCAAAGCGTGAGAAGAAAACGGTTATGGAGATTGCCAAGTTTTATACTGACGCATTTTTTGCTGACTGTGCAAAGCTCAACATCAAAACTCCCGATGTGGTAGAGCCTGCAACAGGCTGTATTGACGAGTTTATCCGCGTTATTTCTTCCCTTATCGAAAAGGGATACGCTTATGAGGCAGGCGGTAACATCTACTTTGACACAGGAAAGCTTGACAAATACTACGTTTTCAACGATTTCAAGGAGGAGGATCTTGCTGTCGGCGTCCGTGAGGGCGTAGAGGAGGACTCCAACAAGAGAAATAAGGCAGACTTTGTTCTCTGGTTCACTAAGTCTAAATTTGACGATCAGGAGCTTAAATGGGAGTCACCATGGGGTATCGGCTATCCCGGCTGGCATATCGAGTGTTCCTGCATCAGTATGAAGCATTTAGGTGAATATCTTGATCTTCACTGCGGCGGAATTGACAATGCATTCCCTCACCACACAAATGAGATCGCCCAGAGTGAGGCATATATCGGTCATGAGTGGTGTAACTACTGGTTCCACGTTCATCATCTCAACACCAACAGCGGAAAGATGAGCAAGTCAAGCGGCGAATTTCTTACAGTATCACTTCTGGAGGAAAAAGGATTTTCACCTCTTGTATACCGTTTCTTCTGCTTACAGTCCCACTACAGAAAAAATCTCGTGTTCTCATGGGAAAATATGGATAACGCAAAGCTTACATTCAATAAGCTCATTGCTAAGATCGCACCTCTTACAACAGAGGCGGCAGGAGATATCGACAAGGCTGAATATGACCGTCTTATGGGCGGATTTACAGCAGCTCTTGACAATGACCTCAATACAGCTCTTGCAGTAACATCAGTATACGATGTGCTGAAATCCGCAGCAAATGCTTCAACAAAGCTCGCTCTGCTCAATGAATTTGACAAGGTGCTTGGACTTGATATGGTTGAAACAGCAAAGAGATCTCTTGAAGCGGCTGACGATACAAGCGATATCCCGTCAGAGGTTATGGAGCTTGTAGAACAGCGTAAGGCTGCACGAAAGGAAAAGAATTTCGCCCTTGCCGATGAGCTTCGCGACAAGATCGCAGCTCTTGGCTATGAGGTAAAGGAAACCCGTCAGGGAACGGAGATAATAAAAAAATAATGCGTAATGCGCAATTCAAAAATTATAAAAGGTGGTTAGTTTTATGAGTTCAGGTGATTATTTTTCAGCATTTATTATTGGCTTTGCGATTTTTTACATTATAATTTTGCTTATTTCGCTTGCTATGGCAATCTTACAGATCATTGCAAAATGGAAGCTCTATGAAAAAGCCGGAGAACCCGGCTGGTCGTCAATTGTTCCTGTATACAATTATATGCAGATGATAAAAATTGCAACAGGCAGCTTCAAGCTTGCATGGATCTATATTGCATTATGCGCAGTTTATTTTATAGGCTATTTTGGAGTTACGTTTATGGAAGCCTTCGCTGATTCAGAATCGTTCGGGGTAGCGTATGCGCTGTTGATGATAGGCTTGTTTGTGTTTATGATACCCATGTATGTTATTGCAGGATATACAAACTATATGTTTGCGAAATCCTACGGCAAATCACAGACTTTCTGCATACTTACGATATTCTTCAGCGGAATTACACTCCTCATTATGGGCTTTGACAAGTCTACCGAGTACGTAGGCCCTAAGGGTATTTCTCCTTATAATAATTATTACAATAATTATAATAACAGCAATTACGGCAATTATAACAATTATTAAAAGGAAATTGCTGTTATGGATTTAGGGGAATTTCTTTTCGTATTGGTGTATGCGACAACTGCGATTATATATATTTTGTTTATCATACTTATTATCTATGTTGTTGCAAAAGCAAAGCTTTATGATAAGGCAGGAGATAAAGGCTGGGCGGCGCTGATACCCTTTTACAGTTATTTCCGATTTTCAAAGCTTGCGGTGGGGAATTATATTCCTGCCATTGTGTATACGTCGCTTTGGGCTGTATGCCTGATGATGAATATAACAGTACGGTTTATGGAGGATTATCCCAATGCTGCGGATATTCTTGAAATAATTTCGGATATCGGCGATGTGGTACTTATAGGCATCACGGGCTTTGTTTCATACTATTTCGGTAAAGCCTATGGTAAATCGAAGCTTTGGAATATCCTGATGATTTTCTTTAACGGCATTATGATTATAATTATGGGCTTTAACAAGAATACGCAGTACGTAGGCCCTAAGGGTGTGCCGCAGGCGGCGGATAATATCCGCCCCTACACCGAATATTGAAAATATTTGTTTTGACGGGACACGGTGCTGAATTGACCCCAAAAAGTTAGACAAAGATTTAAAAGAAAATTTATGCAAAGCGACTAAGCGGCAAGCTTGGTCGCTTTGTTGCGTTATGCAGCTTTGGCGAGACGGTAGTCAACAGGTGACATTGCATCGAGTTTCAGT
>JAGAMB010000036.1 GCA_017624895.1 Ruminococcus sp. | reverse complement strand
TAGCTCAACCAAAGGGACAACCATAGGAAGGGGGAGAAGAAAAAACTGGCACAAAAGTCGGTGCGTGGTATCCACGCTGATAATTTGCCCTCCACAATATTTAACATTAGATTAAAATCTTGTTGTTTATGTAACATAACAATAGCGCAAGCTGTCAGCGGCGACTCGCCGCACCCTTCCTCTGATTTTTCCTCTGGATCGCTCTTTCCGTCACCTTCCCCCTTTTCCCGACTTTTTTCTTTTATGTGACCTGACTTTTTCGAGCGGTCATATGAGCATAAGTCATCGCCCATAAACAAAAAAAGAGATTACCGTAAAAGTATAAAAATCAGAAAGGGAGGGAGAAAGGGGAAAGGGAAAGGAGAGTTCCAGAGAGGAAAACCGTAGGGGAAAGAGGGAGTGCGGCGAGTCGCCGCTGACATCTTGTTCTAATGTTATGTAACTTTAGATACAAGCTTTTGTTCTAATGTAAAACTTTCTTTAGGGCAAATTACCGGCGGGGGTACCCCGCACCGACTTTTGTGCCAGTTTAGTTTTCCCCTCCCTCGTTCCCCGTAGGTGTTCCTCTTTGGTATAAAAATTATCCTTTTGCGTCTATATAAATAAAAAATAAAGTTTAAGATGTTACAAAGTACTACACAGAATTACGATTTTTTATTAAATTTTATAAATTACGATTTCTGGCGGATCAAACATTCTCATTTTGCCTATTCCTGCGGAAACAAGCAGCTTTTTCCCCGATATATCGTAAACACCTTTGGAGTATTTCGGGAAAAATCTACGCTCAGGGGAGAGTATGCCAACTCCGAAAAGCCGTATAATTCCGCCGTGAATATGACCGCTGAACGTATAATCTGCCCCCCATTCAGCATAAACCTCACCAAAAATTGGATTATGGGCGAGGAGAAGAACATTTTCCCCGTGACATTCACCCATAAGATTTTTCATATCTTCAAGAGTAAAGTCGTCAAGATTTCTATATCCGCCATCTTTTTTATACGTTGAGTATTCAGGCATAATGCCGCAGATATAGTATCTCCTGCCCCTTATTTCTAAATATTCGCCGCTGTTTATAAGCAGCTTCGCCTCAGTTTTTTCCACCGCCTCAAAAAATTCATCAAGGCAGTCATTGAGAAAGCTCTGCTCGTGATTTCCCATACACATATACACGGGAGCAATACCGCAAAGACTTTTCAGAAGCGCCTCAGAAGCCGTAAAATCGGTTTCTCTGCGCGATACAAGATCCCCTGTTATGAATATTGCGTCAGGCTTTTCACGTTCTGCCGCGGCGATAATCCGCCTGTTGAAGCTTGGTTTGTTCCGCTTATGACAGTCAGAAATGTGGAAAATTTTCACATTTCCGCCAAGTCTTACCCGTCTTGTAACAAGCATAAGCCTGCTTTCAATAAAAACATAGACAGCGGCAATGACAATCAAAATCAATACAATCAGTATAAACTTCATTATACCGTTTATTCCTCGTCCTCGGCATCATCGGGATCAGCTTCGATGACAACCTCGTTCTTTTCTTCCTCGGCAGCCTCAGCCTCAGCAGCTCTTATCTGCTCCTCGGTAAGCTGTTCAACCTTTTCGGTTTCAGCTGAATCGTCATGCTCTGTACGTGTAAACGCCACGACCTTTGCTCCCTCGCCTACTCTCATAACGCGTACACCCTTGGCAATTCTGCCCATGATACGCACATCTTCAGCGTGAATACGGATAATTACACCGTCGCTGGAAACGAGAATTACATCGTCTGTATCGTCAACTATCTTGATACCGCAGACATGACCGCGGATATCGTCAACCTTGTAGTTGGTAAGACCGTAGCCGCCTCTGTTCTGTATTCTGTAGCTGTCTATTTCAGTACGCTTACCGTAGCCGTTATCGGTAACAGTCAGCAGAGAAGCTCCCTCGCGCACTCTTGCGATGCCCACAACATAGTCGCCCTCACGAAGCTTTATAGCCTTTACACCGTGAGCTGAACGGGACAGCGCTCTGCCCTTTTCTTCCTCTATGCGTATAGCCATACCGTTTCTGGTAGCCACGAAAATCTGCTCATTTCCGTTTGTCATACGGCAGCCTGCAATTTCATCGCCCTCGTCAAGACCAATGGCAATAAGTCCGTTTTTGCGGACATTCTTGTAAAGTGAAAGATTTGTACGCTTGATTTTACCGTTTTTCGTAACAATTGTTATAAATCTGTCGTCACCGAAATCGGCAGTCTTAATCATTGCCGTTACCTTTTCGTTTTCGGTCAGAGGCAGCAGATTTATGAGATTGAAGCCTCGTGAAGCCTTGGAGCCGTCGGGTATTTCATAGCATTTCAGCTTGTACATAATGCCCTTGTTGGAGATAAAGAGGATATTATCGTGAGTTCCGCAGATGAACATCTCCTCAACGAAATCCTCCTCACGCTGCTTCATACCTGTTATACCGCGTCCGCCGCGCTTCTGAGTCTTATACTCGGCTACAGGCATACGCTTGATATAGCCGTTATTTGTGAGAGTTACAACGCAGTCCTCCACAGGGATAAGATCCTCAATATCCACCTCACCGCTGACAGCCTCAATATCTGTGCGGCGGTTATCGCTGAATTTCTTGCGGATAGCGTTGAGATCGTCCATAATAATCTCGTATACGCGGCTGATATTAGCAAGAATATCTTCAAGGTCGGAGATTTTAGTCAACAATCCATACAATTCGTCTGTTATCTTCTGGCGCTCCAGACCTGTCAGCGCACCAAGACGCATCTGGACAATAGCCTCTGCCTGATCGTCGGAAAGTCCCATCTGATGCTCAAGATTGTGAATGTTTGTCATATCGTACTGAGCGCGGTCAAGAAGCGCACCCATATCAACATCCTTGAAGCGCTCGATCATACGCTCCTTAGCCTCAGGGATAGTCTTGCTGCTGCGGAGAATAGCCACAACCTCGTCGATATAATCGGCAGCAAGGATAAAGCCCTGTAAAATATGCGCTCTTTCGAGAGCCTTGCGGAGATCGAAGCGTGTGCGGCGCTGGATAACGTCAACCTGAAAGTCGAGATAGTGGCTGAGCATCTGTTTCAGCGTAAGTATTTTCGGCTCGCCGTTCACAAGGGCAAGCATAATGATACCCACGGTATCCTGTAATTTTGTCAGGGCAAACAGCTTATTCAGCACGATTTCGGGGATAGCGTCCTTTTTCAGCTCAATAACGATACGCAGACCGTCCTTGTCGGACTCGTCGCGGAGGAAATAGATACCGTCAAGGCGCTTATCCTTGCAGAGCTGATTTATATTTTTGAGTATAAGGGTTTTATTGACCATATATGGTATTTCGTCCACTATGATGCAATTTCTGCCTTTTATTTCCTCAAAGTGAGTGCGGCTGCGGAGTACAATTTTTCCGCGTCCCGTACCGTAAGCTGCACGAATACCTGCCTTACCCATAACGATACCGCCTGTGGGGAAGTCAGGGCCTTTGATATGCTCCATAAGCTGATCGAGAGTGCAGTCGGGATCGTCAATAAGGAGCTGTAAAGCGTCCACAACCTCGCCTAAGTTATGGGGAGGGATATTTGTCGCCATACCAACAGCAATACCTGTAGAACCGTTTACAAGCAGATTTGGAAATCTTGACGGAAGCACAACAGGTTCTTTAAGACGATCGTCATAGTTTGGCATATAATCAACAGTTTCCTTGTTGATATCCTGTAACATTTCAAGAGTAAGCTTTGCCATTTTCGCCTCGGTATAACGGTAGGCAGCCGCCTTATCGCCGTCAATTGAGCCGAAGTTTCCGTGGCCGTCCACAAGGGGATAGCGGAGAGAGAAATCCTGTGCAAGTCTTACAAGAGCGTCATAAACAGACGCGTCACCGTGTGGGTGATATCTACCGAGAACGGCACCGACAGTATCGGCACACTTACGGTAAGCCTTGTCGGGAGTAAGACCGTTTTCGTGGAGCGTATAGAGAATACGTCTGTGAACGGGCTTTAAGCCGTCCCTTACATCGGGCAAGGCTCTTGAAACAATAACCGACATTGCGTACTGGAGCATGGAATTTTCCATTTCATCCACAAGCTCGGAATGAATAATTTTTGAATTATCGTTATATAACACGCTAAGCCTCCTTTTAGAAGTCTTAAATTTATTATTAATTTGTAGGGACATGGCGAGCCGTGTCCGTTATATCGAAATTATTTTGCCGGACACGGCTCGCCGTGTCCCTACATCAATATAACATTATTTATTTATTTTCCGCATAATTTCCAGTTCCTCAGCTGAAAAATCCGCCTTGGGAATGATATAATATATCATATTTGAATAAGCAGAAATAAGGAAAAATTCATTTTCCTCAATTAATTTCAAGCTGCCGTCAATGGGGATAACAGTATCTTCCGTATCGCAGCTTTCATCGCTTTCAATGTCTGTATCGTCCTCGGACAAATCCTCAGAATCCGCTTCATCTTCAACAGTAAGAATCTCAATGGTCTTTTCCTTAACTGTCAGTCTGTAAATCGGGTTGAACTCGTTTGCCGCAATTGTCTGCACAATATTATCCCTCTGCTTCAGGGGATTGAACAGCTCACGGAAAATCAGGGAAATCAGTCCCACAAAGGCAAGATACCCCAAAATCTTAAAGCTTTCGCTCAATTTTCCCGAAAGGATAAGTGCAACAACTCCCACTATCATAAGCAGGTAGACGACGGATTTTATTATTGCCCTCGGATATACAAATTTTTTCTGGTAGACTCTTATACCCTGCCGCATAATCTGCGGTGTATGGGTAAATTCCTTTACAAGCTTTATATTTTCTTCCATAGCCTGCCCTTTATATATCGAGGTTCTGCACAAATTTCGCGTTTTTCTCGATGAATTTTCTTCTCGGCTCAACCTTATCGCCCATAAGGATTGAGAATGTTTCGTCAGCCTTCAAAGCGTCCTCCATACCGATTTTTACGATAGTACGGCGCTCAGGATCCATAGTAGTTTCCCAGAGCTGTTCGGGATCCATCTCACCAAGACCTTTATAACGCTGAACATCGACCTTATACTTGCCCTCCTCGGAAAGCTCGGCTATGAAACTGTCACGCTCCTCGTCAGAGAATGCGTATCTCTCTTTTTTGCCGCGCCAGACCTTGAAAAGAGGCGGCTGTGCGATGTAAACATTGCCGTTGGTGATAAGGGGGCGCATATAGCGGAAGAAGAATGTCAGCAGCAGCGTTCTGATGTGCATACCGTCAACGTCGGCATCCGCCATAATTATAACTTTGCCGTAGCGGAGCTTTTCAATATCGAAGTCCTCCCCGATACCTGTACCGAGAGCTGTTACAACGGGCGCAAGCTTTTCGTTGCTGTAGATCTTGTCAATACGCGCCTTTTCAACGTTGAGCATTTTTCCCCAGAGAGAGAGGATAGCCTGATATTTTCTGTCACGGCCCTGTTTTGCAGAACCGCCCGCAGAGTCACCCTCTACGATGTAGATTTCAGTATATCTTGCGTCACGCTCGGAGCAATCCGCCAGCTTTTCGGGCATTGAGGCATTACCGAAGGCGTTTTTCTTACGCTCGGCATCTCTTGCGCGCTTTGCGGCTTCACGGGCTTTAAGGGCAGAAAGCGCCTTTTCGAAAATTGACTTTGCTGTTTCGGGATTTTCTTCAAGGAAATTCATAAGCTTTTCCTGTACAAGCTTTTCCACAAAGGGCTTTACCTCAGGATTTCCCAAACGTCCCTTTGTCTGTCCCTCAAATTCGCACTCGGTAAGCTTAACGGAGATAATTGCTGTAAGTCCCTCACGGACGTCATCGCCGGAAAGCTTCTCCTTATCCTTGAGAAGTCCCATTTTCTTTCCGTAGTCGTTAATTACCTTTGTAAGGGAGTTTTTGAAGCCTGTTTCGTGATATCCGCCGTCTTTCGTGTGGATATTATTTGCAAATGAGAGGATTATCTCATTATAGCTGTCGTTGTACTGGAGGGCAATTTCCGCAAAGGAATCCCCCTGCATACCCGAAACGTAAATAACCTCCTCGCTCAGAGGCACATAACCTCTTGTTGCGTGGATATGCTCCACAAACTGGCGTATACCGCCCTCGTAGTGGAGAGTTTCGGATCTTGTTTCAGTTTCATCACGCAGATCTGAGAAAACGACCTTTATACCTGCGTTAAGGAAAGCCTGTTCACGGAGTCTTTTCAGCAGCGTTTCAAAGTCATATACTGTCTGCTCGAAAATTTCCCCGTCAGCCTTGAACATAACACTTGTACCTGTTTCGGTAGTCTTGCCGATAGCTTTAAGCTGTTCGTCATAATGACCACGCTCAAAGCGCTGGAACCACACATTTTCGCCGTCCTTGACAGTCAGCTCCAGCCATTCCGAAAGGGCATTAACAACAGACGCGCCAACGCCGTGAAGTCCTCCCGAAACTTTATAGCCGCCGCCGCCGAATTTACCGCCGGCATGGAGGATAGTATAAACAACAGTAGCCGCAGAGATACCCTCCTTCGGGTGGATACCGACAGGGATACCACGACCGTTATCAGATACCCTGATAACATCTCCGGGCAGAATATCTACCTTTATTTCGGTGCAGAAGCCTGCCAGCGCCTCGTCAATAGAGTTATCGACGATTTCGTATACAAGGTGGTGCAGACCGCTTGGACCTGTTGAACCGATGTACATACCCGGTCTTTTTCTTACAGCTTCCAGTCCTTCCAGAATTTGTATGTCATTTTCGTCATAATTATTATTCTGCTGACTCATGAATTTACCTCCATTTATTCTGGTTGAATTTATTATTAACCCAATTCAAAGGGTTGTTTTCTATATAATCCCATATCTCAGCTAATTCGTCTTTATTACGTATAATTCTATCATAATATGATTTCTGCCATATAGAAAAACCTGATTTTCTTGAAACAAATCTTTTAAACGAACCAATAATAGTTGGGATTGTAGGGGCGGATATTATCCGCCCGTCTGATATTATTTCATAATCACGATTAATTGAAATAATTAGATGTATATGGTCTGGCATTATACAATATTTCATTACATAGACATCATCAAATGTTTTTTCTATTTGATGTAGTGAATAATCTATAATTTTTCCTATATCTGTCAATTCTGTAATCGGGCGGATAATATCCGCCCCTACACAATCGAGGGTTTCTTTTATTGTACAGAGATATGAAATTCTGTCTTTGGTACATATTGTCACAAAATATAGTCCATTACGTGAATAATCATAATTTTCAAGACGAATTTTCTTCCTTTTGAAATTTTTATTAAACATAATTTTCACATCTTTTAAATAAATGTATCAATCATTTAACGGCTTAATTACGAATTACGCATTACGCATTACGAATTAACAATACCCACCGCCTCTGTCGCTAACGGCTAAAGGCTAAAGGCTAACGGCTAAAAGCTAACGGCTTTATAATTACGCATTAATTATACCCTCCGCCGCTTTCAAGGCGCTTTTTCAGCGTACTTGCGGCAAGCTGTGAAAGATAGATCCGCTTTTTTGTGATGATATATGTTTTCGGCAGCTCATATGTGGCTAAAAACAGCCGTTTTTCCTTTTCTGCCTTATCAAGCAGCTTTTTCGTGCAGCTTGTTATAGTTGTGTTGTCCATATCGAAAATTCCGATTATTTCACGGACATCAACGGAATAATTATTGCCGATATGAAGATATATGGCTTTATTCATATTATTGACCTTATTTTTCCTCTGTAAGCCTGCCGCCGTCTATTCGCAGGATTTTTCCCCTTATATCGGGAAGCAGCGCGCTTTCATTTGGAGTTGTGATGAATACCTGCATATCCTTGATTATCTCAAAAACAAACCTCTGGCGGTTTTCGTCAAGCTCCCCCATAACGTCGTCCAGAAAGACAACGGGAGCTTCCTTGCTGCGCTTGGTGAAAATTTCCGCCTGAGCAAGCTTTATTACAAGCGCCGCCGATTTTATCTGCCCCTGAGAGCCGTATTCCTTGGCGCTTATGCCGTTTATTTTTATGTTTATCTCGTCACGGTTAACTCCCGAATGGGTAATACCTGTGCGGATATCATACTCCGCCGATTCACGGAGCTTTTTGTAGTATTTTTCAAAGGCAGCCTCGCCGCAGGGTTCATCAAAATCCTCCGGCTTGTATACATTCGACTTATATTCAAGCTCCAGAAGCTCTTTTCCTCCCGAAATGGAGCTGTAAAGCCCGCCGCAGACAGCGTTCAGCTTTTTAACATAGCCGTCGCGCATATAGGATATCAGCGCGCCCTCATGAGCAGCCTGTTTATCCCATATTTCCAGAATTGAAGCATCTGAGCCGCCCTGCATAATTGATTTCAGCAGAGCATTACGCTGATTCATAACAGCCTGATTTTTCGAAATATGCGCCACAAAAAGGGGATTGAGCTGTGAAGCCGCCATATCAATGAAATTCCGCCGTTTTTCGGGAGCGCCCTTTATAATATCCACATCGTCGGGGATAAAGGCAATGCACTTGAAAACGTCGAAAAGATTACGCGTACCCTTTTGCTTTACCCCGTTTATGGTTATATTTTTGGCGATATTTCCGCCTTTTATCATCTCATAGGTGATTTTCTGCTGACGGACGTTATCTCTTATACGCACCTCTGAGGTAAAGCGGCTTTTGTCGAGAGCAATATAGTCCCTTTCCTTAGAGCCGCGGAAGCTTTTGCAGCCGGACATAATCCACAGGGCTTCAAGGAGATTTGTTTTTCCCTGAGCATTTGCGCCGACAATAATATTATAATAGATATCCGGAGCAAAAGAGATATCCGACAGATTTTTAAATCCGTCTATATCAATGTGAGTTATCAGCACACAGTTACCTCATCGCCGCCAATGATCTTAACGGTATCGCCGCTGCGGATCTTTTTTCCGCGCATAGTGCAGACCTCGCCGTTGACGAGAACCTGACCGTCCTGAATGAGCATTTTAGCCTCTCCTCCTGAGCCGACCATTGAGGCAAATTTAAGGAGAGCGTCAAGCTTTATAAATTCTGTTGTGATTTTAATTTCAGGCATATTTATACCCCTCAATAATTAATAATTAAGAATTATGAATTAAGAATTCAATCCGTCCGAAATTGCGGGCGGATGATATCCGCCCCTACACGGAATAACGTAAAACAGCCATTTTGTAGGGACACGGCGTGCCGTGTCCGCCTGCCAATGTTCATTTATCCTGCACGGACACGGCACGCCGTGTCCCTACACAAAGATGAATTACAATCAAATCAATTTTTTAACTGAATAGGCATAACAAGGAAAATATAGCTTTCGCCCATAGGAGGAAGAAGCTCTATGACCTTCATTGCGCCATTAAGACGGATGCGGACTTTATCGCCCTCAGCAGCCTTCAAAGCCTCCAGCATAAGTCTGTTATTGAAGCCGATAGTAACAGTTTCTCCCGAAATATCGGCAGAAATTGCGTCATTTACCTTTCCTATGGAAGTCTTGCAGTTGATTTTCATAACGCCGCCGCCGATTTCACAGCGGATAGGGCATTTGTTTTTCTCGTCTATGATAAGGGAGCATCTTTCAAGACAAGCTGCAAAATCCTTTTTATTTACAAAAATTTCTGTCTTATAGCTGTTAGGGATACTCATTTTGTAGTTGTGGAAAGCACCCTCTAAAAGACGGGATATGATAAAGAAATTGTTTATCTCAAAAATGATATGTCTGTCGTTCACGCTGATAAGGCAGTTATCGGCGCAGTCATCGCGGATAAGTGTTGAAACTTCCTGCAATGCCTTTTTCGGCACAACAAAGTTAAATTTTTCGCCGTTGTCGATAGTTTCGTTTCTTATAGCAAGGCGGAAACCGTCAATAGCGACCATTGTGAAGTTTTCCCCCTCGATATCGAAAAGCTCACCTGTGAAAATCGGCTTATTTTCGTTCTGGGCAACAGCATAGCCTGTCATATTTATCATAGAACGGAGTACATTCTGTGGAACGGAAAAGCTTCTTTTTGAGTCAACAACAGGGAGATCGGGGTATTCATCGGCAGGCATAGCAGAAAAAGCACATTCTGTAGCCTCGGATGAGATATGAACGGCATTTGTTTCGTCAATTGTAAAAGCAATTTCCTCTCCTGCCATTTTCTTTGTAAACTCGCTGAAAAGACGGGTATTCACAACAAATTCTCCGCTGTCTGTCGTATCTGCTTTAATTGTTGTTCTTATACCCATTTCAAGGTTATAAGCCGTAAGCTCAACACATCCCGGAGCAACCTTTACTTTGATACCTTCAAGAGCCTGAATTGTTGACTTCTGGGGAACAGCTCTTGAAACGTTTGTTATAGCCTCACTAAGTTCAGCTTTTTTGCAGATAAAATTCATTTATATAAATACCTCCTGTAAGGTTTGAAAAGAATACATATGATATCAGTTTTCAACTCAGCGTCAGCTGATGTGATAAGTTATGAAAAGTTAAGATATGATAAGAAGAAAAAAAGGATAAGATATAATAAGATAAGTATAATAAATATAGTCGTAGTAGTAGGGGCTGTTGAAAAGTCAGTATGTCCGTTTTTTGGCTGAAAACAGCCAAAAGCTCGTCCACAGACGGCTGTTGTTAAATTGTGGGAAATGTTTGTGATTTTTAAGGCGGTGGTTTTTTATGTAGAAACCGTTGATAATTGTGGAGTTGAAGTTTATAAAAAGTGGAAAATTCTGTGGATTTGGCGTGTTCTGTTATAATTTTTTATAATTTTACTGACAGTCTGTGAAAAGTTGAAAAGTTTATCCCGTTGAAAGTCGTGGAAATATAATTTTTTTCATTTCCGCTTTTTGCAGATATACAGCGGCGGATAATATGAAGCAGTATTCAACGGAGTTTTAAACAGAGTGTTGAAAACTTAGTTGAAAGTTGGTTTATCAACTTTTTCAACATTGAAATCAGGTGGGAAAAATGTTAATTTCAAACATCATTTTTCAGGCTGTGCAGACACTCTCTGAACAGTTTTCAACGCGGCTGTTGAATTATCAGCCTTTGCTCTTGTCGCGGATATTTTTGATGATATCGTTTACAAGATTGCTGAGATTCTGGTCTTTTTCGATAGAAGCCACAATGCTGTTTACTGAATAAACGATGGTTGAGTGATCGCGTCCGCCAAACTCTGTGCCAATTGAAGCAAGCGGCATATCGGTAATCTCGCGGACTATGTATATAGCGACCTTACGGGCAATTGAGATCTGCTGTGAACGCTTGTTTGAGCGAAGATCGTCAGGTGTAACGCCGTAAACGGTGGAAACTTCGCTGATAATTTTTTCAACTGTAATCGGAATTGGCTGCTCATCTGTAAGAACATCGCGGATAACGCTCTGCGCCATTGATATTGTAATGGGGCTTCCGGCGAAGTGATTGAGCGCTTTAAGGCGGAGAACAGCACCTTCCAGCTGACGGATATTGGATTTCAGGCGGTTTGCCATAAATTCAGATACCTCGGCAGGCATTTTAAGGCTGAGAAGCTCGCTTTTTCTTGTAATAATAGCAAGTCTTGTTTCAAAATCAGGTGCGGAAATATCTGCAATAAGTCCGCCCTCGAAACGGGTTCTGAGTCGTGCTTCAAGAGTGATAAGCTCCTTAGGCGGCTTATCTGAGGTGATGACAATCTGTTTACCCTCCTGATGAAGCTTGTAGAAGGTGTGGAAAAATTCCTCCTGCATACGTTCCTTACCTGCGAGGAACTGGATATCGTCGATAAGGAGAACGTCAGCATTTCTGTATTTTTTATGGAAATCGGAGATCTGGTTTTTCTGGATAGCAGCAATAAGATCGTTTCCGAAAGTTTCGCTGGTGGTGTAGACTATGTTGTATTCGGGGCGGGTAATTCTCACTTCATTGGCAATAGCGGTGATAAGGTGAGTTTTTCCCATTCCTGAGGGGCCGTAGATAAACAGCGGATTATAGCCTGAAACATCGCTTTCACCGCAGTTTTTCGCAACTGATTTACTGCAGGCGAGGGCAAAGCTGTTTGATGGGCCTTCAATGAAGGTATCGAATGTATAGTCATAATTTGCGAATTTATAGGACTGTTCCAGCTCAGCATTTTTCTTTTCGATTTCGTCCTCTGTGGGGACGGGAGCAGCGGAGTCATTTTCATTGGAGCTGACATTGATTATAATATTAACATTAAGTCCAAGCAGATCGGAAAAAGCTTCCGTGAGGATCTTGTTATAATTGTTAACAACGATATTTTTCTGGAAATCCGTGAGAACGCTGAAAACAGCATTTTCGCCGTCGAAGTCAAGCGGCGTCATAGGGTCGAGCCATGTTTTTATGGCAGCACTGGGCATTTTTTCATTTTCAAGGCAATAATTCTTTACGCTGTCGAACAATTCTTTGAATGAATTCATTTTTAACCTCCATTAAGTGAATTAGTTAAGGGAGATACCGCACGAAGAAGCGGAAATTTTGCAAATAACGATACTCTCCTATATTAATATATATTTATTATAACATAGTCGTGTTGAAAATGCAAGGGATAAAGACAAAAAAAACATAGAAAAAAAGAAAAATTTCAACATCTGATTTGACACATTGTTGAAAGATGGGGCGTAAAATGGTAAAAATGTTGAAAAGTGGTCTATTTGTCGGTATAAAAGGGAGAAAAAGGATATAGGCGGAGGGTAATGCAACAGGTTTTCAACAATATTTTTCAACTTTTCAACATATGGTGGGAAACGGAAGTGTTTATAAACAGGTGTTAGTTTATATGTTGAAAACTGTTGATGATGGCTATGGCGGGTAATTTCGGGCGAGTGGAACTCGCCCCTGCTATGATGTAACATCTAAAACTTTATATTACTAAAACTTTATATTACGTTGCAGATTTTTCGTTCTATTGTGGTATTTCTGTATGTTGCAATTATAGCTCAACCAAAGGGACAACCATAGGAAGGGGGAGAAGAAAAAACTGGCACAAAAGTCGGGTATTCTCCCCCTTCCTCTGGTTTTCCCTCTGGAACTCTCTTTCCGTCACCTTCCCCC
>JAGAMB010000035.1 GCA_017624895.1 Ruminococcus sp. | reverse complement strand
CTAATGTTATATTACTTTAGATACAAGATTTTGTTCTAATGAAAATTTTGAGTAAGGCAAATTACCGGCGGGGGTACCCCGCACGACTTTTGTGCCAGTTTTTTTCTTCTCCCCCTTCCTATGGTTGTCCCTTTGGTTTGTACAAGATTTGCAATATACTCAAATACTACAACAGAACGAAAAATCTGCAATGTAATGTAAAGTTTTAAGTGTTACAACGTACTACAAATTGGCAATATATCGTAATCCTGTGTAGGGACGGATATCATCCGCCTGCAATTTCGTAACGAAATTCAGGTTTTTCGACAATCTCCAACGCCCTCTCTGAGAGGGCATTTTTTTGTAAAATACTTGTTTACCCCTTGCTTTTTTTCTCATTTTGCTATATAATAGTAGTAATGGATTTAACGGAGGAAAAATTTATGAACAGTAAAATCGGTTTTGATAACGAAAAATATCTTAAATTACAGTCGGAACATATCCGCCAGCGAATTGATCAGTTCGGCGATAAGCTTTATCTTGAATTTGGCGGAAAGCTCTTTGATGACTTCCACGCTTCACGGGTACTGCCGGGCTTTAAACCAGACAGCAAGCTGCAGATGCTGCTTGAACTGAAAGACGAGTCGGAAATCGTAATTGTAATCAACTCTGATGATATAGAGAAGAATAAGATCCGCGGCGACTTAGGTATTACATATGATGTTGATGTTATCCGCCTGCTTAATATATTCAAAAAAATCGGACTTTATGTAAGCTCCGTTGTGCTTACACGCTACGACAACCAGCCAACCGCAGACGCTTTCAGAACCCGTCTGGAAGCCCTCGGTGTAAAGGTATACCATCACTACAATATTAAGGGCTATCCCTCGGATCTGAAGCATATTATCAGCGAGGACGGCTTCGGAAAAAATGATTACATCGAAACATCACGCAAGCTTGTTATTGTTACAGCTCCCGGACCGGGCAGCGGTAAAATGGCTACCTGCCTTTCTCAGCTTTACCACGAGCATAAACGCGGTCTTAATGCAGGCTATGCGAAATTCGAAACCTTCCCTATATGGAATCTCCCCCTCCGTCACCCTGTCAATATCGCATATGAGGCGGCTACATCTGACCTCAACGATGTTAATATGATTGATCCGTTCCACCTTGAAGCTTATGGTGAAACTACCGTAAACTACAACAGAGATGTCGAAATATTTCCCGTTCTCAACGCTATATTCGAAAATATCTTAGGCGAATCTCCGTATAAATCGCCTACAGATATGGGAGTAAATATGGCTGGAAACTGCGTTATTGACGATGAAGTAACCTGTCGCGCTGCATCTGATGAAATTATCCGCCGATATTACATTGGACTCTGTGACCGCCGCAAGGGACTTATTTCCGACGACGAGGTAACAAAGCTTTCTCTCCTTATGAAGCAGGCTAATGTTACTCCCGAAAGCCGACGTACTGTTGCTGCTGCTCTGCAAAAGGAGGCTGAAACAGGTGCGCCTGCTGCGGCTATGGAGCTTCCTGACGGAACTATCCTCACAGGCAGAACCTCCGACCTGCTTGGTGCTGCATCCGGACTTCTTCTTAATGCCCTGAAGCATATGGCAAATCTGGACGACGATATTCTTCTTATGTCACCTCACGTTATTGAGCCGATTATGGATTTAAAGGTAAACCATCTCGGAAATAATAATCCGCGTATACATACGGACGAAACACTCCTTGCTCTGTCTATATGTGCCACTACGGACGACAATGCCAAACGAGCTATGGAGCAGATTTCAAATCTCCGTGGCTGTGAGGTTCATTCAACAGTTATCCTCTCCGCTGTTGACGAGCGTATCTTCAAGAGGTTGGGTATAAATCTCACCTGCGAACCAAAATATAATTAATGGGGTTCTCTAAAAATCGGAACACGAGCAGAATTCCGTATATGACAAATATCAGTTACAAGGCAACGAACCTCAGTAATACTTGATGTATTGCAAGGTTTTGCAACGCAGTAAATGATGTTTGTCATAGGAAGTCTGCCGTGAGGGAGGTTTTTAGAGGTTCCCTGATGTAAAATTTAAGACTGCCAATCACAAAATGTGATTGGCAGTCTTTTTGTTTGCATATTTAACAACTTATTCTATTATGCTGTTATCTCAGGAAGCTTTGTGATAATACCAGCAGCATACTTCTGAACTGCAATAGCGTCAGCTGCTGTAACTCCGTCACCGGTATTTGCACAGTCAGCATTTGCTGCGCCCTGTGCAGATAATGCATACTTATCAGCGTTTCCGAGCGCCTGATAAATTGCAGCAGCATCTGCCATAGTTACCTTACCATCGCAGTTAGCGTCACCGAGAAGTGAAACATTTGTTACAGGAGGTGTATCTACATCTCCCTGTGTGTATACAGAAGCAAGAGTAGAATTGTTCTTGATAGCGTCGAAGTAGATCTCGCCCCACTCTGTAAGCTTTGAGCCGTCCCAGCTGCTTACAAGGTCGAGGTACTCAACGCCGCCGCTGTTGCCCATCCATGACCAAGCGATATAACCCATATCGTTCTGCTCACAGTAGCTCATAACTGTTGCTTCATCAACATCACCGTCTGTATGCTTCAGACCGAACTCACCTACGAGTACAGGTGCGCCGCACTGGAGAGCGCCGTCAATGTTGTTCTTTACCATATCAGCTGTACCGCCTGCATACTCATACATATGCATTGAGAATACAGTATTCTTATCAGGATCAGATGCGAATACAGATGCACCTTCCTCCTTGATTGATGTGGGATACTGTCCCCAGCCTGCACAGTCAATCATAATCATATTCTTGATGCCTGCATCACGAACAACCTTAATAGCCTGCTTGCAGCCGTCAGCCCATGTGGAGCTGTTCCATTCGCCATACCACTCGTTAGCAATGTTGAGGATAACATACTCAGCGTTGTCGTTGAGGAGGTCAGCCATTGTTGCCCAGTATTCAGCAGCTGTAACGATATCTGAAATATTGTTGCTTCCTGTTGCATCGTGTGCTTCAAGAATACAGATCTGCTTGTTTGCCTTACACCAGCCGATAATCTGCTCGATCTCAGACTTTGTTGTCTTATCCCATTTAACACCGTCAGAGCATACTACACGTACACAGTTTGTACCAAGGTCAGCAGCTGCCTTAATAGACTGCTCTGTCTTATCCTTGTACCAAGCGTGTGCGATATTTACACCGCGCATTTCAAATTCCTTTCCGTTTGCGTCACGGATAGTCTGACCGTCTACATAGAAACCGTCATACTGTGTAGGAGGAAGTACGGGAGTTGTAGGAACTGTAGTTGAAGTTGAACCGCCCTTTGCAAGATAAGCGTCAATAATCTGGATTCCGGAAAGGTCTGTGAGAGCCTCGCCGTTCTCGTCAGCATACCAGATCTGTCCCTCATATGTATCGGACTTTCCAAGCTCAGCCTTGATCTTTTCAATGATAGCCTCGTCCTCAACAACCTCTGTTCCAAGTGAACAGTTGAGGAAGTTATCCACTACATTTACCTTGACTGAACCGCTGCTCTTAGCCTCCCACTTGAGATTTACCCAGTAGTATTCGCCATCAAGCGGAATGGATACACCAAGACCGCCGTTTGCGTATGTAACGCCCTTTGGAAGCTCAACATTAATATAAAATTCATCAGCTGCCTTAGGGAGAGTGATCTTGTAATTCTTTTTTGTCTTGTCATACTTAACAGTACCGTAATCCTTGTTAGGATCTGCTGCTGTTGTAGGTCTTGTAGTTGTAGTTGTAGGCTGTGTAGTAGGTCTTGTTGTTGTCTTTGAAGGATCAACAGGAGCTACATCCTTTGAATAAAGGTCAGCAGGAAGCTCGTCAAGAGTAATGCAGTATTCACTCTGATACATCTCGATTGTGTCTTCCTTTGTATTGAATGCAGGGTTTGAAAGGAAGTTTGTATCAGGGCTTCCGCCGTCATACCATGTACAGAAATAGAGCCAGCCAGCCTTTTCGTCAATGAGATTGTCAACAGTTGAGAAGCTGTCGTTCTCTGTCATAGCAACCATTTTAACGCTGTCGTATCTGTCCATAATTCCATAGAATGTTGAACCGATAGCGCTGTCATTGTGCTTCAGAACAGCAGAACCTGTAGACCAGTCTGTGCAGTTGTACTTATCGTAGCCGATAATATCAACATAAGCATCTCCTGGATACCAATCGTCTGAATACTCATAGTTGTAGCTGTTCCACTCCCAGATGAGGTTATGGCAGCCGAACTCATTTGTAAGAGTTTCATATGTGTAGATCCAGAGCTTCTTGTAAGCCTCGGAGCCTTCTCTGCCCCACCAGAACCATGAGCCGGACTCACCGCCTGAACCCTCTGCTTCGTGGAGAGGACGCCAGAGAACAGGAATACCCTGAGCCTCAAGTTCCTTGAACTCAGCTGCAAGAGTTTTAAGTCCCTGCATATAGTACTCATTTTCCTTTGTGCCGGGTGTAGCAGCCTTTGAAGGTGAGAAATCTGTATCCTTAGCTGTGTAAGTTGTCTGTGCCCAGTCGATCTTCTGACCGATTTTGTAGCTTGCGAAATCCTTAGGAACATTATAGTGGAAAGAAGCTGTAGCGATACCCTTTCTGTCCTTTACCCACTCAATGATACGGTCAGTTGAGCCGTCATCGCTGCCGAAAGCAGGACAGCAGAAGTTACCGTAGTCGAAGCCTCTGATAGCAGGATATTCACCTGTAAGATCCTTGAGGTACTCGAACTCAGTTTCAAGACCGTGAGGTCCGCCTGAGTAGATTTCCTGCTGACCAGAAATAATGTTCTTGCCGTAAACGCTTGCAAGATAAGCCATAAGTGAACGTGTTTCAGCTGTTGCCTTGAGATCACATGGAGTTGTTTCGAGAGCCTTTATAGGAGAAAGTGTAGCTTCCTCAACTGTAAGGTAGTCGAACTTTGTCCAGCCCCAAGATTTGCTGATAGTAATTGTGTTCTTGCCTGCGGTGAGCTTTGCAGTTGTAGAAATAGGAGCAAATTCACCCTCAGGAATACTGATCTGAGCCTGATCGACGCCATTGATAGCGAGGTTCTGAACCTTAGAACCGCCAACACCATAAGCGTAGATTGTGAGCTTGTACATACCTGCAGAAGCTACCTCTACATCAACGGAAACAGAACCGTCGTCCTGCATATAAGCAGCCTTTCCGCCGCTTGCTCCAGCTTCTGAAACTGCCTCAACAGTCTCAGTAAAAACGCCGTTTTCAAACTCATACTTCGTAGAGTCTGCGGCATTAACAGCTGTAGTTACAACAGCGTTGTTAATTGCCATAGCAGCAGCCATAACAGCGGCTCCTGCCTTTTTGATTAATGAATTGTGCATTGTTAATTCCCTCCATAGGTCTAATTCGAACACCATATCCCAAACAGTGTCCTTTACCCTCTACTTTAATTATACTATTCATTTAGGTGGAAATCAAGTTTTTCTTAATTAATTTTTATTTTAAAGAAAAAGTTTGTATAACTACACAAATAAAAAGCTGCTATTTTGGCGATTACGCAAAAAAACAGCTTAAACTCAACTTAAATATTCGTTTGATTAATAGACGCATCTGTTAAGCAGTTTATCATATTTTACGTCATCTCATCAAGGGTATTTACTTATCACATAACCTTAACGTAAAATTTCCTGCTCCGAGGTCCGTCAAATTCACAGAAGTAGATATCCTGCCACGTTCCGAGAAGCGGCTGTCCCCCTGTTATAATAACGGTTTCACTCGCTCCCACCGCCGAGGATTTTATGTGAGCATCGGAATTTCCCTCACAATGCTCAAATTCACTCAACTCAGGAAAAAACTTGTCCATACCCTTGATGAAATCCGATTTCACATCGGGATCAGCATTTTCATTTATAGTTATCGCCGCCGTTGTATGAGGGCAAAATATTACGCATATTCCCTCCAGAACACCGCTTTCCTTGATAGCCTCCCTGACTTCGGGAGTGATGTTCATAAGTCCCTGTGACGGAGTTTTAAGCTGAAATGTAAAAAGCATTATTTCTTTCCTCCATTATAATATTTGCAGAAGTAATTCAGCGGACATTCGCCGCATTTTGGTTTTCTTGCATTGCATATATCTCTGCCAAATTCCACGATCTGATGACAGAAATGGCTGGAGATTTCAGGCGGAATAAGCTTAACTAAATCAGCCTCGACCTTTGCAGGTTCTTTATTATTGGTAAGTCCAAGCCGCCCAGTTATACGTATGCAATGGGTATCTGTTACCATAGCAGGCTTGCCGAAAATATCCCCAAGCATAAGATTAGCTGTTTTTCTCCCAACTCCTGGAAGCGTCAGCAGCTCCTCCATAGTGTCGGGGACTTCTCCGCCGAATTTTTCAAGAAGCATCTGCGCCATCTCTTTTAAGCTTTTTGCTTTGGTATGATAAAAGCCGCAGGGCTTTATATCCTGTTCAAGTTCTTCAAGGTCAGCCTCCGCAAATGCCTGCAAATCGGGATATTTCTTGAAAAGGCTTTTTGTAACGATGTTTACCCGCGCGTCGGTACATTGAGCCGCAAGCCTCGCACCGAACATCAGCTCATATGGCTTTGTATAGTTGAGAGAGCATTTTACATCAGGGTAAATTTTTTGCAGCTCCTCACAGGCAAGCCTCGCTATTTCCTTTTTCGTCATTGCTGTTCACCTCCGTTTTGCGTAAAATCAGTATTTTGTCGTACAGCCTGTACATCTCCTGTACCGTGTTTTCAAGAAAATAATAGTGCTTTATGTAAAATCCAAGCAGCACCATAATTATCACCACAAGGAGAAGAAGTGCGGGATTTTCGGTAAATAAAAAGGCGCATACAAATATTGACAGAATAATTGCAAACATCATCGTCACAAGAAAATGAACTATTCTCTCGTGCTGCATAAATGCAATCTTATCCTTATGCTCGCTGAATATTTCCTCCAACTCAGCTTTATCGGCATATTCTTTAAGCCTCCGCTGTGTTTCTTCCATATATTTTTTAAGGTATGCTGTCATTTTATCACCGCCCGAAGCTTTTCAACTGTTTCCTCAAAAGAAATACATTCCGCATATCTTTTATTCCAGATAAAGCTGTTGTAATAGTTATAAGTCAGCTCTGCGGACATATGAACATTATCAAAGGTACTGTTGCAGTTTGCAGGAACTATCATTCTGAATCCACGCTCAAAGCCTGCCTTTACAGTAGCGTCAATGCAGTATTCCGTCTGCAAGCCTACAATAACTACCGTATTTTCGCCCTTTTCATTAAGATATTCCGCAAGTCCCGTATCTTTAAAAGCGCTGTTTACCGTTTTATCAAAAATACGTTCATTTTCCGCAGGATTAAACTTTTCGTATATCTCAAATCCATCATTTCCCTTTGTCAGCGGATTTCCTGCGCCATCATCGTGCCGCACGAAAATCACTTCAATTCCGCTGTTTCTGGCGATATCTATAAGCTTCACAATATTAGCCTCAAACTGCTCAAACTGATATAGTCCGCTGTTTGTTATCGCCTTTTGTGTATCAACTACAAGAAGTACCATAAAACCTCCGAAAAATCTGTCTGTGCATCTTACTCATAAGCTTTGTGCTACGTTACATTGAATTCATATATTTCAAATGGCAGCCATAGAACAGGCTCGCCCATTCCCTGAATTACCTCGCAGAATCCCTTTGTTTCTTCATAAGAATTTTGAATCAGCCCTGTTTTATTATCTATGTTCAGCTCAATTTCACATTCACTCTCAATAATCTCATTCAGCGAATTAATGATATAACTGTTGAAATAATAATCCGCACCTGCCGACTCACTTCCGAGAATTTCCCAACCAATGCTTTTTCCGCAATTTCCTGCATAATCGGTAGGTTTAACAGCATTAAAATATCCTTCGCTTTCAAATACATCAAAAACATCTTCATCAGCATACAAGCCATAAATCCTGTAATCATCCGCATTATGAATGTACCGTATCATTTTTACTGCATCTTCAAAGCGGCAAAATCTCGCATCTGTAGTCAATCCTTTTTCGCTGAATAAATTTGATACCAAATCACAAAATTCTGAAAATTCCGCATCGTTTAATCTTAAATAGGCTTTATATTTATCTCTGTCACTTTTCGGGTGGTTTGTATAAAAGCATTTTTCTAAATCAGGAAATTTGCAGCTCAATCCGTTTTCGCTTACAGAAAGCAATTCTCTCGTATTCAAAGTACACCATTCGGGTTTCGCCAAAGCTTTTACTATGTAATATCCCAAGCATCTCATATTATTTGTTACACCTTGTTTCCCGCAATTTCTAACTTCTGCACTATCTTATTTTTTATTTTTGCGGTAAATAATAGTAAGTCCGCGTATAAGCAGGTTGTTGTCAATATGCACCGTCCTTTTGCAAAGGGGAATTACAGTTGATGCAAGTCCGCCTGTAGCTACGGCAGTACATGGCTCACCCAGTTCCTCCTCGATACGCCCAATTATACCGTCAATGGCGCAGGCATTGGAGAACAATGCACCGCTTTTCATACAGTCAATCGTATTACGCCCGATAATATTCGGCGGCATTTCAAAGTCGATTTTCGGCAGCTGCGCTGTGCGGTTTATAAGAGCGTCAGCGGCAACTCCCATACCTGTCATAATAAGTCCGCCGAGGTAATTTTTATTCTTGTCCACCACGGAAATAGTTGTGGCAGTTCCCATATCAATGATAATCAGCGGAACAGGGTATGTATTTATTGCCGCAACAGCATCAACTGCCTGATCGCAGCCAAGCTGCTTCGGGTTATCAATGAGAATATTCAGACCTGTTTTAACTCCGGGGCCTGCAACCATAACGTCAACCTTGAAAAGCTTGTTTATAGCCTCCTTGACAGTATTTGTCACCGAGGGAACAACCGAGGACATAACGGCGTCGGTGATTTCCTCGCAGCGGAAATTATTCATCTCCAGAAGCGTTTTAATAAGTACGGCATATTCTGCGGCAGTTGCATTGTGATTTGTGGAAATTCTCTCAAACACCACGATATTGTCGTTATCGTCTACACAGCCGAAAACTATATTTGTATTGCCTATATCAGCGGCTAAAAGCATAAATTTGTACCTCCTGTTTTAGGGCATCACAGTATAGGTTAAAGTTGTGTTGCCTTTGAATAATTATATTATATCATAATTTTATGTATAAATCTATAGCTTTTTTTAAAAAAATATGCTATAATAAAAACATAAAAATATAGGAGGAAAAAAATATGCTCAAAGGTAAAACCGTATTACTGGGAGTTTCAAGCTCCATAGCCGCTTATAAAATGTGCAACGTTGCACGTATGCTGACAAAATTAGGGGCGGAGGTACACGTATCAATGACGCAGAATGCCACAAATTTCGTGCATCCTCTGACTTTTGAAACGCTGACGCAGAATAAATGCCTTATTGACACATTTGACCGCAATTTCCAGTACAGCGTGGAACACGTTGCTATTGCAAAAAAAGCTGATGTGGTACTCATCGCACCTGCAACGGCAAATGTAATCGGCAAAATTGCAAACGGAATTGCCGACGATATGCTGACTACAACAGTTATGGCTTGCACTTGCCCCATTCTCGTTTCACCTGCTATGAATCACAATATGCTGCACAATTCCATAGTTCAGGAGAATATTGAAAAGCTGAAACGTCACGGCTACAAGATAATCGAGCCTGTCAAGGGTATGCTTGCAAATCGTGATATTGGCGACGGAAAGCTCCCCGATGAAGATACTCTTGTGGAGTTTATCCTCCGTGAAATTGCCTTTGAAAAGGATTTAACGGGAAAAAAGGTACTTGTAACCGCAGGTGCAACCCGTGAAAGCATTGATCCTGTGCGATTTATCACAAATCATTCCAGCGGAAAAATGGGCTTTGCTATGGCAAAAGCGGCTATGCTCCGCGGTGCAGATGTAACGGTTGTTGCCGCACATACCGAGGTTGAGCCGCCTATGTTTGTCAATGTGGTGAAAGTTCAATCGGCAGAGGATATGTTCAACGCTGTGAAAAGCCGTTTAAACGATACGGATATTGTTATAAAGGCAGCGGCTGTGGCGGATTATACCCCCGTTTCAACGGCTGACCATAAAATAAAGAAATCAGACAACGATATGAGCATATCGCTGAAGCGGACTACAGATATTCTCAAATATATCGGTGAAAACAGGTGCGAGGGACAGGTTATCTGCGGCTTTTCCATGGAAACTGACAATGTGATTGAAAACTCACGGAAAAAGCTGATTTCCAAAAACTGCGATATGATATGCGCTAATTCCCTTAAAAAAGACGGAGCAGGCTTCGGTACTGATACAAATATTATCACGATGATAACAGCTGACTGCGATGAAGAACTGGAGCTTATGAGTAAATTCGATGCAGCGAATATTATTTTGACGAAGATAAAAACGCTTTTAAAATTTTAAGGCGGAGGAATTAAAATGACTATCAAAGATATGCAAAATCTGAATCGTGATACAATAAAGTATATTTCGTCAGTAATAAAAGCAGGGATGAACTTGAATGAGATAAGAAATCTTTGCGAAAAATATCTGCTTTCCCACGGTGCTGATTCGTTTTGGTACTGGGACGTTGGTGCATTTGTATTTTGCGGAAAGGAAACTGCTATTTCTGTATCGGGCAGGGAATACAAAACTTCTGATATAAAAATTGAGGAAAATGATATAATCACGATTGATTTAAGCCCACAAAATAATAATATATGGGGTGATTACGCCCGAACTGTTATAATAGAAAATGGCAATGTTGTTACAGAAATTGAAAAAATTCAAAATGACGAGTGGCGAAATGGTTTGATTACGGAAGAATATCTCCATAAGGCAATGCAGGAATATGTCACAGTCGATACTACTTTTGAGGAGTTATATTATCACATAAACAAAATCATCATCGAAAAAGGGTATGTAAACCTCGACTTTATGGGAAATCTCGGACATTCAATTGTTATGGATAAAAATGACAGAATTTATATTGAAAAGGGCAACAAAACAAAGCTTTCGTCTGTAAAAGCCTTTACATTTGAACCTCACATCAGCATACCAAATTCCTCATATGGGTACAAAATGGAGAATATTTATTCGTTCAATAACGGCAAATTAATTGAGGATTAATATGCCTTATCCACACGCAAAAACCTCCCCCTTCTTTTGAAGGGGGAGGTTTATTGTTTCAGTCATAGGATTTCAAGGAATTACTCCTCGTCATCTCTTTTTCTTCTGAGAACGAATGCGGCTGTAACAGCCATAGCCAGAACGAGTACAGGAGCTGCTGTTCCTGCATCACCTGTCTTAGGCGCGTCACTGCTCTGAGCGGTTGTCTTTTTAGCTGTTGTCTTCTTTTCTGTTGTTTTCTTTGTTGTTGTGGATTT
>JAGAMB010000034.1 GCA_017624895.1 Ruminococcus sp. | reverse complement strand
CTGAAACTCGATGCAATGTCACCTGTTGACTACCGTCTCGCCAAAGCTGCATAACGCAACAAAGCGACCAAGCTTGCCGCTTAGTCGCTTTGCATAAATTTTCTTTTAAATCTTTGTCTAACTTTTTGGGGTCAATTCATTTTCTGCCGATACCCTTTTTTATGCCAATTCCTAAAATATTATAGCTGACAGCTAAAAGCTCCTTACCTTTATCTTGACAAAAAGCCGAAATTTTGTTATAATTATTGAGTAAGTATTATGCAGTTTGCCATTTTGCGCTTGGGAGGTGTACGTCTGTGAAATCAGTTAAATTCTGCGGAAAAATTTTGTCCGCTGCCCTTTCGTGCCTCGCTTTTATCTCGCCTGTGACAGCCCACGGTGAATTTCTTTCCGACGGCACGATAACTCCCCGCATCAGCGAAATCGACGGTTATTACACCTTTGAGCCGCTTAACACGGATATCACCTCATACAGCGATTACTATGATACGTACACAGAGGAAAACCGCCCCGATACCGAAATATTTATAAATGGCACAGAATTTTCAGCTGCTGAATATGGTGAATTTTCCACCGGCAGCTACGGCACAGACAGCATCGTCCGCGATGATGTGCTTATATGGGAAAGCAGCGGCGGAAATGTCGCCTATACTGTAAATGTTCCCGAAACAGGAGTATATGCCCTTGAAATAAGCTATGCGCCGCTGATATCAAACAGCAGCCGCATTGAGCTTTCAATGGAAATTGACGGAGAAGCTCCTTTTGACTCCGCCTCACGGCTTATGCTTAACAGAGTTTGGATTAATGAAACGGATATCAAGACGGATTCAAGAGGAAATCAGATCCGTCCTGCTCAGGTTCAACATTCTATGTGGCAGAAATCCGTCATAAGCGATCCCGACGGACTTTTTTCTGAGCCGCTTTTGTTCTATCTTGAAAAGGGCAGCCACGAAATAAGCTTTGCCTCAGAACGAGCAGGATTCGCCATAGATTACCTCAGATTTTTTAACCCGAAGGAGCTTCCCTCTTACGAGGAATACCGAAGCTCCGTAAATAAAAAAGACAGCGGAAATTCACGGCTTATCCGCATTGAGGGCGAATCTGCCGCATATAAGTCAGACGCTTCACTTTCCCCCTCTACGGACAATTCAAGCTATCTCACATCTCCCTCCCACCCCGTAAATATAATGTGCAATACAATCGGCAAGGACAGCTGGAAAAAGGCTATGCAGACTGTTACATGGGAGCTTTCAGCAGAGGAAGTTGGAAATGGCGGCTGGTTCAGACTTGGCATAAAGGCAAGACAAAATCAGATGCGCGGATTTTTCTCAAACAGACGTATATACATTGACGGCGAAGTGCCTTGCAAAGAGCTGAACTGCGTTGAATTTCTTTATGATAACGACTGGAGCGTTGTAACTCCCCGAACAGAAAACGGCGATGATGTATATGTTTACCTTGAGGGAGGACAGGCTCACACGATTACAATGGAGTGCGTCACAGGCAAAATCGGAAACTCCCTGCGCCTCCTTGAAAACTATGCAGACGAGCTTAACAGATGTTACAGAAAAATTATTATGATAACAGGCCCGTCCCCCGATAAATACACCGACTACTACGTTCACGAGAAAATAGACGGACTTATTGAGGATTTCCGCCGCATTTCCGCTGAACTAAAAAAAATACAGACAGATATTGAAGCTCTTTCGGGTACGTCAGGCTCAGAGGCGGCTATACTTGACACTACCGCCGCCATACTTGACAAATGCGTTGAAAAGCCGCTGAAAATCCCTGATTATCTTTCACAGATAAAAAATAATGCCGCCTCAATTACGGCATGGGTACGTGAATACCGCGATCAGCCCCTTGAAATTGACTATATCGAGCTTGCTGAGGGAAACGCAGAGCTTACAGACTGCAATGAAAAGCTGGGAAAGTCGATAAGCTTCGGGCTGAAAAGCTTTTTCGGCTCATTTTTCGAGGATTATACCACCCTCTCCGATGTTACGGACGAGGAAGCCGTCGAGGTATGGGTTGCTCTTGGACGCGATCAGGCGCAGATAATCAAGGAAATGACCGAAAACGAATTTATCCCCGAATACAATATACCAATCTCCATAAATCTCGTAACAGGCGGTATTGTCGAAGCTGCCCTTGCAGGAAAAGCCCCTGACGCGGCACTTTTCCTCGGCGGCGAATTTCCTGTAAATCTGGCTGCCCGTGATCTACTTGTGGACGTATCACGATTCCCCGATTTCAATAATGTATCGGCACAGTTTCAGGAAAATGCTCTCACTCCCTATGAATACGGCAGCGGAACATACGGTCTGCCAATCAGCCAGAGCTTTCCTGTAATGTTCTACAGAACAGATATACTCTCAGAGCTTGGCTTTTCATCTCCTCCCGAAACGTGGACGGAGCTTATTGATATGCTCCCTGCTATTCAGCGCAATTATATGAACGCAGGACTTGTTCTCCCCCCTGCAAATATATCCCCTGCTACTGAGTCGGGGCATACCTTTGCAATGCTCCTGCTGCAAAAGGGGCAGAATTACTATAATGATGAGCTTACAGAGTCAACCTTTGATACCATTGAAGCAGTCCAATCCTTTGAAGAATGGACAGATTTCTACACCAAATACAGCTTTGACCAGAGCTATGACGCTTTTACACGCTTCAGAACAGGCGAATACCCAATAGTTATACAAAATTATACTTTTGCAAATCAGCTTGAAGCCGCAGCTCCCGAAATATCCGGACTCTGGAATTTCTGCCCTGTTCCCGGCACAGAGCTGCCTGACGGCACTATCTCTCACGCCGCTAATTCAAGCGGTTCGGGAGCAGTAATATTCAACAGCGCCGAAAGCAAGGGCAATGCATGGCGGTTCATAAGATGGTTTACATCAGCCGATACACAGGCGGAATATGCTGTGCGAGCCGAAGGACTTATGGGAACTCTCGGACGCTTTGACACGGCAAATGTACAAGCTCTTTCGCAGCTTTCCTGGTCATCAGAGGAACTGCAGCGGCTTCAGGCACAGCAGTCAGAGCTTGTGGAGATTCCTGTTCTGCCCTCCTCCTACGCTGTGACAAGAAATATTATGAACGCTTTCCGCGAAACGGTCAACGAGGGTGAAAATCCCCGTGATACGCTTATCTGGTACAACCGTGATATAAACGGCGAAATTGAGCGAAAACGAGAAAATCTTGAGGATTGACAGGACGGAGATTATCCGCAAGCTAAAGGCTAACAGCTACGGCTTTTAAATAATTACGCATTAATTCATAATTCTTAATTCTAAATTCTTAATTAAAAAAGGTGGTGACTGTTATGGCACATTTGTCAGCCGAGGAAATCGGCAGACGCACAAAAAAAGAGGAACGTGCAATGCTGTGGCGTTCTGTAAAGCAGAATAAGGCAAGCTATGCCATGATAGCCCCCTTTATGATATTTTTTATCATATTTACGGTGATACCCGTTGTTATGTCCCTCCCTATGGGTTTTACGGATTTCAATATGGCGCAGGCTCCCGAATTTGTGGGACTTTCCAACTATACCGCACTTTTCCTCTCGGATAAGGTGTTTATCCGTTCCATACGCGTAACGCTGATTTTTGCCCTTTTTACAGGCCCTGTCAGCTATGTGCTGTGCTTTCTCCTTGCGTGGCTGATAAACAGTCTGCCGCCAAAGCTGAAAACCATATTCACCCTGATATTCTATATCCCCTCAATGGCAAGCGTTTACACCGTATGGCAGCTTATTTTCAGCGGCGATATTAACGGATATCTCAACTCTTTCCTCATAAATCTGGGAATTATCAACTCTCCTGTGCAATGGCTTACCGATTCACGGTATATTTTAGGTGTGTGTATAATCGTTCAGCTGTGGATATCCCTCGGTGCAGGCTTTCTCGCCCTGCGCGCAGGCTTTCAGAATATTGATAAAAGCCTGTATGAAGCAGGGGCAATCGAGGGTATACGCACAAAATGGCAGGAGCTTATATATATCGTTATCCCCTCAATGAAGCCGCAGCTGATGTTTGCAGCGGTTATGCAGATCGTCAGCTCCTTTACAGCAGGCACGGTAGCGCAAAATCTTGTGGGCTTCCCAAGCACCGACTACAAGGCGCATACCATTATGACTCACGCTTACGACTATGGCTGGGTACGCTTTGAAATGGGATACGCCTCAGCGATTTGTATGATCCTCTTTGCGGTGATGTTTATATGCAATAAGGTGATAAGCAAGATATTGGGAAGTAATGATGAATAATCGTCTTCTGCTTCGCTTCGCTGCGCAAGCCGTCAGCCATTAGCAGTGGGCGATGCCCACATCACTCCAAGGCGGATAATATCAACCCTATCAAAGCTAAAGGCTAATAGCTTATGGCTAAAGGCTTTTTAAATAATTACGCATTATGAAAGGTGGTGGAAACATGAAAAGCACAGATAAATTAAAAGGCACAAACCGACAGGCTGGCAGAAAACACGGCGGAAATGTCGCAATATTTGTGCTGCTCCTTATTATGGGACTTTTTATGCTTCTGCCTATCTATCTCACTATCGTTATGTCCCTTAAACCCGTGGAGGAGCTTTTTGTTTTCCCTCCGAAGCTTTATACCCTCCGTCCAACTCTCGATAATTTCAGGGATATGTTCGAGGCTCTCAGAAGCAATCGCGTTCCCTTTTCACGTTATGTTTTCAACTCAGTTGCTGTTACGGTATCAGTTACCGTACTTCAATGCGTATTCGCTTCAATGGCGGCTTTTGTCCTTGCAAAATGCAAATTCCCCGGAAGCAGGCTCATCAACAGCATTATCGTTGTTGCCCTGCTCTATCAGAGCAATGTTATTTACATTATGCAGTATATGGTTATGTCAAAAATGGGGATAATCGACACACCCCTTGCTCTGATTTTCCCTGCTGTTGCATCACCTATGGGGCTTTTCCTTATGCGGCAGTCAATAAGTCAGATTCCCGACTCAATGATTGAAGCCGCAAAGGTTGACGGTGCAGGACTTTTCCGCATATGCTGGCAAATCGTTATGCCCAATCAGAAGCCTGCTCTTATGACGCTTATTATATTCGCTTTTCAGGGAGCGTGGAATATTCAGGCAGGTTCTGTTGTCTTTCAGGAGCAGTATAAAACGCTCCCCACAGTTGTAACGCAGGCGGCGGCTTCAGGACTTGCCCGTGCAGGCGTTGCTATGGCGGCGGCTGTGTTTATGCTTATCCCCCCTGTTATTGTGTTTATCCTGGCACAGCGGCAGGTTATCGAAACTATGGCTCATTCGGGAATAAAGGAATGAGGTGGCGGCTATGAAGAAAATTTTCAAAAGAGCCGTTACAGCTGCTCTCTCCGTGATTTTATGCGGATATACCGCGATTTTTACCGCATCCGCCAAAGAGCCTTACGATGTGTACAACTACGACCGCTGGGGCGAGCCTATCCCCTCACAGGCAGGCTATACCGCTGAACGCGCTGTATCAGGCTACGATTTAGGAGTGGGCGCTATGAATATGCCCTCGGATATATTCTGCGCCTTTGACGGAAACTTCTATATCACCGACACAGGAAATAATCGGATTATCGCCATAAACAGCGATTTCACCGACGCTGTAAGAGTTTACGACAGCTTCATTATGGCTGACGGCACGAAAACAGCGCTGAAAAAGCCCTCAGGTATATTTATATCGGCGGAAAATCAGCTTATGTATATAGCCGATACGGAAAATTCACGGGTGCTTATAACCGATCTCGACGGCTATGTTGTAAGAGAGATAACAAAGCCTGACACCGAAATATACGACAGCCGCCGCACATTCAACCCTCAGCGCGTTATTGCTGACAAGGCTGGTAATGTCTATGTGGTGCTGAACAATATAACAACAGGTGCGGCTATGTTCTCACCCGACGGCGAATTTACAGGCTTTTACGGCGCAAACAGGGTTCAGCCCACAGCTGAGATCATCGGGGACTATTTTTCGGGACTTTTTATGTCCGAGGAAAAACTGACAAGACGTACCCGAAATGTCCCCTCAGGTATAACAAGCTTTGACATTGAGGGCGATTTCATATATACCTGCACATCATCCTCTACACAGACTACGGACACAATAAAAAAGCTCAACTCAGCAGGTAAAAATATATTTGCCAATAATGAAGCTGTTTTCGGGGATTATTCGCCTATGTACGACACATCTCAGAACAGGGTTCTTGCCTCTGCTATAATTGATGTGGACATTGCGGAGGACGGCAATATCAACTGCCTTGACTTTACAATGGGGCGGATTTTCCAGTATGACGAGGACTGCAACCTGCTGTTTATCGTGGGTAAAAATGCCGATCAGGTAGGCGGCTTCAAGCAGGCGGCTGCTCTTGAATCCTGCGATGACAGGCTCTATGTAACTGATACAATGAAAAATACTGTGACGATCTTCAAGGAAACAGATTTCGGAGAAGTCGTCCACAAAGCCTCTGCACTTCACAACAGCGGCTGCTACGAGGAGGCGCTTGATCCGTGGCTTGAGGTGCTGAAATATGACGGCACATACCGCCGCGCGTATCTGGGAATTGCCGCCGCAAAGCTCCGTTCGGGAGATTACGGGGAGGCTATGAAATACGCTAAACTGGCAGACGCAGGAAAGATATACGATAAGGCTTTCGAGGGCTATCG
Source organism: Ruminococcus sp. (assembly GCA_017624895.1). Classification (GTDB taxonomy): domain Bacteria; phylum Bacillota; class Clostridia; order Oscillospirales; family Ruminococcaceae; genus Ruminococcus. The sequence continues at coordinate 19,509 of JAGAMB010000034.1, read as the reverse complement.
TATGGAATTTATCAGAAATAACTTTGAACCGATACTCCTTGCACTTATTTTCGGCTCAATTGCAATTGCAGGTATTATAAAAAGCCGAAAGGATAAAAAGGCTGCCCTTGCCGCTGAAAGGAAAAAGGGAAAATCAGACGAAAAGGAGGAACGGTAATACCGCACAGAGCTTGTGCGGAAGATGCGAAGTCAGATTTTTCGTCAGATTGTATAAAAAACTTGCAGGCATACTGTCGTATGTCAAGAGTTTTTTGTGCAAGATGGCGGAAAATATGCAAGCAGATTTCGTGCAAAGCCGTTAGGCGGGCTTTGTGAGGTATTACCGAATAGCAATGTATGAACTCACCCCTGTTCAATGGGTAGCTCACGCCATAACTCATCCTGTTGAGGGCTTTGAGGATATGCGCTGGAAAAAATCAGGCTCGCTTAAAATTGCCTTTTTTATAATTTGTATGCTGTTCCTTGCCAATATCGCCAATGAACGGCTTTATGGCTTCAATCACTATGTCCCTTATGATAAAATATTCAACGTTGTGCCGTATATCGTCAAAAGCTTTGTAGTATTCGGTGCGTGGACGGTGGGGAACTGGGCGGTATGCACACTCCTTGACGGAGAGGGTACAATGAAGAATATCTGCATATACAGCGCTTATGCTCTTGTGCCGTATGTGACTCAGCTGCTTGTAAATACGCTTCTGTCACATTTTCTCATACGCGACGAAGCCGTTTTCATCTCAATAATCACCATAATCGGCACAGGCTGGTCGGCAATACTGCTTTTTTCAGCCATACGGTCGGTACATCAATACTCCGCCGCAAAGACAATATTTGCCATAGCACTCACAATCGGGGCTATGCTCATAATGCTGTTCCTCCTTATACTTCTCCTCTCCCTGATACAGCAGGTGGCAATATTCTTTTCAACGCTGTTTATGGAAATCACCTACAGAATACGTGATTAAGGAGGTTGAATATGAAGAAAAAGCTGAAAATATTCCTCCTCTGCCTCCTTTCGGTATCAGCTGCGGCTGTTGCCGGTAATTCATTTGCTGATGAGGATTTTCCTGCTCCTGACAATTCCGTTGAGGAGCAGACAGAGGAAAAGTCCTCCGTTGCTGCAAAGCTTTCGGAAAGCGTTGAAAAGGTAGATGTTCCCTATGACGATATTGCGGAATATCTGGAAAAAATCGGCACAGTTGAGGGTATCGACATATATTTCAAGGATAAGGATATTGATGATATCATCTGGGAGAAAAACGGCGGAAAACCTGATAAAAAATCCGATTATACCCCTGAGCAGGAAAAGCTTTCCGACAAAATCAGCGATATAAAAAAGCTGGGAGATTTTGTTGCAGCTGACGGAAAAACGAAAAAAGTCCTTGCCGATTTTGACAAGGGCAATAAATGCAACAGCGGAAAGGTATATATAAGCGGCGGCGGACGCTATCTGCTCTATGTAAATGAGGATATGACAAAGCCTCTGCGGATACGTCAGGTCATCTCCACTATTGACAATCCCTTTCTTTTCAGCTCCCTTGACGGAAATACTCTGGAGCTTATGGATAACGACTTCAAAAATGTCCTTTTCACCTACGAAAAAAGCGGCATTGAGGACAATAAAGCCGTATATTATACCGCCGACAAAAAAGGCTTCGCGTGGCTTTCTGCCGACAGAAAGCAGGTCATTGCCATATCAAGAATATGCGCCGAAAACGATAAGCTGCGGCTTCTTGTGGACGACCGACTTGGAAATATTGCCCTTGAAAACAAGGAAACAGGCTATATATGGTGGTCTGCGCCTTTGGGAGCTTCACGGGACAAAAATGCAGCTCCCCTGCTTATAAATGAGCTGCGTTCCTCAAATAAGCTTACCTACGGCATACCCTCAAAACATTCCACAGCTGTACTCCGTTCAGCTGCGGAGGAGTGCAAAATATCTGTCAAGGATATTGAGGGCGGTGTGCGTATCACCTACAGCTACGAAAAGGGCTTTGAAATCCCTGTGGAATATACTCTCGAAAACGACCATATCCGCGCAAAGCTGAAAATCAGCGATATAAAAGAACCTGATAACGAAAATATCATTACGGAAATTAACATAATGAACAGCTTCGGGGCAGCTGATATGTCCGAGGAGGGGTATTTCATTATCCCCGACGGCTGCGGCGCTCTTGTACGGTTCAACAATAAAAAAACTATGGAAACAGACGCTTATTCACAGCCTGTCTACGGCAGGGATATCACCGCTGTTCCCACTCATAAGGGCGCTGTTACGGAGCAGCTCTGCCTCCCTGTGTACGGCATTGTAAAAGAGGACAATGCCATGCTTGTTATCGCTGAAAAGGGCGACGCAAACGCTAATCTCTCCGTCAGCGTGTCGGAGCAGTCCAACAGCAGCTATAACCTCTGCGGATTTAATTTTATCCTCCGCGGAACAGATACCTTCTATATGTCGGGAAGCAACGATAAATTTACCGTATTCGAAACGGGGGATATTAAAACAGATGATATCGAGCTTCTGTATTATCCCATTTCCGCTGAAAATGCCGATTATACGGACGTTGCGGCAAGCTACCGTCAATACCTTATGGATAACAAGGGACTGACGGAAAAAATTGTCCCGGAGCAGGCTCCTATGTATATTTCCCTTTACGGCGGAGTGCAGAAGAAAAAGCCTGTTTTCGGCATACCTGTGACAATGAAAACTCCTGTCACAAGCTTTAGTCAGGGCAGGGAAATTCTCAACGACCTGACGGAAAGCGGAGTTGAAAATATTATTGTGTCCTATAAAAACTGGACTGACGACGGCATCGAAAACAAAGTTGATACATCAGCTTCACCCTCTGATACCCTCGGAGGAAAGACGGAATTTTCAGCTCTTTCCGATTTCATTGAGGATAACGGCTTTGAGCTTTATCCCGTGTCCGATAACCGCGATTTTTATTCGGGAAACGGCTATAATTCCATTAACAACACCTGCGTCCGCATATCAGGTTCATATTCGCGTATCGTCAGCTATGACCGCGCGTATGATATCCCCGACGGCTTCAAGGATAATATGTCCCTGCTTTCCCCCCATTACTACAGCGAGGTTTTCAGCGATATCGGGGAAAGCTACAATAAGGCAGGCTTAAAGGGCGTATCCGTGGGCAACCTCACATCTTCCCTTTACGGCGACTACGGCAAGCGTGAAATATCCCGTTCTGACGCAGAAAGACTTGCTGTTGAGGGCTATGAGATACTGACGGAAAAGCTTGAAAACGGCATACTTGCAGATACGGCTAACGCCTACGCTATCCCCTATGCAAGCCATATAACCAATGTTCCCCTGAGTTCAAGCCGATTTGATATTTTCAATGAGGATATCCCCTTTTATCAGATGGTGCTGCACGGACTTATCCCATATTCCTCAACAGCGATAAACGGTAGTGCAGATCCCGACAGACTTCTGCTTATGGCAGCGGCTACAGGAAGCTATCTCAGCTATGATATGCTCTATACAGAAACAAGCGAGCTTAAAGATACGGAATTTGATGTATATTTCTACGCAAACTATGAAAATCACGTTCTGTCTGCGGCGGAGAAATACAAGCTGTTAAAGCCTCTGTATGAGGAAATTGCAGAGGATCGCATAACAGGCTATGAAGCCGACAGCGAAGAAATCAGCGTCACATACTCCGACCATACGGTAATAAAAGTCAATTTTTCGGAGAATACCATAGCTTTCAACGGTCAGACAATTGACCTTGACGATACGAAAAAAGGAGGCTATTTCTACTGATGAGCAAGAAAAAAGATGAAAAAAGACCTCCGCGACTTTCCTATGAAAAACGGAAATCCCTTTACGGCTACGGCTTTATCAGTCTGTGGCTTGTGGGAACTGTTTGCTTTTTCCTCGTTCCCCTGCTGACCTCGTTTATCTGGTCTTTCTGCGATGTTACCATTGATACAGGAAATTCTTCGCTGAAATGGGTGGGACTCGAAAACTTTGAACATTCCCTGACAACTGATCCTAAATATACTGAATGTCTGAAAGAAACCCTTATAGAAACGCTGTGGAAAACTCCGCTGATAGTAATTTTTTCCCTGTTTATCGCGGTTATCCTAAATCAGAAATTCAAGGGCAGAGCGTTGGCAAGAGCTGTTTTCTTTCTTCCCGTAATCATCGCAACAGGCCCTGTCTACGCTATTATCAGCGGCGATATAAGCTCCACAGGAAATATAGGTGCGGCACAGTTTTCAACAATGTTCTCCACCAATATGGTCGGTGAATTGCTGCAATTTCTGGGAATTTACGGTCTGAGCGACAATATGGAAACTATGATTTCCGCAATATCAGACAATATTTTCAGTATCGTCTGGGCAAGCGGCATACAGATACTCCTTTTCCTTGCGGCATTGCAGACTATCCCATCCTCCGCCCGTGAAGCGGCACAGCTTGAGGGTGCTACCGCATGGGAATATTTCTGGAAGATTACATTCCCCTATGTAAGCCCATTTATACTGGTGAATTTCATCTTCACCGTAATCGACTCTTTCACAAATCCCACAAACCCTGTTATGAAGCGAATACTCGCCCTCCGCGATGACTGGCAGTTCGGCGTTATATCCTCTATGGCATGGCTTTATTTCGGAATTATCATCACCGCAATCGGAATTATCACATTTGCGGCAAATAAAATGATTTATTATGAAACAGAATAGGAGGTGCAGAATATGGCTGAAAATACCTCACAAGGGCTTTCAAAGGAAGAAATCGGCTATTTAAGGCGAAAAAAGGCTGCTGAGAAAATCTTCCCCTTTTTCCGCTTTATCATACTTTTCGGGCTTGGCTTTGTAATTCTGTACCCCCTTATTTATATGATAAGCTGCACTTTCCGCGAAAGAGGCGATATGAACGATCCAACGGTTATGTGGATCCCGCGTAACTTTACGCTGAATGTACTGAAAGAAACCCTCGATGCAATGGATTTCCCCAATACCCTTATAACAACGCTTATGCTGAATGTAGGCTGTGCCTTTGTGCAGGTTATCTCCTGCGCGGTAACAGGCTATGGCTTTGCGCGGTTTAAGTTCAGAGGACAGAAGCTGCTGTTCAGCATCGTTATAATGATGATACTCGTACCGCCGCAGGTTATCGCCCTGCCGCTGTACTCACAGTTCAGAAGCTTCGGTATCGGCAGCCTTTCAGTTAATCTCATTGATACGGCATTTACAATGTATCTCCCTGCCATAACCGCAAATGGTATACGTGCAGGGCTTATGATACTGATTTTCCGACAGTTTTTCAAGGGACTTCCGCGAGAGCTTGAGGACGCGGCATATATTGACGGCTGCGGTCCATTCAGGACGTTTTTGCAGGTTATGGTGCCGAATGCCGCCGCCGCATTTCTCACGGTATTTCTTTTTTCCGTGGTGTGGTACTGGAATGATTACTACGTCAGCGCAAGCTTTTTCACCGATACAAGGACGATTTCCCTTATGCTCCGCAACCTTGACACGGAGCTGAAACAGAGGCTCTTTGATACGGTTTCGGCGGATATCTCCCCCCGTGAGCAGATAGTGTGGAAAGAAGCAGGCTGTCTTATTTCCATAACTCCCCTGCTGATACTTTATATCTTCCTGCAAAAGCACTTTATCGAAGGCATTGAGCGTTCGGGAATTGTAGGATAAAAATTTATGTTATACTAAGGCGGCGGATTTACTGCAAATCTGCCGCCTATAATATTTTTATGCGAAGCTATTGACAATTTTAACCAATTATGCTACAATGTGAATAAGAAAAACGGCGATATTTCGGCTTAATTGACGGTTATTGCCTATATTTCTATTATCACAATAATAAAAGACAGGGGAAATTATTATGAAAAAGACAATTTCATTAGTTTCGGCAATGGCGCTCTCTCTTTCATCTATTGGCGGTATACAGGCATTTGCAGCTGATACCTCCGAAAGTGGAACAGTAACCGTAACAGTCATTGATTCTGAAACAAACAAGCTTTTCCGCAAGGATATGGACTTTTCAATTGTTGGGGGACATCTCTCAGATTCAGGCGCAGAAATGGGCGGTGCAATCTATCTCGGAGGCTTTAATACATCAGAGTGCAATCCTTATATCAATTCCGATGCTTCAAAAAACTTCGGATATAAGATACAGCATATCGGCAGGGACTATAACGGCTACGGCTACAGAATAGATATGGATAAATCAGAGGATTCCTTTGATTTCACCGAAAGCAACAATCAGAATGTTGTCATATATATGGAAAAATACTGGTTTGCCGAGCCTGTGGAGTATACCTTTGATGAGATACTCAATATGGACGAGGAAAGCTTTAAAAATTATTGTAATATAAACGAGCTGGAATATATTGCTCCCGATGTTATCACAAACGACCTTGAAGCAAATGTGCAGTTTTCTGTGATGATAGATCCCAAAAGCTATCTTCGGGACAACGTTGATGATGTTATCGTTTCCGAAAAGCTGAGCGATATATCCAAAACAAACACAAACGATTATATTTTCAATGGTATTCTTAATGACCTCGGACTTAACGAAGAATATTACAATGTAAATGTAAACGAGTACGGATTTGAAGTTATTTCGGAAACCGACTTTGTTACCGATATAGAAAATCCCACAAGCTATTTCCGCAAGCTTGCAAATGTTGCTGTTGATGTCAAGGACAAATATGCTGATTCAGAGGAGTATATAAGACTCAATCAGATTATGCGTTCTGTTCCCGAAACCTGTGAGAATTTCCACAGCTTTTCCATAGAGTATGCATCAGTCGATACTCCGAAATTTCCCGACTGGGTACCTGACAGCTTTGAAGAAGCAGAGGAGTTTTATAACACCTACGGTTCAACTCGCGTTCAGGACGGACTGATATGTATTTCTATACCGAAAGCCGACAACCGTGAGTACAATATTTCAACAAAAACTGGTACGGCATCTGAATTAAGCCGCAGGAGTTTTTCGTCCTTTTACAGCGCATCCAAAATGTGCGATATTGAAATTGCGGTTTATGAGCCTTCGAAAGACTGCAATTTAGAAATTGAGGTAACAGAAACTTTTAAGGGAAAAGAAGACAGCCGCAAGAATTACACCTTTGAGATTGACGAAAATGGCAATATTACACAGACGGATATATTCTCATTTGTTCCTGACTGCAATACAGAATTTAAAGACTTTATTAAAAAGTACGGTACTGCTTCTGTTCACGGCGGGTATATCGTTTACGCTCCGCGGATAGGCTACGATTTTATGTCCGACTACATAATGAATCAGGACGGTACAGCAGAGCTGGAAGAAGTTGCCGCTATTGATGTTCTCAGAGGTTTAAAGGAGTTTATGGGAGATAATACCGATACGATATTTTTATATACTCCTGTTTCTGATGGCGTTGTTGACGTAAACTGGATAGTTTCCGAGGAATACAAAGGCGGCGATGAAACGGGAATTTACACTCTGAGCGATGTAAAAAGAAAATACGATATTGACGAAAAGGGCAATATAACGGATATTACCGCCGAGCTTATTACAGGCGATCTCAACGGCGACAGTAAATTTACTATTGCAGATGCTGTTGTTCTTGAAGGCTGGCTCTTAGGCAAATCAGGTGTTGCTCTCCCCGACTGGAAAGCTGCCGATTTCTGCAATGATGACAATATTGATATATTTGACTTTATTGAGATGAAAAAGGCAGTTACTGAGCAGTATATAACAGTAGAAACAGCTTTCGTCCCCATGGAAATGACTGATATAAGAAGCGGCGCTGATTCACACAATGAATGGAAAGGATACATTGTCCGCAGCGAAAACGAGCTTGCACAGGTTATTAATGAAAATGAGGAAACACCTGACGAAATCGGTATCTATGATTTCAGCCAAAACTCCTACGTTGTAATATACAGCAAAGCAGGTGCAGGAAATAAATATTCCGTAATTGACGACTTTGAGATTTCTGGCGATACCCTGAATATTTCCACAATTACAAAGCAGCCTGAGGTTGCTACTCCTGATATGCTTTACAGGAGATATATCTACGCTGTAGACAGTAATTCTGCGGCAGAAATAAGCAATATCACATTTAACGATTCATATTCCACATACAGCGACAGCGGCGAAACTTCAAAATGGTTCAAGGACTGGTGCGAGAGTTTCACAAATCAGATTACAGGCGATAAAATTCCCGGTATTAACGGTGAATGGATTAATGATGAATGGACAGCTTATGAGGAATATGTAAACGGCGAATGGGTTGCAGCTGATGACGGTTCTTACTCATGGAAGTGGTATATTACAAATGAAGAAATTATTTCTCTCTCTCTTGAAAAGGCGGAGGAAATCACATGGACTGATTTTGAGGATTACTGCGGTGAGGATGTTGGTTCCGGTCTGTACATAATGAAATACCCCATTGCTGAAAGAGAGGGAATGTACCTCTTAGTCGGCGGTGGAAGCATGGAGGAAAAGCCTTATTATGTGCGTCTGTTCTGTGAAGAAACTGAGGAAGCTGTTGACATTCGCAGTGAAGAATTCCGCACTGCTATGGAGGATTTCTTTGCAGCGTGGAATGGTCCCGAAAACGATGAAACAAACAGAGCCGCAGCAAAGAAAATCGGAGAATATGCTCTTGCAGAACTGAAAAGCGGCAGATATACCATTGATACTGAAATTGACAATGCTTCTGAAATTGCAAACGAGGAAATAGCTGCATTATTTGACGAAGATATATTTGGCTATATGTATTTTGTTGATGAGCATACAGTTCATATATCTCTTAATAAGGGTTTATTGGATGCATACGGCTATCTTGTAACTGACGGTACTGTAAGCTATGCAGAGGGCGACTATGTGGAAATTCCGGACAGCGGTTATGACGGCGAACAGGTATACATAGACTGGGCAGGAGATAATTTATATTATTTCAGCGCAGGAACGTAATTCAAAAAAATGCTCCCCGATTTTTGGGGAGCATTTCTATTATTCATTAACTGACTTTTCAATAAAATCATAGCCGTCAGCTAAAAGCTAACGGCTAATGGCTTGCAATGCAAAGCATTGCTTTAATTTTCAATTAAAGAGCTGTTTTTTCCTCAAGGAATTTAACAAGGTCATCAATAGCAACACGCTGCTGCTCCATTGTGTCACGGTCACGAACTGTAACACAGTTGTCCTTTTCGATTGTATCAAAGTCTACAGTAATGCAGAAAGGTGTACCGATTTCGTCCTCACGGCGGTATCTCTTACCGATAGTACCTGTTTCGTCAAAGTCACACATAAACTTCTTGGAGAGCATTTCGTAAACTTCCTCAGCCTTGGGAGTGAGCTTCTTTACAAGGGGAAGAACTGCACACTTATAGGGAGCAAGAGCAGGATGCAGACGCATAACTGTACGAGTTTCCTTCTTCTCGTTGCCGTTCTTGTCTGTGGAAACAAGCTCCTCCTCGTCGTAAGCCTCTGTAACAACAGAGAGGAAAAGTCTTTCAACACCGAGAGATGGCTCGATAACGTAAGGAATATACTTCTCGTTTGTTTCGGGATCGAAATATTCAAGGGACTTGCCGCTTGTGTTGATGTGCTGTGTAAGGTCGTAGTCAGTTCTGTCAGCTACACCCCAAAGCTCGCCCCAGCCGAATGGGAACAGATACTCGAAGTCTGTAGTAGCCTTTGAATAGAAGCAAAGCTCCTCAGGATCGTGGTCACGAAGGCGGATATTCTCCTCTTTAAGACCGATAGCAAGAAGGAAGTCCTTGCAGAAGCTTCTCCAGTAGTTGAACCATTCAAGGTCAGTACCGGGCTTGCAGAAAAATTCAAGCTCCATCTGCTCAAACTCACGTACACGGAAAATAAAGTTACCGGGAGTGATCTCGTTTCTGAAAGATTTACCAATCTGTGCAACACCGAAAGGTACCTTTTTACGTGTTGTACGCTGGATATTAGCAAAGTTTACGAAGATACCCTGTGCTGTTTCGGGACGGAGATAAAGCTCGGACTTGTTGTCCTCAGTAACGCCCTGGAAAGTCTTGAACATAAGGTTGAACTGGCGGATATCTGTGAAATTCTTCTTGCCGCAGTTAGGGCATACGATATCCTTTTCGTTGATGTAGTCAGTCATCTGCTGATTTGTCCAGCCTGCAACGTTTGTACCGTCGAAATCCTCAATAAGGTTGTCAGCGCGGTGACGTGTCTTACACTCCTTACAATCCATGAGAGGATCAGAGAAGCCGCCGATATGTCCTGATGCAACCCAAGTCTGGGGATTCATAAGGATAGCGGAGTCAAGACCAACGTTGTACTTGTTCTCCTGAACGAATTTTTTCAGCCACGCGTTCTTGATATTGTTCTTGAGAAGAACACCGAGAGGGCCGTAATCCCATGTATTTGCAAGTCCGCCGTAAATTTCTGAGCCGGGGTATACATAACCCTTGGATTTACATAGGTCAACGATTTTATCCATTACTTTTTCGTTATTTTTAAGCATAATTCTATTCTCCTTTAGGAAATTATTGCCTCGCCCGTTAAAATAATAACGAAGCAATGCTATCTATTCTATTTTACAGCATATCGGGAGATTTGTCAAGCCTTTTTAATTAAGAATTAAGAAAAGTATGGTGTAGGGGCGGATATTATCCGCCCGCATTTTCGGTGCGATATTAAATTATCCATACATAAAGAAAAGGACACGGCGCACCGTGTCCTTTTATAATTGTTCAAGATTTAGCCTTAATTATTCGTATAAGTGAGCATAATGGTCAGAAATTGTTTCTGTAAATGTGTCAATAACCGTTTTACCGTCAGATTCATAAACATTTATGCTTTTCGGAACATAGTTGCCTGATTCAAGTTCCAAGCGATATGCCTTTGCTTCTTCAGGAGTTTCGGGACCGGCTATTAAATCTGAATAATAAACATAGCCTATTTTTCCGTTATCTCCCATAGCTTTGACAAGACGAGGGTTATCCTCCGGATATACTGAATTGCTTAAAATTCCATAAGTCTGCCCATTTTCATTGACACTGTAATCTTCTGTAACATGAGGAATCACCTTAGTCATTGAACTATCACTATATGCGACATTTTCATTTTTTTCAGCATGAACAAAAGGAATTGTTACAACAGATAAACCTGCCACAAAAGATAACGTGACAATTGCACCTTTAAAAATTTTTTTCATAGTTTACCTCCTACCATGTATAATCATTAATGCTTGATGTGGCTAATGGCTGAAAAGTATTATAGTAAGAACCAGTCCAAACTTTTGCAAACCCATGTGAATAATGCTTAGGTGGGGTTGTACTCATAGAAAAAGTCTTACTAACAACATCAGAAACACCTGCTGAAACTGAACCCGAATAGTGCCATTCGCTCTCAGCGACTACAATACCATTTACATCACATAACACAGCACGAGCAGCAAAAGCATCATCAAATACATTTTCAGAAGCAGAAACGTCAGTAGCAGCTCTGGCATATTTACGATTTACAAAACCATTGCTTTCAAGTCCTGTCAATACTATGTTTTTTATATCATAAGATACACCATTATAAGTAGTATAAATGCTTCCGCCATGCACTATTGAAGCAGCGGATGTTTGAATAATACAACCTAATCCAATGCTACTAATTAATGCACCACAGGTAAATGCTTTGAACATATTTTTTAAAATGTTTGAATTTTCATTTTTCATAGAGAAATCACCTCGTTGTTTTTTATTTTTTTATATTATAGCATCTTTTTGTTTTTTTTGTCAATAGTTTTTGACGTTTTTTGTGTAAATTAGCTTGGATTTGTGTCGAAAATATTCAATAGGGGATGAGATTATTCTCCCGCAATTTCGGTGCGATGTTAAATTGCCCCCACATAAGAAAAGGACACGGCGAACCGTGTCCCAGTAATTCTTAATTCTTAATTCTTAATTCTGGATTGACTATTTTTTCTTCCATTTAAGCAGAATAAACGCCGCAATTGCCGTCACCGCCACCGCCAGCGCACTTGGAAACCACGTATATGGAATGGGCAGACCTGCGGTATTCATACCGTAGAAGCCAAAAATCATATTTGGTATCTGCATAATAATTGTGACAATAGTCAGCCGCCACATCACTATATTCAGATTATTTGAGATGATCGACGAGAAACTGCCTGTCATACTGGACAAAATTCCCGTGTAGATACTCGCCATTTCGATAGCCTGCTTCATCTCAATGAGTACATCTTCAAGCAGATCCTGATCCTCGTCATAGAGCTTCATAACTCTGCCGCGGAAAATCTTCTCAATTGTCGCTTCATTTGCTTTCAGCGATGTTGAAAAGTATACCAGCGATTTTTCAAGGGCAAGGAGCTGCATAAGAAGCTCATTTTTCATAGCATTGTGAAGCTGCTGTTCCGCCAATGATGAGATTTTGTCGATTTGTTTCAGGTAATACAGGAACATCGCCGCAATACGCAGCAGGAGCTGTAAAACAAATCTTGTTTTGAACTCTGGGCGGAGGTTGCGGATAGTGCCGCGGACAGCCTCCTCAATAATCTGGGCATTATTGAGCGATACGGTAAAAACATTTGATTGCGTTATAATAATACCCATAGGCATTGTGTAAAATATTTTTGTATCATCCTTATCTGTAGATGATACAGGGGTGTCAATGATAATAAGCGTCTGGTCGTCCTCTCGCTCAATACGTGACGATTCCTCCTCGTCCAACGATGATTTTACGAAGCCGCTGTCAATGCCGTAATCCTCAATAAGCTCCTTTATTTCCTGTGGAGTGGGGCTTACAACAGATACCCAGCAGCCCTCGGTAAACTCATCGGACAATGTCATCTTACCATTTACATAAGTATAAAAATTGATCATAGCAAAGCTTAGCCTGCAATGCAGACATTCCTCCTTTCGCCTGTTACCGGGATATACAGGCACGGAAAATCAGCTTATGCGCAGATACAAGGGTGCGGTATATATCCCATAAACATATTATTCATACTGTTCCCGTAAGGGTCGGAATTCATAACCGCACCACCTTTTCATTTTATTTGCAGGGATAGATTCCCTTTATATATTATAGCACACAATTATTTTTTTTACAAGAGCTTTTTGAAATTTGTTTCTCATTCAGGCAAAACAAAAAGGACACGGCGAACCGTGTCCCCAGTCTGTAGAAAAAAGGTGTTTTTACACACGAGCGCACAGGAAATCGCCCCTACGCAAATTATCGTGTAATCTAAAATCCACAGCACCCGAAGCTAATGGCTAACGGCTAAAGGCTAATAGCTTTTTAAATAATTACGCATTATCCATATCCTCGTCATCATCAATAAATTCGAGAATATCCCCAGGCTGACAGGAAAGTGCCTTGCATATAGCGTTGAGCGTGGAAAAGCGGATTGCGCTGACCTTGCCCGTTTTCAGCTTCGAGAGGTTTACGTTGCTTACACCCACACGGTCACTCAGCTCGTTAAGGCTGATTTTTCTGTCTGCCATTACTCTGTCAAGTCTTAGTATAATCGACATATTTCCCCCTCCTTAAAGCGTTTCATCCGATTCCTGCTGTAATTTTGCGCCGTAGCTGAAAACATAGGAAAAAGCATAAATGAGTATACCATATAATATTGTATCAATATCAATTTCATTTGTAACTGTTATAATTTCCATTTCACCTGTAAAAACGTTGTTGTTAATCAATGCAGCGTACACCCACCCCAATATCTGTGAAACAACATTTAACACTATCATTGAAATAGCAGCACCTTTGATTTTATCTGCTACATCATACTGAAAAGGTGTCTGACCTTTTCTGAATTTATCAAATATTTTTGCGGCAAATCCCAAAGGAATAAAGTAGCTTAACAAATATATGCCACCAACGAACATTTCAACTATCCTCTGTGAATTGTTCCCAAAATCAAAAAGTTTAAAGAAAAATCCAAGAAAGTTTCCTATTATCATTATAGATATTAGAATTAAAAATGCAGCAAAAATTCCGCGGCAAATCTCGATAAAATAGTAGGTTGCTTTGCTCGCTTTAATAAAGTTATTTTTCTCTTTTTCTAATGTAACTGCATTTACATCAACTGTTTTCTTCATTGTATTAACCTCCATAAATTAAAGCGTTTCGTCCGATTCCTGCTGTAATTTTGCGCCATAGCTGAAAATATAAGAGAAAATAATAACTGCAAGAATGATAAGCACCATAGTAAGATTTATGGAACCATTTGTTACAAAAGTAAACCCTACAGGAATAAGAGAGAACGCAAAGTGCTTCATAGCCTTTGTAACGCTTTCCTCAAAGGGTGACTGACACTTTTCAAGAGCCTTTGCAAGCTTTCCGGCGAAAATTACCACAATAAGGGTAAAAGCAGCATATACAGTCGCAGCGAAGCAAACACCTGCTATACCATATTTGAATAATGTGCTGTTGAGGGAATCAAATTCAGCATTCATTGTGTATGTCCGGATTCCGTCATTGTCTGTAATATTATCTTTCAGTGTGAATTTTGTTCCGAAAAGTTTAAATGATTCATTTGTATTATCTTCATCCTCAAAAAATGAAATACTGCTTGGGAGCCTGTTTGTATCAGCAGTCATTTCATAAGAAGCAACTCCATTTGATGTAATTGCTGTGCTGCCTGTGGGGAATGTAGCAAGTACAATGATACCGCTGACAATAGTTACAACAATACCTACAATGCAGGCTATACGCATTATGATAAGGATAATTTTGCTCACCTTGCCTAAGTTGTTGATTCTCTTTACATAGTCAATATTTTTTGTGCTGTTCATAAATAAACCCTCCAATAATTCATTGCAGAAACATTATAAGCGCTCATTAGTTTCATTTTTCGGGGAAGTTCTTCCGTTCCCCTTTCCGTGATTATATAATATCACGGCTTTTTACGTTTGTCAACACATTTTTAACGTTTATCATTAAATATTATATGTTTGCACAATAACAGCATAAATTTCCGAGGGTGTATTTGTGCAGAAGTTACGATAAAAATTTATCGTTTATCATTAAATTCTTAATGATAAAATTACAGCCGCCCATTTCGGACGGCTGCAATGACGTAAATCTCAATTATTCTTCTACAGGAAGTGATGTAATAAGCTTTGCGCTGTATTTCTGTACTGCAAGAGCATCAGCGGCTGTAATTCCGCTTCCGGGATTGCAGCAGTCTGCATTTGCAGCGCCCTGCTTTGATAAACTGTACTTATCGGAATTGCCGATTGACTGGTAAATTGCAGCTGCATCAGCCATAGTTACCGCTTCGTCACAGTTCGCGTCACCCATAACAGTAACAGGGCTGCTACTGGCAGCTGCTGTTGTAATAACGGGAGCTGCTGTAGGTGCTGCTGTTGTAGGAACAGCCTTTGTTGTTGTAGGTGCCGGCTTTGCTGTTGTAGTAGGTGCAGCAGGTGCTGTTGTAGTAGGCGCAGCAGGTGCTGTTGTTGCTACAGGAGGCTTGGGTGTTACAGGATTTCCGTCGCCTGAGCCTTTCTTGCCGCCGTCAATGTTACTTCCCTCGCTGTTTGCATAGTTAGCGTAGAAGTCACCGAGAGAGATACCATTCTTACCGAGAGCTACTTCGTGGTCAAGACCGATATACTTGCCGCTTGTCTGTGTCTGCCAGAGGGATTCCTCGAACATCTCATACTTAGGCTCATTCCAGTCAATAGATGTACCTGAACCCTGTGTGAAGCCGAGGCTGTCCCAGAGTCCGCCTGTATCGCCTGAGTTTGTATTCAAGCACCAGAATGTATGGTTGATATGATTTTTAATCATATAGTCGCGGAGGAGAAGCATCCACTTCAGGTTGTCACCCTCCATATGTCCGCCCCATTCACCGATAAGCTCAGGAGCAACGTCCTCTGCGTTGATCCATGCCCATGTGTCATACCAGTAGTCGTCAAGGAGTGTCTGCTCTGTGAAGTCCTTGTCAAACCATGTCTGAGCGTAAACTGACGGGCCGTAGTCGTGGGGAGAATATACAATCTGGCTTGTACCCTGCTTGGGAACAATGGGATATTCTCTTGCACCGCGGAAGTTACCACCCCACCAAGCGCCGATATAAGGTGAATTGTCACGTCTGTCGGGCATACCCCAGTAGTCGCCCTCCATAGCACCACTCATAGACTGCTCAACACCCTCAACGAAGATAAGAGCGTTGGGGTTTACATCAAGGATAGCCTCAGCGCATCTTGTTGCAGCGTAAGCCCAGTTATTCTCGTCCTTGGAGCCGTCCCACTTTGCAGCTTCATCGCCCTCCTGACCTTTTCCGTGAGGCTCATTTTTAAGATCGTAGCCAATGAGTGTATCGTCATTCTTGTACTTATCAGCAAGCCATACAAGAGTTTCGATCCATACCTCTGTTGTTACTCCTGCCTTGCCGTACCACAGGTTATAGTTATGACCAGAGTTGTCGGAGTGTGGGCTGTGGATGTCAACAAACGCCTTGATACCGTATTTCTTGCACTTCTGCATAATGATATCGAAAATCTGCATTGAGTCCTTGAGTGTTTTACCGTCAGCCTCAACGAAATCGGGGTTGATAGTAAATGCAGGATCAGCATTTCCCGATACGCTTGATACAGGGTTGGGAGTTCCCTCCATCCATGAAACAAGAAGCTCTGTGGAAATGGGGAAACGGATTACGTTGATACCCCTGTCTGCAACTTCTTTGAGAACGTCGTCAACGTCAGCGCTCCAGAGATAGTGAACACAGTTTTCTGAGCAGTTGAATCCGAACCAGTTTGCACCTGTAAGCCATACCTCGTTGCCGTTCATATCGTATAAACGGCTGCCCTCTGCGTGAAGCCAGTCATCGTTGTTTGTGTCCACGGCATTAGCTGAAACAAGCTCGTTATTGCTTACAGGCATAACGGAAGCTGTAGCTGTAAAAGCCATGGCTGCTGCGGAGGCAAATGCCGCAATTGCCTTTGATAATTTCTTCATGATAGATTCCCTCTCTTTTTGGGTGCTGATTTTTGTTCTTGCTCCGCCAGTTATACCCTGCAAAAAGATGAAAGCAGAAAGAAAATATTAAATAAGAAAAACGCATGAATGATGCCCCATTTCAAGTTTTTCTGACGCTGAGAAATTTTCTTTATGCTGTGTATTTGATGACAAGGTTCAGCTGGGGAGTAATATACACCCTGTTAATTATATCTTACCATTTTCCGCAGAATTTGTCAATATATAATGTGTGAATATTTCCGAAATGTAATGTACGATATAAAAAATCGGGCTTCTGCCCGATTGAGATTTTCGAAAAACCTGAATTTCGTTCCGAAATTGCAGGCGGATAATATCCGCCCCTACACAAAACAATGTAGAATTGTCATATTATCAGAACACACTTGTAATTCTCGGCGTTTCACTATTTTTAAGCAGTTCCAGAAGATGATAAAGCTCTGAAAGCTCTGAGGGCAGCTCCTCGCTCTCATTTTCCGTAAGATGATGTATACGGGCAAAAAGACGGTCAAGCTCTGTCAGTTTATTGTTCCGCACAAAGACTGACGCTCCTGCGCGGAAATGCTCCCATTTTCCCTGAAGCTGCGCTGTTATCTCCGCGGCTTTCTCGTAGTCGCCATTCTGAAAAAGCTCCTCGGCATAGCGTGAAAGCTCCATAAGTGAGGAGCATTTTTTATCTACCCATACACCTGAAAAAACACTTGCACTCATAAGCACAAGTATAACAATAACACTTATTTTCAAACGCGTCATTCCTGCTCCTCCTTTTCGGCTGTAAATGGCGGATTTTTTTCATTTTTCGGCGCAATGAATATATTCCCCTGTCTATCGGCTGTCATAATAAATATTTCGGAAATTTCAAGACCTGCCTTTTTTGCCGAATTTTCAACGAATTTTTCATTGTATCCCATTGAATTAAGCGCAGTCGGAAGCGGCTTTCCGTCCGATACAATAACCTGCGGCGGATCAGCTGTCACAGGAGAAATTCCTATATCCTCCCGCGTCGGAGTATCCTTTGCCTGCTTTTTCATTACAGATATACTGCCAGTAGTTTCAACAATGGCGAACTGCACCTCAGAGATATCAAAAATCTGCTGAGTTCTTACAGCTGTCATTATATCGTCAACGGAAAGGCGAAGCTCACGGAGTACAGAGCGGTTTATCTTACCGTTGCTGATAATAATTTTCGGACTGCCATATATAATTTTTCTGAAGAAGGGCATACGGATAATCAGCCATGACACAAAAACCTCGTAGCATACAAGGGCAAGAATAGGCGTTATACCTATAATAAGGGGGATATCCGTATCCTCCAGCGGCAGAGTCGCTATATTTGAAACAAGTATGGTTATAACAAGCTCAGAGGGCTGCAATTCGCCAAGCTGACGTTTTCCCATAAGCCGCACAGCCGATACAACGATGATGTACAATACAATAGAACGGATTAGAATAATTGACATAAATGCTCCTTCTATCAATAAAATTTGCATTGACACAGCGTACCATGTCCGATACAGAAATGTAATGTTGAGGCAGTACCGCACAGAGCTTGTGCGGTGTTTCCTTGATATTATTTCACTCAACAATTTTTTTATACGTGAATATTTCTGCTATTGGCAAGCCATAATATTATTGCTCACGAAGCAAAAAAAGAAAAGGAGTTGTTCATTATGTCAAATATGGATAACAAGCAGAAAAACGATTGCATCAAGTGTACTGTTTCACAGTGCCAGCACAATATGGTAACAGAGAATTACTGTTCTCTTGGCTGTATTTCTGTAGGCACTCACGAAAACAATCCAACAGTTCCGGAATGTACTGACTGCAACAGCTTTGTAAAGCGTACAGGCTGCTGTTAATCACAAGTCAGCGATCAGAGGTGAGAGGTCAGAGATCCGTTGATCTCTTGCCTCTGATTTTTGATCTTTCAGCATAAAATATAGACAAATTGTAAAATAATTCGTTTGCCCTTGCATTATTTTCAATTTTGAGTTATAATATATAAATAAGGACATTTTTGTCTTTGTAATTCTTACAGGAGGGCTGTTTATTATGTTCGACCAGACTATGACTTTCAGCGTAAACGAGGATAAAGAAGCTGAACTCAAGAAAAATCTCACCGTGATTTATGACGCTCTCGTTGAAAAGGGCTATAATCCGATTAATCAGATAGTAGGCTATATTCTCTCAGAGGATCCCACCTACATAACCACCTATAATAATGCAAGAGCTCTTATTCGCCGCATTGACCGCGATGAGCTGCTGCAGGTGCTTGTTCGTGAATATCTTCAAAAATAACAAAAAGCTGCCTTTTTCGGGCAGCTTTTTTCATTCTAGAACAAGATGTCAGCGGCGACTCGCCGCACCCTTCCTATGATTTTCCCTTTGGAACTCTCTTTCCGTCACCTTCCCCCTTTTCCCGACTTTTTTCTTTTTGTGTGACCTGATTTTTTCAAGCGGTCATATGAATATAAATCATAGCTTGCAAACAAAAATACAAGGTTTATGAAAAAGTTTAAAAATCGGAAAGGGAG
>JAGAMB010000006.1 GCA_017624895.1 Ruminococcus sp. | reverse complement strand
CCGTTATACGAAACACCTATTTCTACAGATTGCGGTCGGATATCATTCGCCCACGGACTGCCAAAGGCAGCCCCTACAAATAATTACGCATTATCCAAAATCCACCGCCCACATCAATTCTTAATTCTTAATTCTTAATTCATAATTCTTAATTCAGACAGGCGCTATAGCAGGGATAAAATTCCGCACAATAAAATATACGCCGAAAAGCCCCAGTACCGTGAACCATATCCACGGCTTGCGAGGCAGAATTTTTATCCGTTTACCGAAAATATCCGCCACAAGCTCAATATAAAGGCACAAAAGCAGCAATGCTATAAAGGGCAGGGAAGCGTTATTCCTCACCGCAAGAGGAAAATTCAAATCAAACATAGCTCTTACACTTCGGGTATTTCCGCAGCCGGGACAGTATATCCCCGTAAGCGTATAAAAGGTGCAAACCCCGAAATAAGGAGCAATTCCCAGTATCTGCTCCTTAAATACATACATTAAAACAACTGCCGTGGGAGCTGATACTGCCACGGCAATTTTCATTGTCTTATTCATTGATTACATCATATTCATAAATATTGCTGAAACTTCTGCAGCGCTATTTATATAATCCTGCATACTGTCACCCATTACAGCACCAAGAATTGCATTAACAATAGAAATAACTGTTCCGATTGCACCGCAGATAATACCTGCAAGAGCCTGTGAGCCGCCTTCGCCGCCCTTCTTCTTTACGAGAATACCGAAAATAATACCAAGAATACCGCAGATTGCTCCGATAGGTGTGCAGCAGCAGCCTACTACGATTGATACAATACCAAGTACCATTGCAGTTATAGCCATACCCTTGCCGCCCTGTGGCTGATTTGCGTCAAACTGATTGTAAATCTGGTCAGGCTGTACATAGTCGTTCTCAGGCTGTGTATAGTCGCTTACAGGCTGTGTAGGAACCTCATTGTTCTCCATATTGTTTGTGTTGTTGAAATCTTCCATTTTATAATCCTCCAATAATAATAAAATAGGTATATATCTACCATATTGACATTTTATCACATTTTTTCCACAATGTCAATACACTATATTCGAATTATTGCAAAATTCGTCTTATTCCACAATTATTTTACCGCCGGTCCAGTTTTCAAACACATATTTTTCCATAGACTTATCCTCAGCTTTGTTTGAGAAAACATCGCCGTCAATGTACATAAATTCAACAGGATATTCTGTGCCGCTTTCTGCGTCATCGGGAACTTTCAGGAAAAATGTAACAACATCGCCGTTAAGACCATAATCGTCATCAAATATCTCTGTGAAGAAAATACTGCCGAGCTTGTTTGTAATGAGATGCTCTGTCTTGTTGTTATACCACTCCATGGCAACAGATCCAACGTTATACTCAGAAGCTTCACCCATCTTCTTGCGGACATAATGCTTTTCAGCGTCCATCATTTCCGGAACAAGCACATCCGGATATGTTATATGAAAGCCGCACATATTCCACGCTGCCTCAGCATTTTCAACAGCAATTGTTACCTCTGCAACCTCTCCTGCCTTTACGGTAGTATCCTTTATTGAAAGTCTGGGGCCGTCATCTGCCGCCACAACAACCTCAGTAGGAGCTGCTGTGGGAGCAGCTGTGGGCTTATCGTACATAATTATGCTGTTTTCACCTGTGCCTGTATTATCCTTTTTATCTTCGCAGGCTGCCATTGATGTCATAACCGCCATAGCTGCCGCTGCCGCAAAAATTCTGCTGATTTTCATTTTAATTCTCCTTTTTTCTTCCCTCTGCGTCTATTTCATTATCCTTTGCGCTTAAAGCAATTTCGCCTATGCTGTAGCCCTGATTTATGATGATATCCGCGATTTTGTCCTCAATATCCTGACGGATAACGCGGCGTATATCTCTTGCTCCGTAGGGCTTGCCATATGACTTTTCAGCAATAAGCATAAGAACCTCCCTGTCATAGGTAAGATCAATATTCTTTTCACCAAGAGGAGCTTTCATTTCATCAAGCATAAGTGCAGCAATATCCGCGAAATTTTCCTTTGTAAGCTGCTTGAAAACTACAACCTCGTCAATACGGCTTATAAATTCGGGACGCAGAAATTCGCGGAGTCCCTTCATTGCCTTATCAGCAGAGATCTCGTTTTCTGTGCGGTTGAAGCCGACACCGATGCTCTTATCGGTAGAGCCTGCATTTGAAGTCATACAGATTATTGTATTCTCAAAGTTGACAGTTCTGCCGTGAGCGTCGTCTATTTTTCCCTCATCAAGAATTTGCATCAGAATATTCATAACATCGGGGTGAGCCTTTTCGATTTCATCAAAAAGAATTACCGAGTATGGCTTGCGGCGGACTTTTTCTGTAAGCTGTCCTGCCTCGTCATATCCCACATATCCGGGAGGCGAACCTATCATACGCGCTACGGAATGTTTCTCCATATACTCCGTCATATCAAGGCGGATAAGCGGCTCTGTTGAGTCGAAAAGCTCCTCAGAGATAGCCTTTACAAGCTCCGTTTTACCTACACCTGTAGGGCCTACGAAAATAAATGACGCAGGGCGGCGGCGCTTGCTGAGCTGTACTCTTGTACGCTTTATAGCCTTTGTCAGCACAGAAACTGCCTCATCCTGTCCGATTATACGCTTTTTCAAAGCTTCCTCAAGACGGGCAATTTTCAGAAATTCAGTTTCAGCAATCTTGCTTGCAGGTATTCCCGTCCAAAGCTCAACAACCTTTGTGACGTCTGCCTCTGTCACCTGTATATCTGCAACCTTTTCGGCAAGCTCCTTTTCCTTTGTCTGGATCTGTATAAGCTTTCCTCGCATTTCTGCAATAGCCTCATAATCAGGCTCAGCTTCCTCAGACATACTCTGTATCATATCCTCATAAACTTTGATTTTCTTGGTTATTTTCGAGTGTTCACCAAGCTCAGTTGAACGTATGCTTGCATATGCGCAGCTTTCGTCCACAAGGTCGATAGCCTTATCAGGAAGGAAACGGTCTGTGATGTATCGCTCTGATAAAACAGCACATACGCGGATAAGATAATCCGAAATATGAACCTTATGATATTCCTCATAATATTTCTTAATTCCTGAAAGTACAGTAATCGTATCCTCAATATTCGGCTCTGCTACAGTAACAGGCTGGAAACGTCTTTCAAGGGCAGAGTCCTTTTCAATGTATTTTCTGTACTCTCCGAATGTGGTTGCACCGATAACCTGCACCTCTCCTCTTGAAAGGGCAGGCTTCAGGATATTAGCCGCATTCATAGAACCCTCTGAGTCGCCTGCTCCCACAAGGTTATGCACCTCGTCGATAAAGAGGATAATATTTCCCTCCTGCTTTACCTCGTCCACAAGTCCCTTGACACGGCTCTCAAACTGACCGCGGAACTGTGTACCTGCCACAAGAGCTGTCAGGTCAAGAAGATATACCTTTTTGTCAGCAAGATTAAAGGGAACATTTCCCTCGTTTATGCGCTGGGCGATACCCTCTGCGATGGCTGTTTTACCAACGCCGGGTTCACCGATAAGACAGGGATTATTCTTTGTGCGGCGTGAAAGTATCTGTACAACACGGGCAATTTCCTTATCTCTGCCTATGATATTATCAAGCTTGCCGTCAGCGGCTTTCTGTGAAAGATTTGTACAGTAGCTGCTGAGGAAGCGAAGCTCCTTTTTCTTCTTATCCCTTTTGTCCTTTTTATCCTTTTTATCAGAAGAAGATCTCTGATTTTGCTCACCTCTGTCGGATATGGAGTCAACCTCCTGAAAATCCGGCATACCGCCGAACATCTTTGACATAAAATCAGGCATTATACCTGATCCGCCCATTTCAAAAGCGTCGCCGTCAAGGAGATTTGTCATCTGGTCTGAGATCTGCTCGATTTCCTCGTCTGTTATTCCGAGGCTGTTCATATACTCTGAAACCTGTGGTATATTCGCAGCTTTGGCACAGGTCAGGCAATAGCCCTCATTTTTCTTTTCATTTCCACTCATTGAAGTTATGAACACAACGGCAGGCCGCTTGTTACATTTGCTGCACATTATCATCAGTCAATTTCCTCCTGTTGAATTATTTTCCCTTGATGTATCGCTCCGCAAATTATATCACGGAACAGTAAGTTTTCACATTTTCATTACCAGTTCATAAAAATATCTGAACACATATGATTTAGAAACGGCATCATTATTAAAGAAAAGCATAGCATCATTTCCCAGAACAGCTGATAACCGTATACCGGCAGCAACTGCAAAAATCAGTACAGCTGCGGACAATATGCCGAACACACCGCCCATAACGTGAGATGACACGCCGATTGCTTCAACTTCCTTTCTGCCGAAAAATGCGTTTACGCTGCATACAATAATAAATGCTGCAACACAGAATACTATCAGGAATGCTGCAAGTCTGCCAATAACATAATATGCGGGTGATGCATAATTTTTCGCAATATACAAAGCCGCAGGGTGAATATTATCGGAATTGCGGAGCAAAGGAATAAGCTCTGCCATACCGCTGCTGTCGTTTCTGATTATTTCAGCTGCTGTTTCCGAAGCGTACTTATTGAGTGAACGGGAAATTATATCGCTGATAACAACAGCATATCCCTCTCTTACCTTTTCAAATACGACTTCCTTTTCATCTACAGCGTGACCGTTAATGTTGTTGATATATTTTACAACAGCCTCGTCAATGTTTTCTTTCGAGTCAAGTGCCTTTCCAAGCTTATTTTTATCTACCTTTATGCTGTATCCCATACTCGTGAGATAATCGGCATACATATCTGTAAATGTTTCCGAGTCAATATTCGAAGCGATTTTCTTTGCATTGCTTTCGCTTACCATATTTCCGCTTATCGTTTCGGATACTGCACCGCTTACAGCATATGAAAGTATAGCTGCTATTATTAATCCGACAAATGCAAAAGCACTTTTCATTACGCCTTTTCTGCTGCCGACAAATACGCATATAAGAAGAATTGCGGCTGCAGCTACATCATAAAACCACCAGAATTGTGAACCCATATCATTGCCTCAACTTTCATAATTTATTCTATCAATTTTATTAAATCCCTTTAAATATACATAGCCGTCAGTTCTTGCAAAGCCTGTATAAGTACCGTTTATTTGTGCCGTTGACCTCAGACCTCCTGAAAAATCATAGGCTTCGACGGTATTTTCTGTCATAATATAAGCAAGTCCGTCCAGAACCACTACATCCACAAGAGGACTTTCAAAGCAAAGCTCCAGAGGCTCTTTTCCGCCCCCATCAAACAGCGCCGCCGTATATTTACGCGTTTCGTCGCTGTTTATAATAACCGCAGATTTGCCTTTTTCGCAGGAACCTCCTGCAAATTCACCGTCATAGTGATACATTGAGGTGATATTTCCGCTGCCGTCAACGTAACCGCAGGCATCAATTCCTATAAGAGCCGCGCCGCCGCTGAAACCGCAGACCTGTAACCCTGATGTATCAAGTCCGGGAGAAGTCCATTTTTCGCTGCTTCTTGTGAAGTCTACCTCCTGCACCGATGTTACAAGAGAGCCGTTTTCGGCATATATGTAGCTTATAACACAGCCGCTGCTTTCTTCTGTAAAGCTTATATCGTTTACTCTTTCAACGCATTTGCGGTTATATATCAGCTTGCCGTCGCGGTCAAAAACACTTATCTCGCTGTCATAGTCAGCGGAAGTTGTAACAACTGCCGAATAACCATCGGGGCTGAGGCGGACAAACATAATATTTTCCGTAAAATTCTTTGTATAGATCATATCATTTCTGTCCTCAACGCTGAAACGATATCCGCCGCTTTCGTAAATAAGTATCCTGTCGGCAGATGTATTCATTACAGCGTTTGTATAGGCATGCTGACGCTTTTTAATGAGACCGCCCTCGCTGCTGTAAAGGTAAATATTTGCATCGCTGAGTACGCACAGGATATTGTCCGCACAAGCCATCTGAAAGCTTTCGCTGTCGTTTATTTCAATTGGGAAGTTACCCTCCGCAAGCCGTCCGTCATTGACGATGGTAGTATACTGCTTGCCCAGACCGCGCAGCTTGGGGAGCCATAATTCCTGTGTAACAAATATTACTAACGCTATCGCCAGTATTACCATTATAACAATGAAGCGTATAAAATTCTTTTTTCGCTTTTGTCTTTTCTTTTTTTCAACTATGTCGTCGGTTTCGTACATGGGCATAGTCTGAGTCCTCCGTATTACCGATTTTTATTTTTGATTTCTTTTCATCACATACTTTTATAACAGATAAAAATAAATATATCACGGACACGGCTCACCATGTCCATGCAAATTGGCTATATATCGTCATTCCGTGCAGGGGCGGATATTATCCGCCCGCAATTCAGGTTTTTCGACAATCTCAGTAAATATCAAATGGGGTTCTCTATAATTCTCAATAGTAAACCTTGTTGAGATACAAACCGTGTGCCATTGCTGTTCTGCCTGCTCTGAGCCTGTCCTTTGCTTCAAGAATCGCAGGTATATCATCGGGAGAAATCCTCCCCTCGCTTACGTCCATAAGCGTCCCCGCAATTATCCTAATCATATTATACAGAAATCCGTCGCCTTTTACAAGTATTATCACAGAAGTTCCATTATTTTCTATTTCAAGCGAATAAATCGTCCTCACAGTTGTTGAAACAGATGTACAGTCAGCACAAAAAGAGGCGAAGTCGTGAGTTCCGACAAGATGAGCCGCAGCCCGTCTTGCCGCATCAACATCAAATTTTCTGCGGTAATGATATGCAAGATCAGCGCCGAAAGGATCCTTTGATTCGCTGCAATGCATCTTGTAGATATACTCCTTGCCCTTACAGTCAAATCTTGCGTGAAAGTCAAGGGGAGCGTCCTCACAGCTGAGAATTGATATATCATCGGGCAGCTCGCCGTTTACTCCCCTGCAAAAGCCGAGAGTCCGTATATTGCTTTCCGTTTTCACGTTAAAGCAGAACTCATTTGCATGAACTCCCGTATCAGTTCTTGAACAGCCGATAATTGTTACAGGCTCGTTAAGCACCTTTGATACCGCCTTTTCCAGCACCGCCTGAACGGTAATAGCATTGTTCTGCCGCTGAAAACCGTGATAATTAGTCCCCCTGTACGCTGTCAGGACTTTCAGATTTCTCATCCTTTTCCTCCGTATCTTCAATACTTTCAGGTGTTTCTTCCGCTGTTTCAGCCTCCTCAGCAGCTTCAAGGGGAATATTTGCCTCTAATCCGAGATCATTCACAGCTCTGACATCGCCTAAATCCGCCATTTCGCCGTTATCAGCAGAAAGCTCCGCAGATACAGCCGCAGTATTCTTTTTCTTTCTCTTTGATTCCACAAAGGCAAATACAACAAAGAGAAGAAGTGAACCGCCGCTTGCGATAACTCCCGCAACAAAGCCTTCGGGAGTATATTTCAGCTCGATTTCGTGCTGACCTGCCGATGTTTCAACTCCTGTCATAGCGTCGAACAATGGGAAGCTTTCAGCCTTTTCGCCGTCGATATACACGCTCCAGCCCTTTTCATAGGGAATTGAGAGATAAAGAACTCCGCCGTTATTTGCGTTAATATTTCCCTTTATTCTTGTATCGGAAAACTCTGTGATCTCAAGCTGCTCATCAGCAAGCCTTTCATACATCTGCCCGAATACTTCCTCATTAATCGCATAGCCTACAAATGTATAATATCCGCTTGTTGCGTCGTCCTCAAATGTAAGGGCAGCCGTTGCTGTACCTCCTGCCTGTACATCGCCCATGGGGAATGCTATGGAGTAGCCGCTGGAGGATATGCCTGTTTCAGCGTTTGCGTCACCATTCTTTACATCAATTGTCTTTATACCTCTGCCCTCAAGATAGCCATAGAGGTATCCGCCCTCAACTCCTGCAAAGGATATTTCAGAGCTTGCTGCTTTTTCCTGATCAGTAATGCTGTATCTGTATTCACCGTAGCTGTCTTTCAGAGTTTCCACATTGTTATGTGAAGCCATATAAACCGGCTGTGCTGTGAACAGGTCAAGATCAAGTCCCGAAGCCTTGCTCATAATAACATTCTGGAACTCAAAGGGATTTCTGTAATCCCCTGCGTCTATCCTTGTCACCTCCCTGTTCATCATAAATCCGAGGGAGAGAGGATATTTATTCCTATAAAGATTTACAGGATTTTCCGCTGTCACAGGTTCAAGAAATGCAGAACAGCTTTTCATAGGTCCAAGCTTTGATATGATGTAATTCAATCCGAGAATTGAATTTGAAACAGGAGTTGCTGTGCGGTAATAGTAGCGGTTTCCTGCCTCAGAAGCATACATACCCATTCTCTGGAGAAATTTTGTTACAGAAACATTAGCCGATGATGAAAACTGTGAAATTCCGTGGTAGCCATAGAGTGCGCTGTCGTTAAGAGTATATGTTCCCGTCATTTCTGCACGGTAAAACAGCGGATTATCGCGGCTTTCCATTTCATCAAGAACTATCTGCACCTCTTTAACATATGAGGGGAAGCTTTTATAATCAGAGCTGCCTACAGTTTGTACGCCAACAGCAGCATTTTCTGTCAGTTCAACAATAATAGTAACTGTAACAGCAACATTGATAACAGCTCTGTGCATACCCTTGCTCTTAATAGGTATGAACTTCATACAGATAAAAATAAATATATATACTATCGTTATAATGAGCGAGCTGCCAAGTGCTGCATCGCTGAGAGAAAACTCCTCCTCAGCACCCTTGGCGGAAAGCCAGCACATATACACTACTGCTCCGGGACCGATCAGAAGCAGGGGCAGCTGATAGATTTTTATGCCCTTTTCCGTCATAATATCATAGGCACGATAAGCCATCACCACAAGAATAAAGCTGAATATGAAAGAAAATCTGTATGGCAGCTGATTTGTCACATGGAAGCCATGCCAGATAAAGTTGAGCTGATTCATATTGCAGCTTACAGCAATAAGTGCAAGAAGCAGAACAGACCATATCTTTTCACGTATCTTTATACCTGCTGAAAAAAGGAATACACCAATAAGCGTTATTGCAAGCATACCGCAGGCAAAGTTGGGCAATCCCTCCTTATATGTGGGATCGCTGTAGGAGATAAGATTTGCAAATAAATCAGGCCACTTGTTCTCCCACTCCATTTGCTGTGGGAAAGTGTTGTTCATGCTGTATGTCAGCTGCAGCGCCTTATATGCAGGAAGAAGTATAAATCCGCCAAGACAGATGCCGATAACAGATGAACGGACAATAAGCCATAATCTGTTGAAAAATGCCTTGAAGCCCTGCCATTCGATAACAGCTGAGGCAGCAAACATAAATATCGTGAATATACAGGTGAAAAGTCCGATATAATAGTTTGATATAAGTGATAAAGCAAGAGCTATGGTGTAAAGCTTCCACTTCTTTTCACGGCACATTGCCACAACTCCCAGCATAACAAGGGGGAAAAGAGCAATTGTATCAAACCACATTACATTCCAGTAGTAGCCCAGCATATAGCTACAAAGGGCATACATCAGGGAAAAGCCCACGATGGACAGATCTTTTCTGCGGAAGGTGTATCTCAGGAAGCAGCTGAAAAAAGCTCCGCAGAAGCCGATTTTTGCCGCAAG
Organism: Ruminococcus sp.; assembly: GCA_017624895.1. Taxonomy (GTDB): domain Bacteria; phylum Bacillota; class Clostridia; order Oscillospirales; family Ruminococcaceae; genus Ruminococcus. The sequence goes on along the minus strand of JAGAMB010000006.1, from coordinate 1,023 downwards.
AAAATACATAAGCGCCTCACGGGTATGAGCCTCGTCAAAGAATATTGACAGCCAGTTGAGAGGACTTGCAGCATAGTATGCAATAAGGGCAAGGAAGTTTGTTCCCATACCATTCTGCCACGAATAGAGGAATGAGCCGCCTGTGAGGAGCTTTTCTCTTAACACACGGAAAAAGGGAAAATACTGATGCCACAGATCAACTACAAGGAACTGCTGAGCGCCCGTTTCCTGCCATTTGCCGTCGGTAAACCACAGCATATGGATATCGTTCCTGTGAAACGCAATAAGCATAATCACAAAGGGGATAATAAATGACAGGAAGAAGTAAAGAACTCCCTTGTCATACACAATATCTGCAAATTTGCTTTTTCTGAAATTTTCGTAATTGAATTTCGAAGCTTTTACAGCTGTTTTTTCAGCCTTTTTATTTGTATTTTCCATTCTCTTTCCTTTCTGCGTTTAATCAGATTTATCAGAACCGGTTTACAGCAATATTCCTATTGCTATATTTACCCCGTAAAATATCAGAGCAATTGTCAATGCAATGTAATCCCTCGGTGCAGATTTGAGCTGGCGGAGTCTTGTTCTGCCCTCGCCTCCGCGGTAGCAGCGGCACTCCATAGCCGTAGCAAGCTCGTCCGCCCGTCTGAATGAGGATATGAACAGCGGCACAAGTATGGCTATCATATTTTTTGCCCTTGTCATAAAGCTTCCGCTGTCTATTTCAGCTCCCCTTGCTTTCTGCGCCGCCATTATCTTTTCCGTTTCCTCAATGAGAGTTGGTATGAACCGGAGAGCAATGGACATCATCATCGCCAGCTCGTGAACAGGCAGCTTCACCTTTTTCAAAGGGGATAAAAGCCGTTCTATCGCGTCAGTCAGCGTAATGGGCGACGTTGTGTATGTCAGCAGGGAGCTGCCCATAATAAGCAGGGTAATTCTTATAAACATAAACACGCTTATGCTTATTGCTTCATTTGTTATTTCTATGAATTTCCACTTGAAAATCACATCGCCGCTTTT
>JAGAMB010000033.1 GCA_017624895.1 Ruminococcus sp. | reverse complement strand
CTACCAACTGAGCTACAGAGGCATAAATGGCGACCCGGATGAGGCTCGAACTCACGACCTCTAGCGTGACAGGCTAGCGTTCTAACCAACTGAACTACCGGGCCAATATGGTGGGGACTACAGGGCTCGAACCTGTGACCCTCTGCTTGTAAGGCAGATGCTCTCCCAGCTGAGCTAAACCCCCATAAGCTTTGACCATTTATGCAATTGTTGTTATCAGGTTCGTGTTTTAGTGTTTTGCGTTTCCTCCCTGACGACGATATTAATTATATCATACTTTTTCACGTTTGTCAAGGGTTTTTTCTAAATTTTTTCAAAAAAATTTTTTGAGCCGATTTTCGGCTGTATTTCGGCAAAAACCGAATGTTCACGGTAGTTTTTCTCAAAAAAATCTAAATATTTTTTATATTTAACTTTTAAAGACAAAGCCTTTAGCCGTTAGCCGTTAGCTATTAGCTGACAGATAACACCACTCTACCAAGATAAAAAAGACGGCAGAAATAAGTTTCATTTAAGCCCTCTACCATTTGCTTTTATAAAGTTCTTTTTATATATAATTTTGGTGTTACAAGATAATACAAAATATATCTACCGCCAAATTAGCTAAAATCTAAAAGCTAAAGGCTAACAGCTTTAAAATAAAAAGAACGGCAGAAACAAATCCACCGTTCCAAAACGCTAATGGCTAAAAGCTAACAGCTAATAGCTCCTTTTATTTCTTACTTTCCCCTCTGAGAGCCACTCGTCTGATTTTTCCGCTGATAGTCTTGGGAAGTTCGTCCATAAACTCAACAATTCGGGGATACTTATAAGGTGCTGTATGCTCCTTGACATATGTCTGAATTTCCTTTTTCAGCTCGTCTGTGCCTACAGTTCCCTTTGTGAGAACGATAGAAGCCTTTACAACCTGACCTCTTACAGGATCGGGAGCAGCACTTACACCACATTCAAGAACATACGGAAGCTCCATAATAACGCTTTCAATCTCAAATGGTCCGATACGGTAGCCCGACGACTTGATAACATCGTCAACTCTGCCGACATACCAGAAATAACCGTCCTCGTCCTTCCAAGCTGTATCACCTGTGTGGTAGAGTCCGTCATGCCATACTTCCTTTGTCTTTTCCTCATTATTGTAATAGCCGAGGAAAAGTCCGGGAGGTGTATTCTTATCAACACGGACAACAATTTCGCCTGTTTCACCGGGCTTAACTGTGTTTCCGTCCTCGTCAACTATATCAACGTCATACTGTGCATTAGGCTTACCCATTGAGCCGGGACGCGCTGTCATACCTACAAAGTTACCGATAACAAGTGTAGTTTCAGTCTGTCCGAAGCCCTCCATAAGCTTAACGCCTGTATGTTTGAGGAACTGGTTATAAACCTCTGGATTAAGCGCTTCGCCTGCAACTGTTGCATACTTTATGCTGCTGAGATCATATTTTGCAAGATCTTCCTTGATAAAGAAACGGAACATTGTAGGAGGTGCGCAGAATGTTGTGATATTATATTTTTTGAACATCGGGAGTATCTTTGCCGCATCAAAGCGGTTGAAATCATATACAAATACGCAGGTTTCACTAAGCCACTGACCGTAGAATTTACCCCACAGCGCTTTTCCCCAGCCTGTGTCGGATATAGTGAAGTGAATACCGTTTGGATCTACGTTATGCCAGTAACGTGCTGTTACAAAGTGACCAAGACCATATAAATGGCTGTGTGTAGCGATTTTTGGATAGCCTGTTGTACCTGATGTGAAATACATAAGGATAGGCTCTGTACCGCAGGAAAGCTCCTTTGGATCTGTAGGACGCTCGAACACATCGCTGCAGCCCTTGATACCGTCGTTGAAATTGAACCAACCCTCGCGCTCGCCGTTGACGATCATCTTTATAAGCTTTACATTTACTCCGTCCTCGGCAAGGTCAACCTGCTCAACTACACCGTCATCGGCTGTACATACGATGGCCTTGACATTAGCAGCTTCAAAGCGGTATTCGAAATCATGCTTAACAAGCTGATGTGTTGCAGGAATTACAACTGCACCAATCTTGTGGAGAGCAAGGATTGCGAACCAGAACTGATAGTGACGCTTGAGGACAAGCATAACCTTGTCGCCCTTTTTAATTCCCATAGAACGGAAATAATTTGCGGTCATATTGGAATATTTCTTCATATCCGCAAAAGTGAACTTCTTATCGCTTAAATCCTCGGCAACATAAATAAGAGCTGCCTTGTCGGGATTTTTCTCTGCAAGTGCGTCAACAACATCAAATGCAAAGTTGAATGTATCCGTATTCTTAAAGCGAATATCTGTCATTTCGCCGTTTTCGTTTGTTTCAACTTCAACAAACTTATCTGCAACAGGATTTTCAACCTTAGCCAGATCAAAGTTTGTAACACCCGGCAGAATAACAGGTTCAAGATGCTGAATTGCTCTCTGAGGAGCATTTGCACCGAATACTACAGCATAGAATTTACATTCCTGACCGCCTACTGCCCATTCATCGTGAGGCTCGGAGCTGTCATAATAAATAGAGTCGCCCTCGTTGAGGATTTCAACATTATCGCCAACCTGAACTTTAAGCTGACCGCTGATAACAATATCCATCTCCTGCCCCTCGTGGGTATGCGGATGGGGAACTCTGTACTTCTCGTCAACATAGGGAATTGTTACAAGGAATGGTTCGCCTATCTTATTCTTGAAATTAGGGGCAAGACGCATATAGCTCAGTCCTGCGCGTCTTGCGATAGGATGTCCCTGACCTGCTCTTGTGATATCAAAGCTGGCAATACGAGGTGACTCGCCCTCCATAAGCTCAGTAATCTCTACACCGCAGGCATTTGCGAATTTATAGATAAAGGTGAAGCTGAAATCCTTTGCTCCGCCCTCATATGCAAGGTACTCGTAAGCTGAAATGCCGCATTTTTCAGCCATTTCTTCGGGAGTAAAGCCCACAGACTCACGAGTCAGTCTAATTCGCTCGGCTACCTCTCTTATCTTAAACTCGGGATTCATATTATTCATAAAGCCTACTCCTTTCCCCTATCAGACGGAACCCTTACTATCATCAAAGCCTTGACAAAAACATCTGAAAGGTCGTTGAATCATTTGAATTTCACTTTTACGTTTCGCACATTCAGTTTAAAGTGCAAAAGTGTATGATTCGTAACTACATAGAAAAATTCTATCATATTTTCCCCCTTTTGTCAATGACTAAACTGTTAAATTATAACTATGACGGTATATGTTTTATTAATAGCTATTGCTAAAACAGCAACTCAATTACACCTTTGCTATTCCGGCAAATAAAATACAAATAGTATAGATTTTCGTTGTGCAAAAAGTAGAAAACTATTGTGCAAATCGACGAAAACATCAAAAAACCCTTTATTTTTCTGGAAAGATGTGGTAGAATAATATCAGGTTAAAGAAAACGAGCAAGCTCGCAGTTAAACAGAATGTATAGATAAAAACAGCGGAGGTGTTATTTATGTTAAGTTCAATTAAAAGATCATTATCAAGGGCAATAGGTTTTCTAACCGCATTAGTTATGGTTTTCACCGTTTCAATTTATCCCACGCAGACAGCGCGGTCGGCGAATATGCCAGACAATCAACTTAACGATATGGCGATCGAGGTTGCATTCCTTGTAAATTCATATCGTCTCGAAAACGGACTCCACCCCGTATACGTCATCCCTTATCTTTGTGACGTTGCAAGAGTTCGCTCAAGAGAATGTATCCAGTTGTTTGACCACAAAAGACCTGATGGTTCCAAATTTTCCACTATCATCGACAGTAATCTCATTCCATATGCTGCTTTATTCGAAAACATAGCAGCAGGACGCGATACTCCCGAAGAAACAATGGAGCAATGGATAAATTCCGAAAAACACCGCAACGCAATTCTTAATCCAGACCTCACACATATGGGTGTCGGCGTTGCTTATGAGCAGAATAGTGACTATGGTTACTACTGGACACAGCTTTTCATCGTTACAGACGCTCATTTCCAGAACGAGTATATTCCAAGACGTCACAACGTCATTCCTCAGGCTGAGGGAGATATAACAGGTGACGCAACTATTGATACATTTGATTACATCTCACTTGCAGACTATATCTACAAGAGAAGCCAGAATATCCCCGTATACTTAAACGAGGAACAGCTCAAAACCGCTGACTGCTTCAGAGATGGTTTAATAACCGAATCTGATGCGAAGGTGCTTGTAAGATATATGCTCGGAGAGTACGACTCGCTGCCGTACATATTCTGAGTTATAGCAAATCAAAATATCTATTCCTCCTACCATACACATTGTTTCCGCACCCACGGAAGCAAGGGAGTCGAGGGGAAGCCACCCTGCTTCTCCTCAGAACTGCTCCCGAAACTAATGAAATTTACTTCTTTTTCATAATTTACCTCTTTTCTGAAAACTGCCTGCGTTTAATCCGCAGGCAGTTTTTATCTGCGAAAACAAATAGCGGGCGGATAATATCCGCCCCACATAGATTTACGATATGTAGCCATTTTGTTGGGACACGATGAGCCGTGTCCATTATGCAATGCACCTTTTTCTACAGACTGAGGGGACGCTCTCTTGCAGAGCGTCCCCTCAGATCAGCTTTATTTTGACTTTTTCGACAAGCTCAAAGGGCGGAAATTTTCCACCCTTTGAGAATTATTACTTAGTCTTTTCCGGTAATTTTGAGATAAGCTTTGCAGTAAGCTTCTGTACTGCAAGAGCGTCAGCGGCTGTTACGCCATCTCCGGGATTGCAGCAGTCAGCATTTGCAGCACCCTGCTCGGATAAAGCATACTTGTCAGCATTTCCAAGTGCCTGATAGATTGCAGCAGCGTCAGCCATTGTAACTTCACCGTCACAGTTAGCGTCGCCTAAAACATCAGCGCCGACAGATGGCTTATCTGTAGGAGTCTCTGAAGGCTTTGTAGAGGGCTGTGATGTGCCGTTTGCTGTATAAAGATCCTCAGGAAGCTCATCAAGAGTAATACAAAGCTCGCTCTCGTACATCTCCTTTACAGCAGAAGCATCGTTGTAATTATCGCCTGAAATGAAGTTATCCTGTCCGTTGTCATACCATGTGCAGAAGTAAAGCCATGTCGCCTGTTCTGTTGTAATGTTCGATACACTCGGAATTGTACTGTTTTCCATAATACCGATCATCTTGTTTCCCTTTGTGTAATTGTAAAGTGACCAGTAAACATTGCTGTTGCAGTCATAGTTCGGGCCGCTTGTAAGACCGTCGTGACGATTATAAACCGTATCATACTTATCAAAGCCTACAATATCAGCCTTGTCATCGCCTACATACCACAATGCAGACTCGTCAGACCAAGCGTAGAGGTTCTGCTCCCAGATAAGGTTGTGGATGCCGTACTCGTTTGTCAGCTTGTCGTAAAGGTAATTCCAGAGATTTTTATAAACCTCTGCACCCTCCTGTGACCACCAGAACCATGCGCCTTTACCGTCTGCGCCTCCGTTACCCTCAGCCTCGTGGAAAGGTCTCCAGAGAAGCGGAACGTTGTTTTCCTGAAGAATAGCAAACTGCTCAGCAAGATCCTCGATACACATATCGAAATATGCGTTTTCCTTTGTGCCTTCCTTATATGCATTTGCAACTACAAAATCTGTACCGTTCTTATAAGTGCATTTTGTCCAGTCAACAGCGTCGCCAAGCTCATAGCCTGCGAAATCTGTAGGAATGTTGATATGCCAGCAAGCTGTTGCAATACCGTTTCTTTCCTTTACCCACTCGATAACACGCTGAGTTGTGCCGTCCTCCCAGCCGTAGAGGGGATTGTAGTTCATAAAGTCGAAGCCTCTTACAGCGGGGTATTTTCCGCCTGAAAGCTCGGCACAGTAATCAAATTCCTGATCGTAGTAATCATACTTGTAATTGCGGTTCTGCTCGTTATATGTGTAGGTTCTCACATCATCGGAGCAGTGCCAGTAGAACTTGTTTCCGTCCTTGTCAACAGCCTCGCTGTCACGGTCAATGACATACTCCTTGCCGTCGCTGTCAATGCACTTATCCTGTGAAGCGTCATAGCGGATCGTTGTTTCAACGCTGTGTCCGCCGCCGTAAATTTCCTGCTGACCTGAAATAATATGCTTTCCGTAAACGCTCTGAAGATAGCTCATAAGAGATTTTGTTTCAGCTGTTGCGTCGGGATCGCAGGGAACTGCGGATGCTGTTGCGGAAACGTCAGGGAATACAGCCTTTGTTACAGTTACCTTGTCAATTGCCATATATCCATACTTGTTAATGAATGATATCTCGTTTTCGCCAGCCTTCATACGAACAACGCCAAAGTCGATATCTGTCCACTCTTTGTAATAAGGGACTGTCTTGGAGTATTCAACTCCGTTAATAGCAACAGTCTGCATACGTCCCTCCTCGCTGAGAATCTGGGCGCCTCTTACGTTGAGCTGATACATTCCGTCCTCAGGTACTGTCACATTGAAGGTCAATGCTCCGTTAGTCAGATAAGCAAATCCTTCTCCGCTGTAATCGGGGATCTGATTTTCATATATGGAAGTCCATAAATCGGCTCCCTCCATATCCTCGCCCTCAATAACAAAAGGGAAAACCGTGTCTGCCGCTGTTACCTGAGCTGTAACAGGCATTGCAGCCGCCATCATTGATGCTGCTGATGCAATAGCAGCAAATTTTTTAATAAAACTTTTCATTGTACATACCTCCTGTAATTATCCCTCTGCTGCCGCCTATGACAGCATTCCTCTGTACTTTAATTATATAGCATTTCAAATGAATTTTCAAGTGATTTTTTATTAAAAAAGCTTAAATACTTAAATTTCAGAAATATGCACAAAATCAAGCTACAGCAACTGTATTTTGCAACAGCTTTTTTATTAAAAACCCCCTTAAATAATTAAAAGTCCTTGAACAAATCAAGGACTTTTAATTAATTCATATCAAGCTAACATTACTCTCCGAGAGCCTTTTTCAACCATACATCGGCAATATCAAGCGCTTCATAAAGACCACATTCGCGCTCTGCATTTTTTACAACTGCCTTCATAGGATTTTGCTCATTGGTGTCAAGCTGAACAACTCGTACCTTAGATACCATCTGTTCGCCGTCTACTTCCTTCTGCGCAAGAATTTGTATCCATATAACATAAGGATCGGACATATATCCATAGTAAATGTGATTACCGCATCTCACAAGGGGATAGCCCTTATAAGTGGAAAAATTTTCGCTCATATCTTACCTCCGTTTTCTCGGATACGGTCAGTCTGAACCGCAGCCTTTTTTAATCAGCGGCATCTTTATTTCCACGTTGTTTTGAAATCTGTGTCTGATTTAAGATTTTCCGCATTTTCTATCATCGTTTCCACATATGATTTTGAAATGTTGAATTTACTTTCACCGTCTGCGACAACCAGTGCCTGCAATGAGGATTTTTCATAGAACTCATACTTCATTGTTTTGCCTGAATAACTGTCGGTGAACTCCAGAACTGCCATCGGCTCGCCCGCAGGAATTTCCTCACCCAGCGCAAAGCTCTCACCATTTGCCTTTATAAGGAAACTGTAGAACTTTCTGAAACGCTCTGTATCAAACGCCTCACCGTTGAGAGTTGTGCTGAAATCATCTGATGTAAGAGCTTCCTTCTCCTCATCGGGGTTATTTCTTGTAACCTCAAATTCATAGGTCTTATCACCGCAGGTAAGAGAAAGCTCAGGAACATTCCATACATAGGACGCAATGAAAATTCTTGAAGCTATGTCAACAGGCTGTACTGTTACCCACTTTGCCTTTTCTGCATCAATTACGAAAATAACATTTCCGCCCTCAAGCATACCATAGCAGCTTTTTCCACTGCCATCTTCAAAGTATTCGCTGAGAAGAAGGGTATAGTCATTTCCGTCATCACATTCCATAGTAACAGTACAGAAAGGCTCTTTAAGTCCTGCTTCTGCAATATCAGAGTCTGTACATTGAATGGCATAAATGCTGTCTGCACTTAACCCGAACATACCTGTTATTATATCAGTTGAACGCTCGATTGTAAGATAAGCAAAAGTAGGCGATGTCATAACATGAGTAGCTGTTGTGCCGCCGCTATATGAGGAATCCTCGGTTGCCTTGTCATATTCCATAACAATATCAGTTTCCAGATCCTCACGGCTTACAGTAAGCTTGTTTACGATCGGATATTCATCGGGAGCCTTCAGGACAGTTGTTTCCACAAAATCCATCAATGTCTTTTTGTAGTTTGCAAGAGCAGAATTGCGCACGGTGAATACTGTGTCAATGCCGTCGATCATAACATATGTTGCGTCGCCTACAGGAGCTTCATCTCCTATCAGCATACGGTATTTTGTTCCTGTTTCATATTCGATATCAACTGTAATTTCCGGCTCTGCAAGCCCGAATTTTGCAGTATCGGTACAATTCTCCTCAATAACATCCTCTGAAGTAAGTCCATTGGCATTATTGGCAAGTGTACCAATCAGGGTATCGTTCATTACAACATCCTGATATCCGTCAAGGGTATATGTTGCCCCTGACTCCTCTGTTTTTGTGGTTTTCTGGATTACGTGAAGCTCATCCGTCTTATTTTTTACATTTACAGTCTTTATTACGCCCTCAAGGTCAGCGCCTGTTTCAGGATCTGTACCTGTAACCTTGTCATCGTATATGAGAAGCTTCACCTGCTTTTCATTCAGAACATCTGTGGACGAGGATTTTTCTCCGTCGTCCTTCGGTTCTGTCAGCAGGAGAGCTGCTGCTCCTCCGCCCAGCGCAAGCAATAAAACGCTGAGTCCGATAATACCTTTAACAGATTTTTTCATTTGTTCTTTCTCCATAACAGAACGCAGAAGCCTGCAATACCGATAAGAAGCGGAATTACAACAACTACTACGATAAGGATAAGTCTTGCTGCACCGTTTGTAAGAGCAAGAGTATACTGATCAAATACCTTTTCAGGTATAACAGCACTTGCTTCCTTGCCTGTTGTTTCATTGATAACATTAAGCATAACATTTGCGTTGTTGTAGGTGTTTGAACCTGAAAGAACAGCGCTGTCAAGCATAAAGGGACTTCCTATAACAAGAATATCGCTTCCATATGTGTCAAGACCTGCTGATGTTTCTTTTCTTGCCTTTACAACTACGTTGTATGCGGCACTTTCACCGGACTCTTTTTCATCCTCATAAAGAGTTGATGATGAAGATGATTTAACGATCTCCTTGACAATAGTTTCGTTATTCTTGCTGAGAATAGTAATAGGACGAGCCTGAGGTGCAATAATTGGGAGCGCCTCATTTGCAAGAGTACCTGTGATCTCTGTGTCTGCAATTTCAACCGCAGGAGCATATGTCACATTGTTAAGAGCAGCAATACCTGCCTGAACCATATTGCTCTGATCTAAAATAACAGATGACTCAATCTGGATTTTCCATTCAGCAAGAAATTCAGCAATATTCGGAAGCTGTGTGGAATAACCGTTCTGAATATAAATGAGATCCTTTTCGTAATTTCCGTCATTATAAAGGAAATCGCTGAGTTTTGTTATAATATCTGTTGTGAAGTCTATTGCGGGAGCTGCCACAACTATAACGTCATAGTCCTCTGTGCTGAGTGCGTCTGTGCCGATATCAATTTCAACACAGTCATAGCCATTCTTTGACATAAAGTCCATTAATGAACCGGCAATCATAGAATGTGTCTGGTCGAAAATACCGCTGCCGTTCATACTTGAAACAATAGCAGCTCTTACAGGATTTGCGTCTGTAACAGCCTTTATAGCTGATGTAAGAACACTTTCACCTGCAAATGTCATAGTAATATTGCCCTGTGAGCTGTTCTGTGAGGGAGCTATCATTGCTGAAACTTCCTCAGGGGTGATGAATTTTACTCTTTCGCCGCATTTTACGATAATGCCGCCTTCATTAATTTCACCATTGTAATACTGGCTGAGATCTGTAATAACATCGGGATTTTTGGTAACATCAATGTAGCTTACATCAATGCTGCCGCTGCCCGACTCAGCATATACAGAATATTTGTCAAGTATCTCAGGGATGATGTCATAGGGACATTCAACAATTGCGCCGTAATACTGATAAAACATATTCTCATAATTTACAGCAAGAGCCTGAAAATATTCCTCTGTTGTTGTAACAATGATCTCAACGTCCTTGTCAATCGCTTCAAGAACTGTTATCGACTCCTCTGAAATCTCGTGACGATTATCAGGAGTCAGGTCAAACTTCATAGGATAGCGCTGTGTAAGAAGTCCGCAGACAATATTTGCCGCAATAACAACAGCAATAACAAGTATTATAGTAACTGCTGACATTGAGCCGAATTTAAGCTTTTTCAGATTTCTTTTCGGTTTAGCTTCCACGGCATTTTCAGCAGCAGTTTCTTTGATTTCTTTTTCTTTACTCATCTGTGTTTACTCTCCTTTCTGTATTAACCCCAGCGTCTTTTATCGAGAACTCTTACAGAGAAGAAGTTAAAGAGTACCGCTATGCTGATAAAATATACTATGGTGGAGAGATCGAAAACTCCACGGGTAAGCTCAAGATATCTTGAATAGAATGCAGCTGAAACTACTGCCTTCTGAATGAACTCAACAGGGATATTTGCTGCAAGTGAATCCATAAGATAGAGTACGAAAAGTACAAACATACCAATAAGTGCTGAAGCTATCTGGTTTTCTGTAAGAGATGAAATGAAAAGTCCGATAGCTATGAATGCAGCGCCTAAGAAAAGCATTGCAAAATAGTTTCCGAGAAGCGTAGACCATACGACCTCACCGCAGAGTGCTATGATTATAGCGTAGATGAATACAATGCTCTCAGCAATGATAAACAGCGTAAGTGCTGCAAAATATTTGCCGAGTACAATTGATGAAAGGCTTATGGGAGCTGTAAGAAGTCCCTGATCTGTACGGTTTTTCTTTTCCTCACTGAGAAGTCGCATTGTAAGGATAGGAATGAGAAATACAACAATAATAAACATCGAGCTGAACATCGGTGATATATCAGATACACCTGAACCGATAACTCCGAATGAGAAGAAAAGTCCTGAGAAAAGAGCATAGCCTGCAAGGAATACATAAGCTATTCCCGATGTAAAGAATGCTCCCATTTCACGTCTGTAGATAGCACCCATTACTTATCCCCTCCTTTTTTTGATTTCTTTTCATTTTTCTTGTCCGATTTTTCTGCCGGCTTTTCGCCGCCCTCTGCCTCGTCAGCAGATTTGTCAGAGGAACTTTCATCTCCGAAATCCATACTGCCCTGCATACTTATCTGGAAATCGTCAAGAGAAGCTTTCTTTTCAGCCTCAGGCTTGACTGCCTCAATATCGCCTGTGGTGATCTTCATAAAGATATCCTCCAGAGTCATATCAGAGAGCTGTAACATAAGGATATTCCAGCCCTTTTCACGGCTAAGACTGTTTATTGCACGGCGTACATCAATCTCGTCCTCAGACTCGATATCGTAGTCGTAAACGCCCTTTTCGCGCTCCATATCAGCACGAACATACTTGACTCCGTCAATAGCTTTAAGTGCAGATATAATTTCGTCTTTATCCTCCGCTGTACGCTTTGTACCCTCAATGCGGACTGTCATCTTATGCTCGTTTGTGAGCTTGTTGGCAATTTCCGTAGCAGTACCGTCAGCGGCGATAACACCCTTGTTTACAATAATGATTCTGTCGCATACAGCCTGAATTTCAGGGAGAATGTGCGAAGAAAGGATAACTGTGTGATTTTTTCCCAGTTTCTTGATAAGTGTACGGATCTCGATGATCTGACTTGGATCAAGTCCAACTGTAGGCTCGTCAAGGATAAGCACGGGGGGATTGTTGATGAGCGCCTGTGCAAGTCCTACTCTCTGCTTATAACCCTTTGAAAGATTGCGGATAAGTCTTTCTCTTACGTGAGAAATCTTGCAAAGGTCGCATATTTCTTTCAAATGTGCCTTTCTTGTAAGCTTGCACTTTTTAAGATCGTACATAAAGTTGAGATATGAATCAACGGTCATATCAACATAAAGAGGGGGAATTTCAGGGAGATAGCCTATATTCGACTTAGCGCCGATAGGATCCTCCAGAATATCCACGCCGTTTATGAGTATCTGTCCCGAAGTAGACGAGATATAGCCCGTCAGCATATTCATTGTTGTTGATTTTCCTGCACCGTTAGGGCCGAGAAATCCCAGTATCTCTCCCTTTCCGACAGAAAAGCTTATGTCGTTGACGGCTTTTTTATCGCCGTAACGCTTGCTTAGGTTTCTGACCTCTATCATAGCGAAGTCCTCCTGTATTTTTATTATGGGAATAGAAAAATAAATATTTTTCCAATCATAATGATAATATCCCATTTTTGTGATAGTGTCGTGTTAATGTCACGAATTTTATATGGGGTTCTCTAAAAAACGGAACACGAGCAAAATTTCGTAAATGAAATTCAGCCGTGAGGGAGGTTTTCAAAGGTGCCTATATGTCACTTGCCGAAGCCTTTTTCATATCCTCGGCAATCTGCGCTTTCAGCTCCTCAACAGAGCCGAATTTTCTTTCAGGACGTATAAAATCCAGAAGCTGCACCTGTATTGTCCTGCCGTAAATATCTCCCGAAAAGCCGCATATATGTGTTTCCGCAAGTGGTATGCCGCCGTAATTCACCGTCGGCTTCACTCCGATATTTGTCATTGCTGCATATGTCGTGCCGTCTATGACCGTTTCAGCCTTGTATACACCGAATTTCGGCACAAGCTGTTTCCCCTCAAATAACTGATTTGCTGTGGGGAAGCCGATAGTCCGCCCTAAAGCCGCACCTGTCACAACCTCGGCGGAAACTGCATAGGGTTCGCCCAGAAGTCTGCCTGCGGATTTCACATCTCCCGAAAGCAGAAGCCGCCTTATCTCCCCCGATGAAACAATTTCACCGTTAAGTAAAGCGTCCTCGGCGATATATACCTCAAAGCCGTACTTTTCCCCGAATTTTCGCAGCTCCTCCACTCCGCAGGAAGCATTTTTTCCAAAGCGGAAGCTTTTTCCGCAGCATACAGCTGCAACATTCATTTTCTCAACAAGGATATCCCTTGCAAATTCCTCTCCGGAATTTCCGCTGATATCGCTGAAAGAATGGGAATACACACAGTCAAAGCCTGCTTTTTTCAAAATTCGCATTTTTTCTGCGGCAGTATAGATATAACCGCCGCTGCCTGTAGGCTTTTTCAATACAGTATCAGGCTCAAATGTGAAAACAGCAGGAACAAGTCCCTTTTCTGCATTTTTCAGAGCAAGCTCCAGAACTCTGCGGTGTCCCAGATGGATACCGTCAAACAGCCCTAAAGCAGCCGATGTCTTTTCAGCCATTTTTTACTATCCTTACGTAAGATTTTTTGCAACACGGAGAATACCGTTTTCGTGGTCGGCAAAAGCAGTACCGATAAATCCGCCGTCAAAGCCATAGACAGCATATAACTCTTTATCGGGTTTTATATGGTGAACTCTCGATATATCCAGCTTAACACCGTTTTTGTACATTCTCGTCTGCACTTCATTAAGCCTGAGCCTTGGCAGAGTTGCAAATACACGCTCAATGGGCAGTATAAGCTCCTCCAGACGATCTTCGTCAGCCGCCTGCTGAATTTCCTCCATCGTGTAACATTCATCAAGGGTAAATCCCCCGGAAGATGTACGCACAAGGGAAGTCATAATTCCGCCGCTGCCAAGTTTTTCGCCTATGTCATTTATAATTGTGCGGATATACGTACCCTTTCCGCAATATATTTCAAGCGTTCCCTCACGGGTATTCTCGTCATATTCCACCAATTCAAGGCGGTCTACGTGTATCTGCCGCGGAGTACGCTCCACCTCTACGCCCTGTCTTGCAAGGTCGTAAAGCCGCTGTCCGTTGACCTGAACAGCTGAATACATAGGAGGCAGCTGCATTATATCTCCCACAAAATCGGGAATTACAGCCTCAATAGCATCACGGCTCACAGGCATATCCGAGGAAGCAAGAACCTCCCCTGTTATATCCTGCGTGTCGGTAATCTGTCCAAGCCTGAAGCCTGCACGATAGCTCTTTGTATTGTCGGGCATAATATCGCAGGCTTTTGTGGCAGTTCCCACAAATACGGGCAAAACTCCCACAGCCATAGGATCAAGAGTGCCGCCGTGTCCGAGTCGGCGGATTTTCATTATCCCCCTCAGCTTTGCAATAACATCAAAGGAGGTAAAGCCTTCGGGCTTGTTTACGCATATTATACCGTTCATCTCAGCGCCTTTTCTACAGCCGCAATAACAGCTGCCTTTGCTGTTTCAATATCGCCCTTTATGGAGCAGCCTGCCGCTTTAGCATGACCGCCGCCGCCTAAGGTCTGGCATATTTCAGAAACATTCACCTCGTCTGCGGAACGGAAGGAGCATTTGAACTCTCCCGACTCACGCTCACGCATAAGAATACCTACTTCTGTATCTTCAAGCTGCAGCGTTATCGGAGCAAGTCCCTCCAGCTCATGGCTGGCAATACCGAGATTTTTCATCATTTCCTGAGTTACAGCAACAATTACCAGCTTTCCGCCGATATACTCCTCCATAAGCTCGCAGAATTTAGCCTCCAGCATCATTCTGCCCCGTGATTTCACCTCGAACATATAACGGTTGATGCGCGCAAAGTTTATATCATAGCTGCGCTTCATTTCCGCTGCAATCTCATGTGCGCGGGGAGTTGTGCAGTCATACTTGAAACAGCCCGAATCGGTAGCAATGCCTGTATACAGGCACATAGCACAATGGCGGCTTATATTGACCTCCATATACTTTGCAAGATTATAGATAACCTCGCAGGCTGCTGTTGCCTTTGGACGAAGCAGCGTCATTTCAGCATAATTTTTGTTGGACTCGTGGTGATCTATGCACAGCTGAACCCTGCTGCCGTAGATTTCCTCATATCTGCCCATAAGCTTTGTATCAGCAATATCAACGGCTATTATAGTTTTCGGCTCGAAGTCCTCATCATCTGCACCGTCAGTCATAAAGCTGTAGCGTGATGGAAATTCATCGCTGCACACTACGCGGCTTCTTATGCCAAGCTCTGCAAGTATATCTTTCAGCCCGAAGCCTGCTCCGATACAGTCGCCGTCGGGACTCTGGTGAGTTATTATTACTGCATCTTCACAGTTTCTTAGAAAAGTTTCAGCCTCGCTGTAGCCTATATACATAACATACTCCCCTTAATTAAAGTAAGTCATTGAGCTTTTTGCTTATCTCTGCGCCTCTCTCAATTGAGGTATCAGCAACAAACGTAAGCTCTGGCGATTTTCTCATCTGTAAACGGTGGAAAAGCTCGCGGCGGATAAAGCCTGCCGCGCTTTTCAGTCCCTGCACCGATTCTTTTGTCTTGTCAAGTCCGCCGAGGCTTGATACGTAAACCTTGCAGGTTGACATATCCCCCGACAGATCTGCTCTTACTATTGTCAGAAGCTTATCAACTCTGGGATCCTTGATATCCCTGAGTATAGCGGTAAGCTCTCTTTTTATATCCTCTGCCATACGGCTGTTTTTATAGTTTGCCATTATATTCCTTTCAGGATCAATTAATCCTCACGGTACTCCTCGACCAAATAAGCCTCGAAGATATCGCCTTCCTTAACATCGCTGAACTTTTCAAGGCTGATACCGCACTCGTAACCCTCAGCTACCTCCTTAGCGTCGTCCTTGAAACGTTTAAGACCGGAGATCTTATCATCAGCAATGATTATACCGTCACGTACAACACGAACCTGACAGTTTCTTACAGCCTTACCGCTGAGAACATAGCTTCCTGCAACCATACCGACGTTGGATATTTTATATACCTGACGTACCTCGATACGTCCAAGCTCAACATCGCGGTATTTGGGAGCAAGCATACCCTTCATAGCGGTTGTGATTTCCTCGATAGCATCATAGATAATACGATAAAGGCGGATATCAACACCATCTCTTGCAGCATTTTCAGCAGCAACGGGATCGGGACGAACATTGAAGCCTACAATAATAGCGTTTGACGCACTTGCAAGCATAACGTCGCTCTCCTTGACAGCACCAACTGCACCGTGAATAACTCTTACTCTTACTTCATTATTTGAAAGCTTTTCAAGGGACTGCTTTACTGCCTCCACTGAACCCTGAACGTCAGCCTTGACAACAATTGGAAGCTCCTTGATCTCACCCTCTGCGATCTGGCTGAACAGGTTGTCAAGAGTAACCTTGCGGTATGCGTTGAACTGCTCCTGCTTAGCCTCGTGCTTTCTCTGCTCAACAAGCTCTCTTGCAAGACGCTCATCTTCAACAGCGTTGAAAGTATCGCCTGCGCTTGGAACTTCTGCAAGACCTGTGATCTCAACAGGAACAGATGGGCCTGCTGATTTAACTGTTCTGCCCTTGTCGTTTGTCATAACTCGTACTCTGCCCACAGCTGTACCTGCAATAAGTACATCACCCTGTTTAAGAGTACCATTCTGTACAAGGAGAGTAGCGATAGGACCTCTGCCCTTATCAAGACGCGCCTCGATAACAGTACCCTTTGCAAGTCTGTCGGGATTTGCCTTTAAGTCCTGAACCTCTGCAACAAGGAGAACGTTTTCAAGCAGCTCGTCAAAGCCTTCGCCTGTCTTAGCTGATACGGGAACACAGATAATATCGCCGCCCCAATCCTCGCAGACAAGCTCATACTTTGTAAGCTCCTCCTTGATACGGTCGGGATTTGCACCCTCCTTATCCATTTTGTTGATAGCAACAATTATCTGTAAGCCTGCTGATTTAGCGTGGTTGATAGACTCAACTGTCTGAGGCATGATACCATCATCAGCGGCAACAACGAGGATAGCGATATCTGTGATATTTGCACCTCTTGCTCTCATTGATGTGAATGCCTCATGTCCGGGAGTATCAAGGAATGTAATCTTCTGTCCGTTTACCTTTACCTGATAAGCACCGATATGCTGTGTGATACCGCCTGCCTCTCCGTCGGCAACGTGAGCGTTTCTGATACGGTCAAGAATAGATGTCTTACCGTGGTCAACGTGTCCCATAACAACGACTACGGGGCAGCGTGGTTCGAGGTTTGTATCATCATCATCGCTGTCGTCAATAAGACGCTCCTCAATTGTAACGATAACCTCCTTTTCTACCTTTGCACCCATTTCCTCTGCGATAAGTGACGCTGTATCAAAGTCGATTTCCTGATTGATAGACGCCATAACGCCAAGTCCCATAAGCTTCTTGATAACGTCTGTAGCAGTAGCTTTAAGACGTACAGCAAGCTCGCCTACAGTAATAGTATCGGGAATCATAACCTTGAGCTGCTGCTTTCTTGCACGTTCAAGCTCAAGTCTTTTCAGCTTTTCAGCCTCTGACTCCTTCTTAGAGAACTGCTGACGGTTTCTCTGTGCTGATTTCTGGTTGATTTTCTGTTTCTTTGATGAATAGTTGTCGCCGTTGTGCTTTCTGTTTCCTGAAGCCATCTGGTCGTATTTCTCGTTATACTTGTCAAGATCTACATAGCTGCCTCTTGTATCAACAGTACGGCGCTGGGTAGCAGTTGAAGCTGTTTCAGACGAAAAGCTTGTATTGAGCTTTGTAGCCTCGCCTCTTTCACGCGCTTTAGCCTGCTCCTTTTTCTTTTTCTTATCCGAAGGTCTGTTTTCAGTTTTTTTCTCCTCAGCCTTCACGTTTTCCTTCTTTAACTCATCCACAGGTTTTTTCTCCTCCTGAACGGGTTTATTCTCAGTTTTAACTTCCTGTTTTTTCTCTGGCTCAGGGCTGACCTCCTGAACCTGTTTTATTTCAGCCTTTTCCTCAGGCTTATTTTCCTTCACGGGTTTAACCTCATCTTTCTGTACCGGAGCCTTTTCCTTAACAGGTTCAGCCTTTGGCTTTTCTGTTTTAGGCTTCTCCGCTTTAACAGCTTTTTCCTCAGAAGCTTTCTTCTCAGTTTTGGGAGCATCCTTTTTCTTTTCAGTCTTAGGAGTTTCCTTTTTCTTTTCAGCCTTCGGAGCTTCCTTTGTTTCCTTTACTTCATTTTTCTTTTCAGGCTTGGGGCTGTTCTTGGTATTGAAATATTCATCGAGATTTTTTACCTCGTGGAGCTTTGTATGATGCTCCAGAACAGCGTTCATCTCGTCCTCATTGAGTGAAGATGAGGGCTTCTTCTTTGTGTCACCCTTTGAAGCAAAGAAATCAACAAGCTCCTTTGAAGAAATGTTAAGATCCTTTGCTGCGTCGCTTAATTTTATCTTTTTTGCCATAGGCGAAACAACCTCCTTTAATAGCCGTCTGCACGGCTGGAAAACATAATCTATGTCAGCACCTTGCGGTGTTTATTTTCAGGGTTCTCTAAAAACCATAACACAAGCAGTTTCAAAATACCGGGAAGGCTTTCAGAGATTTTCCTCATTCCTTTTCTGATGTATTGACGATTTTCTGAAATCCGCCCGCAAAGCCCTTGTCACATATTGCCATAACTGCCGTTTCCTTGCCGCAGAGCTTTCCTATCTCTGCCTTTTCAAGCTCGGTAACGATTACGGGGATATCCTGCTTTCCGCAGACGAAACGGATTTCCTTGACAGTTTTTTCGGAAGCGTCAGCGGCAGCAAGAACAGCAAATGCCTTACCGCCCTCAACAGCCTCCTTGGAGCTGTCAAAGCCCTTGACTGTTCTGCCCGCCTTTATACACATAGTCAGCAGGTCAGCTGTTTTCTGTTTCTTTCCTGAGTTCATCTGACATCACCTCGTATACGCTTTCATCAATTCTGCACGAAAGAGATTTTTCAAATCTTCTTGTCTTGCGCGCCTTTTCAAAGCATTGTACGTCCTTGCAAAGATATGCGCCTCTGCCGTTTTTCTTTCCTGTAAAATCAAGACTTATTTCTCCCTCAGGTGATTTTACAACACGCATAAGCTCTTTTTTCGGCTTCATTTCGTTGCATCCGAGGCACAATCTCATTGGAATTTTCTGGGATTTCATATATTATTCCTCAACAGCCTCTGCTTCCTCTGCTGCCTCAACAGCTTCTTCTGTTTCCTCGGCAATCACGGGAATTTCATCAACAGGTTCGAGATTTTCTGCCATTTCAGTGATAACCTCAGCAGCTTCGTCAAGAACCTCGTCAGCCTTATTAAGAAGCGCATCGGGATAATCCTCTGCAAGCTCCTCTGCCGGCTCTCCTGTAAGGGGATTTGTCTGGGGCTTGATATCAATTTTATAGCCTGTCAGCTTCGCAGCAAGCTTGGCGTTCTGTCCCTTGTTTCCGATTGCAAGTGAAAGCTGATTGTTAGGAACAACAACTGTACAGGTCTTTTCTTCCAAAGATGTGATTACTGTTTTCATAACCTCAGCAGGAGCAAGTGCCTTTGCAATAAACTCTCTTGGATTTTCACTCCATGGGATAATATCTATCTTTTCACCGCTAAGCTCATTTACAACAGCTGTAATTCTTGAACGCTTCGGGCCGATACAAGCTCCGATAGCATCAACGTTCTCGTCCTTTGACCATACAGCCATCTTTGTTCTTGAACCTGCCTCACGGGAGATGGACTTTATCTCAACAGTACCATCATATATTTCGGGAACTTCTGTTTCAAAGAGTCTTTTTACAAGCTCCTTTGCAGTTCTTGAAATCTTTACAATAGGCTTCTTTGTCTTGTTGAGGATACCTGTGATATAAACCTTTATATCCTTACCCTCTGTAAGAACTTCTCCGGGGATCTGCTCATGCTTGAACAGATAAAGCTCTGAGCCTTCGTACACAACAGTTACTGTACCTCTGCCCTGCTCGATCTGTGAAATCTTCGCTGTGATGCAGTCATGCTCCTTCTGCTGGAACTTTTCAAGCACCTGCTCGCGGTTGATCTCTCTCAGATCGCCTTTGATAGACTGCTTTGCGGAGAGAGCAGCCATTCTGCCGAGTCCTGAAATGTCAATTTCTTTAAGAATCGTTCCGCCTACAATTGCATTGGGATCAATTGTTCTTGCGGTAGCAATATTTATCTCATTTTCGTCGATAGGCTCATCTTCGATGATCTCCTGAACGATATACATTGCGAATTTCTTTTCAGCGGGATCAATTTCCACTCTTATTCTGTCCTCGCTGTGGGGATATGCTCTTTTTGCAGCCTTGAGCATTGCCGATTTTACCTTCTCAATGAGAAGACCGGTTTCAACGCTGTTCTCCTCCCCCAGCATCTGTAACGCATCGAAAAAGTTATCCATAACAAATTCCTCCGATATGATATATTTAAAATTCAGGGATTTTCTAAAAAACAGGTCACGGGCAAAATCAAGCCGTGAGGGAGTTTTCCGGAAGTACCCTCGGCAGCATCTCACAGAACCTGCGGACGATGCCTTTATTATTTACAGGTATTGCTTAATCAAAATCAAACCAAAGCTTTACAAAGGCGATGTCAGCAAAGGGATATTTCGCCTCTGTGCCGTCCTCCAGCTCAACTGTGATATCTGTTTTATCAGCTTCTCTGAGAAAGGCGCATATTTCCTTTTCACCGTCAACTGCTCTGATAAAGCGGATACGGATTTTATCACCCTCGCAGACCTCGAAATGATCCTCCTTGACAAGCTCTCTTTCAAGACCTGCCGAGCCGATTTCAAGCATATAGCTTTCCTTGATGGGATCAACCTCGTCAAGAAGCTTGTTGACAGGCTCAGTTACCTTTTCGCAGTCCTCGATAGTTATACCCTCGTCGCAGTCAATAAAAATCCTCAGATACCAGCTTGCGCCCTCCTTGACGTAGCAAACGTCCCAGAGGTAGTAGCCTAAATCATCGGTTATCGGCTTAACGAGGTCGTATATCCTTTGTTCTGTTGCACCGAATTTTTTCAGCTTCATCTGTGTCTATTATCTCCTTTCAAAACGAAAGACCGGAAGTTTCCGGTCTTTAGCTTACTATGTTAATACTATTATATCACACTATTCCAAAAAAATCAATACCTTTGAGGAATTTTTTTCATTTTGCATATGAGCATCTCTAAAACAACAGCAGACTATATATCATAAATCTGTGCAGCCTTTTCTGCATACTGAAAGCTCCCTCGCAGGAGCAAGGGAGCTTTTCGTCAGAAATCCATATTATACTGAATAATTGTTTTCCTCAACAGCCGCAACGGGTGTTGTGGGGAATGTGAGAATTGTATCATCTGCGGTAGTCTGAACAGGAGATATTATCGCAGGTGCTGTTGTTACTGACGCACCGCCTGCAATTCCTGCAACGTGTACCTTTATTTCGATTTCAATGCCGGGGTTGTTGTCAAAGCTGAGGATAACAAATGTTTCGCCCTCGCCGATACCTGTTACATGGCCAAGACTATCGACCTTTGCAACTGATTCATCAAGAGATTTCCACACTTCATTAGCCTCTGATGAGCCTGTGGGATAGCCTGTTATGTAAGAAATATCCGAACCGCCCACATCTATGAGCATTTCGCGCTTTGAAAGTATAACCTGAGCCGCAAGGGGATGAGTTGTGGTTGTTGTAACTGTAGTTACGGGAGCAGTAGTTGTAGCAAGTGTTGTAGTAGTTGTTGTAGAATTCTGCTTTCCGCCTTTTTTCTCACCACCGCTGTTAGAACAGGCTTTAAAGCCAAGTATCACAAAAAACAGCACCAGCAGCGCAATAACCGCAAGCGCACCAAGCTGTCTTTGTCTCAGCATTTTCTTTGTAACTCTTTTTCTCGGTCTGTTTCCTGTGTTGTTGTCCATGGTGATTTCCTTCCTTTTTTTCATTTTCCGGCACTAAGCCATATTTTATATCTGTTTTATATTATACCATATCAGTAATAAAAAGTCACGTACTTTCAGAAAATTTTACATATTGACAAAATAACTACATATTTTTTGTGTGATTTTCACAGTTTTCTACAAACCGGAAGAATATAATACCAATACCGCTTATTTATAAAACGCAATCATTCTGTTGAGAATATCCGCATATCTGGGGCAGGTATCCACAGGGAACGAGAACACATAGGCTTCAATTCCCACAACTACGAGAGTATACACACAGCAGATACCCATAACAGCGGTGAACACGCGTTTTTTCTGTATATTTTCCGATTTTGTATAGAGCAGGAAAAGCACCATAAATGCGCCGATTATCACCTGCCACGAGAAATCCGCCATATATCGCGCGGAATAGCCGCTTTCCCAGACTGAGCAGACTATGACAAAGGGCATAATAATTCCCACAAGTCCGATAACCACAGCCGCGGATATGCGGTTCTTTTTGTCGGGAATACGCTTCAAGGCGCGTCCGCCGAGGAAATATCCGAATATTGGCAATACAAGGAAAATAAGTCCCGAAATCGTTCCCTCGTCCTTGAAGTAGTAGCTGTTCAGTCCGAGGAAAGAGAATGGTGCCGATACAAAGGGATAATCGGGAATAAAGGCAGGCGGTGCGAAAAGGAAATTGTAAATTCCTATAAACATATTGTGGAAATGAAATTCCGTCCTTGTGAAATCGTTTATTGTAAGCGAATACTTTATGCCAAATTCGAAAACTGAGCCGAATCGTGCATAGTTATAGTACATCTGGAAAAGTCCCAGCGCGCATATAGGGATAAAGGCGCAGGCGAGATATTTCGCGATACCCTTGCCCTGCTTCTTTGTATTCATTATGTAGAATAAACAGCCGCATACAGCATATACCGCCAGGGTAGGTCTGCACATTACGGATAATCCCATTAACAGCGATGAAAGGAATATTCTCGGCAGATTTGCTTTTTCCTTTTCAAAAATGCCCGATGTTATAAAGAAATATGCCGCTGCTGTGAAGCACAGAAAGCCTGCGGAAATTGACATCTCATAAAACAGCGGTCTGCCGATTGAATACCATATGCCGCAGCCTGCAAGTAACATTGCAAGTCCCGACAAATATGCTCCTGTGGATATTTTGCTGAACCACTTTTTCACAATCGCTGAATAAAGCATCGAAAGGAGTATAATTCCTCCCGACGCAAAAAGCATTGACGCTATATCCTCAGGGAAGAAATAGCCTGTTATGAGATGATATGGCAGAAACAGCAGTAACGGCGCTATACCGTAGTATGAGTAATACTTCCCCTCGTAGAATACATGATCCCACAGATAGTCAACATCATCATAAAAACGTGAGCCGTTGTCATAGGGATTTTCCATTGCAAGAAGCTCCTCCGACGGTTCTTCAAGCAGGCTGAACTGTCCGTTTTCAAAGGCAAGCACAAGCTCCTCTGTAATCTGGTCGCCCTGTGTAAGCCTGAAACGATCCATAAATCCGCCCCTCGGTATCTGCTGAAGCACAAGAATAATTCCCACACATACTGCAAGTATGGTTATCCACGTTGAAGCTACACGGCAGAAATACCTGTTTTTCTCATAGGCGCAGTTCATTACTGCGGAGAATATGCAGGCGTAGAGAAATGTGGCAAGAATGATTATTATAGTCATTCTGATGGGCATTACATCAAATGGAATCGGCTTATTCAGCTCAATTCCCTTTATTATACAGCTGTCCTTTTCACCGATACCCGAAAATCTGAAACGGGCGTCGCTTGTAAGTCCTGCAAGCTGAACCATAGCATCCTGCGACTGCACACTATCGGCAATAAGTGTGGAGTCAATTATTTTAAGGCGGTAATAGTAACCTGTTTCCTCGGTCATATCCGCAAAAAAGCTGACCTGCCGCGCCTTTTCATCGGCAAATTCAACATCAACGTGTACTGTACCGATTTTCTTATTTAGATCGTGATAAGCAAAGCTTACCTCAGTATCAAAGTTTACGGGAACACCCTCAACAGAGCTGTCATATCCGCCGTTTTCATACTCAGCGTCCGTAAGAGAAAGAACGGTATGCTCATAATCACCCGTCATAATGCGGTATGAGGGGAACTGGAAATAAGTAAGCTCCAGAAGCGCCGCCGCAAGTATTGCCTTTCCCATAAAAACAAGCGTCCGTGAGCTGTTTTTCCTGAGGTGCATATACAGCGCAAACTCCAAAGCCGCCGCTGCTCCCATTACAACAAATGTATTCTTGAACTCGCCAAAATTCATAATCAGATCGGCAATGCCTGTCAGCACAAGCACCGTCGTCATTCCAAAGGTAAAGAGCTTTTTATTTCCTGTCAGCTCCCTGCGGAAATGCCTGATATATATTACCGAACAAGCAGTCAATAAAAATAAGGCTGCGAAAAAAATAAACCACATATCATAACCCTTTCAGAACAGCATTACTGTCCGTTATACCTTTTTATTTCCTCATCAACTTTTTTTGTCATATCATCACGCATTTTTTCCCACTTGTCAACAGCGCCCTCGCCTTTTAAAAACGAATTTGTCAGATTATTCATAACTCCCCTTGACTCATATGTGAAGTCACCGCCGCCATACATTTTCTCGCCCATACCATAGCTGAAATCAAACAGCGGAGCTTTTTTCGCCGCTTCAAGATAACTCTGAACCGCGTCATACTGCTCCTCAGTTACAAAGGGCTTCCATTTGCCATATGCGTCCTTTTCCTGCACGCTGAGGCTTTTCTTTTCAAGCTGTTTGTAAGCTTCCTCCTGTGCGGCAATTTTCTCGCATTTTATATATGCAGCAACAGCTTCGGGATTTTGCGACCACTTTACCAACATTCTTGCGTTGTAATCACAGCCGATATAATGCTCATCTGAATCGGGATTTTTCGGGAACGGAACAACCATAATATCCTTTTTGGCATTTTTAGCATTAGTCATACCCAGCGCCCAGTCGCCCATAGCATAAAACAGAGTTGAATTATCGTTGGGATAATATTCGTGCCAGTTGGGATTGCAGAGATTTTCATCGGCTATTTTCTTCATAAGCTTTTCAGCCTCTGCTATAGCTTTATCACCGATATTGTTTGTAAATTCGCCGTTTTCATAGTTCACCACGGTGCTGCCCGACGAAGTAAGCAGAGCTTCTCCGAATTCTCCGCCGATACCGTACCGCTTTACATCAGCATCGGGATTTGAAACAAATTTGCTCATCATATCTATCATAGCGTTCCAGTCCCATTTGCCCTCCTGATAAAGCTTATAGGGATCGTCAAGCTTCTCCTTTTTCACAAGCTTGCGGCTGTACATAATAAGCTGCGGATCAGACACATCATACGGCATAACGTAGTGAACCCCGTTGTACTCAAACTCATCTATAACATTTTTCATATCGTCCCACAAGCCGTCGTTAACTCCCATAATGTCAAAATAGGGATCGAGCGGATCAAAAAGCTCCTTTACAACGCCCTCCGGCATTGCAGTTTCATCATACGGGAACATATCTATCGGATCGCCGCAAAGCAGCAGGTATTCAAGCATGGAATATTTTTCGTCGGCATTTACGTGAACATAATTCACTTCTCCGCCGTAATAATCGCGGAAAAGTGAGAGTGCCGCCGGACTTTCTCCGCCATTCTGCGTATCAAGGCTGAAATCCGCAAACCATGTTATAGTGCGGTTTTTCGCCCTGTCCTCCGGTGATTCCGTAGGCGGCTCCGTGGGTATCTCCTGCACCTCAGCAGGAATTTCTCCATCGTTGGTGTTTTCTTTATCATCGCAGGAAACCGCGGACATTATAACGGATAACGCAGCAATTCCTGCTAATATTTTCTTAAAACGCATCATTTGAATACTCCTTTGAATTTATGTCACTAATTATTATACTATTTTCCTATGTTTGCTGTCAAGTTTTTATTTTAGAGTGGATACTCTGCAAGAGAGAGCGTCCCCTGAGATTGTCGAAAAGTTTGAATTTCGTTCCGAAATTGTGGGCGGATAATATCCGCCCCTGCTGCTTTACGTTACGTTGCAGTATTTGTGTATATTGCAATATAATGAAAAAAAGCTGTCCGAAGACAGCCTTTTTGTTATGCGTATTAATTACTCAGCAGAAGGAGCGCCAACAGGACAAACACCTGCGCAAGCACCGCAATCTACGCATGTATCAGCGTCAATTGTGTACTTTCCATCGCTCTCGGAAATTGCACTTACAGGGCACTCAGCCTCGCAAGCTCCGCAGCCTACGCACTCATCAGAAATTACATATGCCATAGTTATGTACCTCCATAGGAATTTTTTCAGGATACTATCCTTTGTATTCATTTTAACACAATTAAATTAAAATTGCAAGTCTTTTTTGTTAGTATCAGCTTATTATCAATCATAAATTATGTGAATATCCTTGACAACAAAGCCTTAGCTGTGCTATAATATACTAAGAAATATAGTGCGGATCTACCGCGCATTTTATCGGAGGAAAAAAACATGAAAAAATATAGAATTATACCGGTTGTCCTTGCAGCTGTTATTGCTGCTGTGCCTTTCTCCGGCTGTTCAAACAGCAAGGAAAGCTCATCTTCCGTTTCTCTCAACAAGCAGGAGGGTATTGCTAAAAATGAGGTCGTTGCCGATATCGCTGAGGAAAAAGAAAGTAACGAAACTACTTTCAAGCTCAATAGTGTTATCGACTCAGGCAAAACTGACGAGGAGGGCAACAGATATCTCTATCTTGATGTTGTTATCACTAACAATACCGACAAGGAATATGATCTTAATATCCTCAATAACTTCTATATCCTCTATCCCGACGGCGAGGAGGCTCATTTCGATGTAAGAACTCAGCTCTACGGTCAGAATAATATGGAAAACTATATCCCCAATCCGTTCGCTCTCTCGGCAAACGGCGAATTATCCGGAATTATCGGCGGATTTATCGTACCACCCGACAAGAATGATTTCCAGGTCTGCTTCTTCCCCACTCAGGATGTTATTACTGATAAGGAAAGCGTTATCAAGGTTGATGTTACTGCTGAGAATATTGTGAAGCTCAACTGATAACTCGTTTAATATGTTTTTCGGGCGGATAATATCCGCCCCTACACGGTAAGACGTAAAACAGCCAATCCGTAGGGACAGGTTGTGCCGTGTCCGCATTAATATACACCTTTTTCAACAGAACGCGCCGCCTGCTATATGCAGGCGGTTTTCTTCTGCCTTTTTACCTTTACCGAAAGCAGATACAGCGAAAGAACATACACTATACCGCCGCATATAACAGCCGCAATTGCCGCGGAAATATCCCCTGCTGCTCTGCTGCATATGTCAGCTCCCAGATATGCCGCAGCTCCGCATAATACGCCTGCATACACCACCGCAAAAAACGGTGCAGGTGATATCTCGATTTCTGCTGCTTTGAAATATGTAAAAAGCGATAAGCCCAGTATTACAGCATAACACATGGAAGTCGATACAGCCGCACCGTCTGCTCCCATAAACGGT
Organism: Ruminococcus sp.; assembly: GCA_017624895.1. Classification (GTDB taxonomy): domain Bacteria; phylum Bacillota; class Clostridia; order Oscillospirales; family Ruminococcaceae; genus Ruminococcus. The sequence continues at coordinate 12,623 of JAGAMB010000033.1, read as the reverse complement.
ACAAATATAATATTGCCAACTGTTTTTACTGCCGTCCCCACAAGCATTATTTTCAGCGGTGATGCGGATCTGCCTATTCCCTGAAGCATTGCAAATACAGAAAATGACATACAAAGACACACCATTCCCGGCATAAGCCAGCGTAATGCGCTTATGCACAGCTCCGCTTCATCGGTCTGCCTTGCAAAAAGTATGTGAAGTATCTGCGGCGATAAAATCCCTATTCCCACCGCCGCCGGAACTGCTATGACCGCTGATGTGAGCAATGCCTGAACTGTACCGCGCCGCAGCTCCTCCTTATCTCCTGCCGCCCATGCTGACGCAATACACGGCAGAACACCCTTTCCAAGCATATTCGTTACAGATGGCACAAGATTGAATACTGTCAGGGCAATTCCTGTAAATGAACCGTAGACAAACCGCGGTATATCCGCCTCTGCCACTCCGCAGGGAACTGCTCCCCTATAACCAAAAATGCCGATACAGCCTATTATTGTCGCCATATCCACTATTGCTGTCAGATTTGTCACAACTGAACCTGCTCCAATGGGAAATGATGTTTTTATAAGCTCCAAGGCAATCTCCCTACGCGGCGCAAGATGCGCTTCTCCGCCATATTTTTTCCTGTCGGAAAATAAATTCACAACCGCCAAAAATATCATTCCGCCCAAAGAGGAAAGCGTCACGCCCGCAATACCTGCCGCTGCCGCCAATGCGCGCGCATCGGTAATAAACGGGAAATACCGCATAAGCTCCGTGCCGCGGCTGTTTACATAGCTGCACAGCCACAGACCTGCTCCAACTCTGATAACACCCTCTGCAACCTGTGAAAATGCCGTGGGGTACATATTCCCCATACCCTCATAATAACCCCGTTCCACCGCCGTAATACAGCCAAAAAACACCGATGGCGCTATCATAGCAACAGCAAGTACAGCTTCACCGCTGCCTGACGAAATAAGGCTGAAAGGCTTTGCAAGGAGGAGTATGAGCAGGCTCCCCACAGCTCCCACCAGCGAAAATAATAACAGCGCCGTCCGCCTTATCCTGCGGATATTTTCATACATCCCCAGAGCAGAGCTTTTTGCCGTCATTGCGGCAACTGCTGTTGAAAGTCCCGTTACAGAAAAGGCATAAACAGGTAAAAATATGCTGTATGCACAGCTGAAATAGCTCATTCCAACTCCGCCGAGAAGATTTGTAAGCGGTATTTTGAATATCGCTCCCAGTACCTTTGCCGCCGCTGCGGATATCATCAGAATTACTGATCCCTTTATAAAATTCTGCTTTTTCAATAATCTGCGCTCCCTAAAAAAGAAAATTTTGCATTTTTTATAAAATATATGTTGCAGAAATCAAAATTATGTGTTATAATATAAGGTAGAATATACTGCTTATCTGTGTATTCATAACAACATCTGATAATATTACTATTCTATAGAAAGGACGATACCAAATGGAATATAAATTTTCCGATAAGGTAAGCGGATTAAAGGCTTCGGCTATCAGAGAAATCCTGAAATTCACTTCTGAACCCGGAGTAATTTCTTTTGCGGCAGGCAATCCGGCACCGGAAGCGTTTCCCACGGAGCGTATCGCTGAAATCTCCGCAGAGCTTCTCCGTGATGAGCCTGTTCTCGCTCTCCAGTACAGTATCACAGAGGGTTATACTCCTCTCCGTGATTTCCTCAAGGGCTGGCTTACAGAAAAGAATTGCTTCCATAAGGAATTTGATGACCTCATCATTACATCAGGCGGTCAGCAGGCAAACGAGCTTTCCTGCAAGGTGCTTCTCAACGAGGGCGATACTCTCCTCTGTGAGTCACCCAGCTTCATAGGCTCGCTTAACGCTTTCCGTTCCTATAATGTAAATCTTGTAGGCGTTGAAATGGAAGACGACGGAATTGATCTGGAAAAGCTTGAGGAAGCGCTGAAAACTCAGCCGAATGTAAAGATCCTTTACCTTATACCAAATTTCCAAAATCCCACAGGACGCACAATGTCCCTCGAAAAGCGTAAGGCAGTTTATGAGCTTGCCTGCCGCTACGATTTCATTATCCTTGAGGACGATCCCTACGGCGAGCTTCGCTTTGCAGGTGAAAATATCCCCTCAATCAAGAGCTTCGACACAGAGGGCAGAGTAATTTACTCCTCTACTTTCTCAAAGCTTATTTCATCAGGCTTCAGAACCGGCTTTGTTTCCGCACCTGCTCCGATTATTCAGAAAATCGTTGTATGCAAGCAGGTTTCGGACGTTCACTCCAATATATGGGCGCAAGTGGTTTCCCACCGCTTTATGACAACTGTTGACCGCGAGGCTCACTTTAACAAGCTCCGTGAGATATACCGTCAAAAGAGCGAGCTTATGTGCAGCTATATCGACAACGGTTTCTCAAAGAAAATCAGCTATATCAAGCCTGAGGGCGGTCTGTTCATATGGTGTACTCTCCCTGATGACTGCGATATGAACGCTTTCTGCAAAAAGGCAGTTCAGGATTATAAGGTTGCTGTCGTTCCCGGAAACTCTTTCAGCATTTCCGAAAACGAAATAAGCCACTCATTCCGCCTTAACTATTCCACTCCCACAAACGAACAGATTATGGAGGGAATGGAAAAACTTGCAGGAATGACAAGAGATGTTTTAGATTAATACCGATCCCTGAAACAACAGCCGGCAGATATAATGGCATAAATGCTTTTGTCAGCGTTGTTTACTGACGTTTCAGTGATAGGTATAAAAAAGAGAATAAAAAACATTTTTGAAAGGAAATAAAAATTATGGCTACAGTAGATAGATATCCCGTTACACAGAAATACCTGATGACAAGAAATCAGGCTCTCAACTTCCCCATCAGCTTCTTCAAGGGAAATTTCAGAAAGAACGATGTTTACGGCATCGTTATTGATATCCCTATGCCCAATAACGTACTCACCTCTATGGTATGCTTCATCAACGGTGCAGCTAACCTCTATTTCAACAACGGCGGCGAGTATACAGGCGCTTCACAGAAGTACAGATCTCTCGTTCAGGCTGCTCACAACCTTGTAGCTGCTTCAAATACACTTCTCCCCAAATGTGAGAAAACAACAAAATTTGACCTTCCCAGAGGCAGAGTTCACAATGTATTCCTCCTTACAAAGAGTGGAGTATACAGAACTGAATTTGCTCCCGGAATCATTCCTGAGAACGAAATCGAAAAGCGTACAGTTTATGTACTCTATCAGAAGGTTCTCAGTGAGCTTAGAAGCTGCCAGCTTAAAGATGAGCTTGCAAACAGAAAAGGCAATAACTAATCTAAGGAGTTTTACCCCAAATGGAAGATAAAAAACTTATTTTCAGCGGTATTCAGCCTACAGGTACATTTACCCTCGGCAACTATATCGGCGCTGTCCGCAACTGGGGACCGCTTCAGGACGAATATAACTGCATTTACTGCGTTGTTGATATGCATGCTATTACTGTCCGTCAGGATCCCGTTAAGCTCCGACAGAATACCCTTAATTCCTATGCACTTCTTATGGCGTGTGGAATTGATGTTGAAAAATCCATACTATTTATTCAGAGCCACGTTAAAACTCATGCCGAGCTTAACTGGATTCTCTGCTGCAATACTCAGTTCGGTGAACTGAGCCGTATGACGCAGTTCAAGGATAAAAGTCAGAAACACCCCGACGATATAAATGCGGGACTTTTCACCTATCCTTCTCTTATGGCTGCGGATATTCTCGCTTATAATGCGGATCTGGTTCCCGTTGGCGTTGACCAGAAGCAGCATCTGGAGCTTGCAAGAAATATTGCTCAGCGCTTCAATCAGCGTTATGGCGATTTTTTCACTGTTCCTGAGCCTTATATCGCTGAAATCGGCGCAAAGGTAATGTCATTGCAGGAGCCTACAAAGAAAATGTCAAAATCCGACGAAAACCCCAATGCCTGCATACTTATACTTGATGATAAGGATACAATTATCCGCAAGTGCAAGAGAGCTGTTACAGACAGCGAGGCAGAGGTCGTATACCGTGAGGGCAAAGACGGCATAAATAACCTTATGACTATTTATTCCAGCGTTACAGGCAAGGATTTCGCTGCTATCGAGGCGGAATTTGCAGGCAAGGGCTATGGCGATTTCAAAATAGCTGTAGGCGAAGCTGTTGCAGACCATCTTGAACCTGTAAGAAGCGAATTTGCTCGTCTTATTCAGGATAAGGCTTACCTTAAAGAATGTTATACGGCAGGCGCTGAAAAGGCTCTCCGCTATTCTCAGCGTGTCCTCAACAAGGTTTACCGCAAGGTAGGCTTTGTGGATAAGGGTTAATGCACCGCGTTATCTTGTTAAAGTGTACAAATTTCAGCAGTATATAATTGCATATTCTGCAATTGATACGAAATTTCAAAAATAACTTGCATTTTTCGGCAATATATTGTATTATTATTTGTGGACGCTCAGCTCCTGAATAATACGGAGCCGGCAGCCACATCATAAGGAGTGCTTTTTCTATGGTTGAATATCAGCAGAAAAATAATTATTCTATCGGGGATTTGCTCGACATTGTAAGACTTCTCCGTTCAGAGGGCGGCTGCCCTTGGGACAGAGAGCAAACTCACGAATCCATCAGAAGCGACTTCTTAGAGGAAACCTGCGAGGTTCTGGAAGCTATCGACCTTAAAGATACTGCCCTTCTCCGCGAGGAATTAGGCGATGTTCTTTTGCAGGTGGTTTTCCATACGCGCATCGAAGAAGAACAGAACAGCTTTACCTTTGATGAGGTGTGCGACGAAGTATGCAAAAAGCTTATCGTCCGCCATCCTCACGTTTTCGGAGAGGTCAAGGCTGATACCTCTGACGAGGTGCTGAAAAACTGGGATGCTATTAAAATGGAAACAAAGGGACAGGAAACATACACCGATACCCTTAAAAGCGTTGCAAGTACCCTCCCTGCTCTTATGAGAGCGCAAAAGGTAGGTAAGCGCGCTATGAGGGCAGGTATGGATTTCCGCTGTGCCGAGGACGCTGTGGCTTGTATTTCCGCCGAGAAGGCAGAGCTTGATAAGGCTATTCAGAACAACGATAAGGCAAATATGGAGGAGGAGCTTGGCGATCTGCTTTTCTCCTGTGTAAATGCTGCTCGTCATCTTGGCATTGACGCTGAACAGGCACTCCGCGCTTCTACGGATAAATTCATCAAGCGTTTTTCCATTACGGAGGAGCTTGTGAGAAAAGAGTCCCTGGATATGAAAAATCTCCCTATTGAAGAACTTGATGTTTACTGGGACAAAGCTAAGAATATATCAGAATAAGTCTATTCTGATAAAATATATAAATATTATGGAGGAAAACAAAAATGACTAAAACAGAACTTATTAATTCAATTGCAGATAAAGCTAACTGCACAAAGAAGGATGCAGCTTCCGCACTGGACGCTACATTAGCAGCTATTTCAGAAGCTCTTGTAAAAGGCGAAAAGGTTTCTATCACAGGTTTCGGTACATTCGAGGTTCGTGAGAGAGGCGAAAAGACATGCATCAACCCCAGAACAAAGCAGAAGATGGTATGTCCTCCCAGCAAGGCTCCCGGTTTCAAGCCCGGCAAAACACTCAAAGAAGCTGTTAACAAGTAATTCAAGTAAAATGACTATAGGGCAGGATATCCTGCCCTTTATCTATAGGAGAATAAATATGCGTTTAGACAAATATCTGAAGGTTACTCGTCTTATAAAGCGCCGTACTGTTGCTAATGAAGCCTGCGACGCTGAAAAAATCGTGGTAAACGGCAAGGTGGCAAGAGCCTCATATGATGTAAAAGTGGGCGATATCATCGAAATCAATATGGGTACTCGTCCGCTTAAAGTTAAGGTGCTGAATGTAACCGAACACGCTACAAAGGAAAATGCAGCGGATAATTATACTGTTGTTGAATAAGAAAACGCCCCATATATCGGGGCGTTTTTGATGTTATTTCGTATTATGAATATCCCAGCGGAAATTAACAAGCTTTTTCGCTTTTGTGTTATCAAGAAGATTGTTATTCTCAACCTTGCTCATATCAAGATAGCGATAATTTGTTTTTTCTTCCTTGTTTCCGCCGAAAATGCCTTTGATCTTCGATAATGCTCCGCTGTTTCCGCCCGTTTTCTGCAAAACTGTTCCAAGAGAATGATTTTCACGCATAAAGGATATAATATCCGCAGCTGTTGTGAGCAGCTTGTCGCAAACATTATATATTCCTGCATACTGCATATCCTCCGCATTTTTTACAAAGCAGAGTATGAAATCAACCAGATTGTGAACACAGCAGAACTGAAATCCGTACTGTCCCTTGCCGTATACAAATTTTGTTCCGTCCTTAGGATCAGTTATCTTTGATACAAGATTGTCTATAAAATTAAACGTATAAACGGGTGATACACGGGCAATACATACCATTATTTCCTTATGATGCTGCATTTCAGAAATCAGCGCCTTTTCAGACTCATACTTCATAATAGCATAATTTGAGGTAGTTCTTATATCCGCGTCCTCACGTATAGGCTCACGGGTTTTCGGAAACTCATATACCCTGTCTGTACTTATAAGAATAAACTTCTTTACAGTATCAGTTGTCATTGCATAACGATAAATAAACTTATCACATTGCTTTGAATCGCTCATCTGTTTTTCTGTCACAATCGGTCCAAGATCGTTATCTACAGTACAAGCGGCATGAATCACAATGTCTATACTATTATTTTCAAATATTTCCGCAAATGTGTTTTTATCTGTAGCTTCACATTTAATAAACTGATAATGGAGTTTTCCCGTGTTGTACATATTCTCCTCGGCATCTGCTGCAATAACAGCAAAGCCTTTCTTCAGCAGACCTGAGCAAATATGCTGTCCAATAAGTCCGCATCCTCCTGTTACAAGAACTGTTTTCATAATTCACGCCCTCCTTCCAATCACATTAGTTATATTACTCATTTTCTGTTAAATTATTATTTGCATCTTCAAGCATTACATCAAGAGTTGCATACATTGCATCATATGTTTCATTCCAGGGCTTTCCCTTAGCGGAATTTCTCAGCTCGGTGTCAAGAAGCTCGCCGCAGTCAGCAGATACACCCTTCGAAACATCAATAAAGGGATTAGCGTCTGCCAGCTCCTGCATACTGTTTTTCATTTCTATCATTTCTTCTGTCCAGCCGTAATCTTCTCTGAACTGCTGATCGCCAAGCTCACTTGTGGTTTCATCAAGAATTGCAAATCTCTTACAGTCAAGATAACGGGCAACTCCCTCTGGATTTTGACCGCCCTTTACAAAGCAGTAAGCCTCTGTTCCAACCGGAATATAATATTCGTCAGCTTCCGGATCCTTTGGCATAGGAACAAATCCGACGTCCTCGCCAAACTTGCCCTTCCATGAAGCCTCCGTCATATAAAACTCATAAAGTCCCACAGGATAGAAAAGCAGTTTTCCTTCTCCGATATACTCAGGGTGAGAATCCCAGCCGTAATCACCTACACCAATAGCAATACTGCCCGATGAGTATAGGTCATACATAAAATTCTGCACTCTTTCCATTGCGGGATCGCTTATATTGCTCACAAGCTTTCCATCCTGTATCTCAACAGCCGGAACTCCCGTTGTTGCCATAAGTCCGAACTCATACCACCAGCTGTCAATGCCGAATTTTTCATTTTCAACATCAACATAGCTTTTGAGCATATCGTGGAATGTGTCCCATGTCCACTCGCCGTTGGCATATAGCTCAGCAGGATCGGTAAGACCTGCCTCCTCTACCGTTTTCTTATTGTAAACACAGGCAACATTATCGCCCGTTGTCTGTGTAATAACGCAATAATGCTTGTCGTTCCATATAAGGCTGTCATTTACATCCTGCACACCCTCCCAAAGAGGAGAGCTGAAGTCTATATAATCATCTACAGGTACAAACATACCTCTGATTGCACCCTTTGGGAATGCATCTTTATCCCCTGCATAGAAGAAGTCAACGCCATCGCCGCTGTCAATCATCTGTGCAAGCTTTTCATAGCGGTCATTGTGTTCACATCTTATCCACTCGACCTTACCGCCATATTTTTCTTCAAAGGCAACAAGCTCAGTAGGCTTGTTTTTTCCTGTTGCATCGGGGTTTATGTCCCATGTAGCAAGCCATTTTATGGTTTTATTTTCAAGCTCAGTATCGGGAAGAAGATCGGTTGTCATAACGCTGTCTTTTATTTTATTACGAACATCAGCAGAAACATCAACATCGGCATAGGGATTTGATGATTCGCTGCCATTATCGCAGCCTGTCACAGAGATAGTGGCTGCTAACGCTAAAATAAAAGCTGTAATTGCCTTTGTTTTTCTCATTTTCGAACTCCTTTTTGTCAATTATTATGAATATTATCTTTTTTATTAATTATAACATTTTTTCACTTACTGTGTCAATAGTAATTTTACATAATAGAAAGGGCTGAATTTTGGAGATTTTTTTTAAATACAATCTTAATATCTTCAATGTTTTATACGTAATAACTAAAAAAATTAAACCGTCCGCATTTTATTCACGAACGGTTTTTATTCCAATTATAGCTGTTACTGATTTTGTCGGTGTCAAGAGATAGCTCTCGGTACAGCTCAAGCCTATTCTCCGCTGTGCATTAAGATATGTCAGCAGATTTAACTGTAATTCTAAGGGCAGATCCCCATATCCAGGGCTGAAACGATACGTCCGCTGCTCCTTAGGCATATCCCCGAATATTTCAAGCTCGGCTTTGTCACATACCTGCTCAATTGCCGCGCTGCAAAGAGCATCAACCGCAAGTGCCGCCGCCATATCTGTCACCGATGTTTCACGTATAAGTCTGTCAGCCTCAGAAGATACGGTGGCTGCAAGAACAACTGCCCTTTTACAGCCATTCAGCAGCTTACTTATACTTCTCCCCGTAAGAGGAACATCTAAACCGTCAAGCCGTATCCCCTCAGCGGTGAACTCCATATCAACCTCACGATAGACATAGGCAGGTCTTAAACGGTTTCTGACAATCATCTCCCACTTGTCAAGAAGCTTTGCCGTCTGCATATCAGGAACAGTACGTATTCCCATATATCTTGCTGCTTCAGCTTTTGATATCTCGCTTAGCTCAATCATACGGAGATTACTCCCGAAACTGCCTCGCTGATTTTTGTCGCAACATAGGGATTATTCATTGTATAAAGATGTATTCCGTCAACATCTCCTGCCGCAAGGTCAATTATCTGGTCAATGGCATAGGCAATTCCTGCATCACGGAGCGCCTCAGGATTATGCTCGTATTTCTGCATGATTTTAACAAATTTTCTCGGCAGGCTTGCACCACAGGTCGTAACCATTCGCTCAATCTGCTTCTTATTGACTACCGGCATAATACCAGCCTCAATCGGAACATTTATGCCCTTTGCAGCAGCCTTTTCGCGGAAGTCCCAGAAATATGCGTTATCAAAAAAGAGCTGAGTTATAAGATGATCCGCGCCTGCATTCACCTTAATTTTAAGATTTTCAATATCCTGCTCAATGTTTTCAGCGTCAGGGTGTCCCTCAGGATAACAAGCGGCTGCTATGTCAAAATCGCCCTTAGTACGGAGATATCTGATAAGATCGCTGGCATAGACAAAATCCTTGACAGGCGGAATATCCGGGTTTATATCACCGCGGAGGGCAAGAATATGCTCAATTCCCCTACGCTTTGCCTCGTCGAGAGTTTGATCTATCTGCTCCCTTGTGTAATTGATACATGGCAGGTGAAGCACAGGAATTATCCCCATGGACTTCACTTTTGAGGCGATATCAAGAGCAAGAGTGCTGTTTCCGCTTCCGCCTGCGCTGAATGTTACGCTGATGAAATCGGGTTTTAAATCAACCAATTTATCAAGAGCGTTGTATATCGTATCAATTGAACTTGTACTCTTTGGAGGGAACACCTCAAATGAGTAAACCGTTTTATTTTTGAATAATTCTTTTACCTTCATATTTCCTCCTGAATTGACCAGTCGATTTCTTCCATATTGTTTGCTCGCAGGAACTCATTCGCCCTTGAAAAATGCCTGCATCCGAAAAATCCATTATATGCCGAAAGTGGGCTTGGATGGGCGGCAGTAAGTATAAGATGCTGTGGATTTGTGATAAACTGTGCCTTAGCCTTTGCATCGGCACCCCACAGCATAAACACCATCGGCTTTTCGCGGCTGTTGAGAAGCCGTATAACCTCGGTGGTGAAAATTTCCCAGCCCTGTCCGCGGTGACTTCTCGGCTGATTTGCTCTGACTGTCAGCACAGAATTAAGCAGCAGCACGCCATTTTCCGCCCATTTTGTCAGCTCACCGTGTTTGCCTGCATTGTCAACACCAATGTCAGCCTTGATTTCCTTGAAAATGTTAACAAGTGAAGGCGGCGGAGCAACTCCCTTTCTGACGGAAAAACTCAATCCGTGAGCCTGCCCCTCGCCATGGTAGGGATCCTGACCAATAATAACGCACTTCACATTTTCATAAGAAGTCAGCTTCAGCGCATTAAAGATGTCATACATTGACGGATAAATTTTCTGCGACTTGTATTCGCTTATGAGAAACTGGCGGAGTTTCAAATAATAGTCTTTATCAAACTCACCGTCTAATATTTTGTCCCAGTCGTTATTAAAATTAACCATTTAGCTGCTCCGTATCGTTAAAAATTATTCCCTCATAGAATTTGAATTTAACAAGTGTATTCCTCTTGTATGTAAGCGAACCCTCCTCATTAAAGGGGATTTTCCCGTATGCAGCTTCAGAACACCTGATTTTAAGTCTTTTTCCCTTGCGGGTTACAAATTCAAGCTCAAAATACGGATCTACAATGTGCATACTTCCATCGCTTTCGAAAACACGAAGTCTGTCGTCAGTTTTGCGGACAAGTTTCACCATTTCCACAATCGGTTCATTCGTACACTTCTGTGTTTCCTCTGTTCTGCGGCCATCGTGGGCAAAATCATCGTCGGTTTCCTCAATAAAAAAGCCGATAAGCTTACGAAGGGGACCTTTTCCGCCGAAAAGGATAATCACCAAAAGGAGAATAGCCACGATTGAGCCAAGCATAATAAGTAAATTTTTAAGTTCTTCTGTCATTTTTTTGCCTTTCTTTCTTTTATATTTTCTATATTATATTATATTACATTTTTCTCTTTTTTGCAATATATTCTTGCAATTTTATTCATTTTGATGTATAATTTATGATATAAACTTAATTTTTGGAGGCAATTATGCAAAAAATTTTGGGCTATCTGCGCAAAGCCGTTCAGCAATACCATATGCTTGACGACGGTGATCGCGTCGCTGTCGGAGTTTCGGGCGGAAAGGACAGTCTTATTCTCCTTTGGGGACTTGTGCGGCTGCGTGATATTCTGGAAATTAACTACGAAATTTCCGCTGTTTCTGTTGATCCCTGCTTTGACGGTATTGCTGCGGATTTTTCAGGAATTACCGAATACTGCAAAAAAATCGGGGTTGAACACAAGATCATCCCCACCCATATCGGTGAAATTGTTTTCGATATAAGAAAGGAGAAATCTCCTTGCAGCCTTTGTGCAAGAATGAGGAGAGGCGCACTGAATAATTTTGCGGCGGACAATAACTTCACAAAGCTTGCTTTAGGGCATAACCTTGACGATTCTGTGGAAACTTTCCTGATGAATTTACTGACAGAGGGGCGAATTGGCTGCTATTCGCCGGTAACTCTCCTTGATGACAAAAAGCTCACTCTTATTCGTCCCCTTGTGCTTGCTCCTGAAAAGGATATTCGCAGGGCGGCAAAAAAACTGGAACTGCCTGTATTCAAGCTGAACTGCAAGGCTGATGGTCATACCAACCGACAGCATACAAAGGAGCTTACAGCTTTTCTTGAAAAAGAAAATCACGGCTCAAAAATGCGGATATTCGGTGCAATGCAGCGTGATCTTGATGACTGGCAAATCAAGTGAAACATATAAAAAAGCTCTCCTTGCGGAGAGCTTTTATTATTCATTGAGAATTATGACTAATTAATTAGTCTTCCTTCTTTCTGAGAACAAATGCAGTACCAAGAGCAACTGCAAGACCAGCTACTGCAACGCCAGCGCCAGCTACACCTGTCTTAGGTGAGTCGTCCTTCTTAGCAGTTGTCTTCTTAGCTGTTGTCTTCTTAGCTGTTGTCTTCTTAGCTGTTGTTGTAGCATCAGCAGATGTAGAAGCAGTTGTATCAACAGTAGAAGCAACTGTTGTCTCTGTTGTAACAACAGTAGAAGCTACAGTTGTAGCAGTCTCCGTTGGAGGCTCTGTAGGAGGTGTCGTTGGAGGCTCCGTTGGAGGCTCTGTAGGAGGTGTCGTTGGAGGCTCTGTAGGCTCCTCACCACCAGCGATAGCGATATAACCGTCCATGTTGCCAGCGATATCAGCAAGTGCAGGGCAAAGTTTAACATCATCAGCGTCAGCCTTGAAGTTTTTGTTGTAATCAGTATTGTAGATACCCTGAGTCCATGTGTAAGCCTGCATGAGCTTACCAGCCTGGTCAACAGCCTTGTTTACGAAGAGGTCCTCGTTTGTAGCGTTGGATCTGTAGATGATGTCGATAGGATATACAGCGCCAGCCTCAGG
>JAGAMB010000032.1 GCA_017624895.1 Ruminococcus sp. | reverse complement strand
TTAGAACGGAAGTCGCTTTGACTTCCGTTTTTCATATTCAAGGGCCATTAGCTCAGTTGGTTAGAGCATCCGGCTCATAACCGGACGGTCTGGGGTTCGAGTCCCTAATGGCCCACTTCTTGCTCCCTTTGGGGAGCTTTTATTATAGGAATACACAAATATAATCACATATTTTTAGGCAGATATACAAAAATAAAATTTGTTGTCTAAAAATATGTGATTTTTTGCATTTATATAATAGAGAGGGGGAAGCAGATGCTCGTTGAAGAATACGAAGTAATATTCAGGAAATATTATCGACAGATATATAATTATTGTCTAATAAAATTACGTGCAGAGCAGTCCGCATATGACTGTGTACAAGAGGTTTTTCTGATTCTCTACAAAAAGCTGAACAGAGTTGAAGCTACAGAAAATATAGGTTTATGGCTTTACAGAACCGCAGATAAGGTTATAAGCAGATACATAAAGAAGAATTTGAAGGATATAAGTCTGGACTCTCTCGATTTTACAGTTGAGGATAATTGTGGATTTATCACGAGAAGCTATGAGATACTCGACACTCTTATATCAAAAGACGAACTTTTGCTTCTTGAAAATTATTATCTGCATGGAATGACAATATGTGAACTTGCGGCAAAATCGGCAGTATCAGAGGCAGCTATATATAAGAGAATAGAACGATTAAAGGCGAAATTAAAAAAACACAAGGAGGAATTGTTATGAAAGATTTAATAGAAATGCTTCTTGAAGATAATTCCTTTGAGGTTAATGACGCAGAAACTCTCAGGAAAGAGCTTGATTTTGAAATGCAGAGGGACAAGCCCGACATTGATCTTATAAATGAGATTGTTAACGCAATTACTGAGGCGGAAAATTTTCCTGAAAGAGATACAAATATAGAAGCTGAGTATAGAAACATCACAAATATGGTAAAAAGAAAGCCGATTTTACGCTTTGCAAAGGGATTTGCAGCCGCTGCCTGTGTTGTGTTGGTTATAAGCAACGTAATCACCTATTCCACCTATGGAGAGAACCTGTATACTCTTGTAACAAAAAATGAGGATAAAATTCATTTCGATTTCTTGAAATCAGAGGAAAAGAACAATAATTCTTTTGAATATGATGAATATGGCATAAAAAAGTGTTTTGAAAATCTTAAAATGAAAGTGGAGTCACCGATGTATTTCCCTGAGGGCTTTGAAATTACTGAAAAACGTCTTGATGAGCATCTTATTACCCTTAGCGACGGCGTTGGACAGATAGATATTTCGTTTATGGAGCTTAACAGAGGTCTGACTGTTGATGGTGTAAATCCAAATGAAACTGTGATTAAGATAAATGGTAATATTGCAACCTACATCAACGATGATAACGCTGACTGGCTTATCTACAAATTTGATGACATTGTTGCAATTTACGATTTCCAAAACATAAGCGATGAGGAAATTGATAAAATCATATCATCAATCGAGTAAAAGGAGGTTTTTCTATGAAAAAATTTTTGTCTGTTCTTGCAGGGGGTGCAATGCTTTTAAATTTATCTCCATTTTATTCCAACAGTTCGAAAAATGGTGAAGTTGATTTAAACTCGTTAGCTGCCAGTCTGGGCGCGGATACTGATTTTCTCAATGTTGTCAATTATAGCCATAATATCCTTGAGGATGATCTGGAGGAAGTTTATCTTGAACATCGAAGCAAATATTCGGTAATAGAGGCATCAAATTCAAATATATACACTGTTAATGTAATTATGAATTATGTCGAAGAAGGTTTAAGTATGGGTATCTCTCTCCTTGAAATTCTCTCCCATAACGGTGTGATTTTGCCGTCGGATATTCAGGACGGGGTTGACAGCTTGTCAGAAATTTCTCTGAATGATGAAATTGACAGAATAATAACATTATATCAGGTTTCACAAGGATATACAGAGTTTAACAATTATAAAGGATATCTTTTAACCACACAGACATACGAGCAGCAGATAGAAAATCTTATTTCCACCGCTGAAAGATGTACAGCGGATGAACGGTATTTCCTCATTTCGATCCGTACCGCAGATATGAATCACAATGTATGCGGAATAGGAATTGCAGAGGGCGAATGGGAATGGAACGGTAAAAGTTATGATAAATGTATACTTACCCTTGATTCCAACAATGCGGACAATGAGGGAAATGCAGTTGGATTTCGTGAGGAAACGTGTATCTATATTAATTCTGATACAATGGAAAGCTGTATTCCTGCCTATGACCTTGATATGGATGATGAACCTGATTACGCAGCAATCGACGATGATTCTCTGCTGAATTATAAGGGTGCAATCAAACCTTCTGTTGAAATCAACAGTGATAAATCGTATTTAACTCATTTTCAATATAGGCCGGGAGATTACTTAACGACATACAGTGTAAAGAATGGTGAAAAAACTCCTTTTGACAGAGCCGATTTTGGCACTAAGAAAGGACCTGCTGTACTTTCTGATTTTGACTATATCCGTGTTGAAATGGACGGGGAATATGAAAAGTTTCTTAATTTCAGATACAGCAATCCTGACAGGTGGATAGATGTGGAGTTTCAGGATCTTGTTCACCAGCAATACGCTGATTATAACGGCACTCTTGAAATGAACAATGATTTTGTGAGAGTGGTCAATGAGGGGGATATGCCCATTGATTCATTTATACAGATACGTATGAATGAGGGTACATATGACTTTTCACCCTATTTCAGCTGGCTTCTCAGCGGATATATTGCCGAGGATTTTACTGTTGAAATCGTTGAAGACGGTATGCTTTTGAGAAGCAGCGGCAGGATTGATATGAATGTCACTCCAAGTCGTTTTATATCCACCATTGACGGGGAATTTCAATTTGCTAACGGAAATCTTTTAATTGGCTATACGGAAAAGGAAAATTCGCCTGCTGAAAACAATATACTTGTAACTATTAATGATGAGAATAAAGTTGTATTCTATGCTGATAAGGATAATGACGGAATATACGAAGAAGAACTGGGCGTAGGTGATATGTCTGACATAAATAGCTGCCGAATAACCGCAGATAATGACGTACTTGTTACAGTAAATGAGGAGAACAGAATTGTGTGCTATATTGACGATAATGGCGATGATGTCTTTGATACTCCTGTTGTGAAAGGTGACGCAAATTATGATGGAGCGATAAATTCAGCTGATGCAAGTACAATTCTTTCCCATTATGCAAAAGCTTCCACATCGTCAAGCCGTATTAATACTGATTATTTTACTATGGATTTCAATAATGACAGCTATGTAAATTCCGCTGACGCTTCTGCAATCCTTGAATATTACGCAAAAATTCAGACAAACTGACAACAAAAAAGCTCCCCGAAAATTTTTCGGGAAGCTGTCTTATAATTATAGAGCCTCGCACATCCGCAAACTAAAGTTTACTCTGTGCGGATCGGCAAATAGCAAACGCCAAAGGATTTTATTGTTTGCTATATTAAGATAAAGTTCCTGACGCACTACAGGAAAGAGAAACATTTTTTGTGATAGTATCGGTTGTAACACCTAAAAACTTTCGCTTCATAGTTACTGTTCCATAAGCAGTATTTCCGCTTTTTGAACAGGAATGACTTGACATATGCCAGTCGTCATTATAAATAGCGTAGGAATCAGATACGGCTGTACAAGATGAAGATGAGCCTGTGTATGAGAAAGTGCCTGTAATTTTGTATGCCCACAAAGCATTACCGTCTGCATCCCTGTATGTGGTTGTTTTATTTCCTGTTTTGGTACTTGCTCTTGAATTGGTTATTTCTTCAGTTATAGTTGTAACTAAGCAAGAACCGTCATCAAAATACTCAACTGATGAGCTGATTGTTTTTTCCTCATTGACAGCACTTGCAGGCAGGGCGAAGCAGTTAAAGAAAACTGCAATGGACATAATCATTGTTATAAAAATATTTTTCTTCATAATAAAAACCTCCTGTTTTATTCGATTTCTTCAGTAATAACCTCTGAAAAATAACCGGTACGCTGCTTATGTGCATCAGCTATTTCAATCACCAAAGTAAGAATTACTGCAAATACAACCACAGCAACACCGGCAGCTATCCATTTAGCAAAGGACATTTGTTTTTTAACATTTGACGCAGAAGCGTTTTCAAGGAAAGCGGCTGCAATTTCCTCGGGTGTTCCCAACTCCTTTTGCATCTGCGCAAAATCTGCATTGGGATTATTGCTTATGTAATCGTCCATATTATCAGAGAAAGAATCAAGAAATTTATTTCTTTGTTCATTATTGCAAACAAGATTTCTTTTTATTTCCTGAATATATTTTTTTCGTTCTTTTTCGCTAATGTTCATACTTATTCCTCCTCGTAAGCCAGAACATTTGCTATACCCTCGGACATAGAATAATATTCAGCCTTGATTTCTTCAAGATAGGCTCTGCCCAGATCGGTAATATGGTAATAAACCCTTGTTCGTCTTTTTCCAACGAGAACTTGTTCGTCTGTAACAAGCTCTTTGTCGATCATACGATACATAATGGGGTACATCGAACCATCTTTAAGAATAAATTTATAATCGCTTCTTATTTTAAGTTCCTGTAGGAGTTCATAACCGTACATACTTCTTTCGCACAGTAGATGAAGAAGCAGCATTTCAACTGTGCCCTTTTTCAGATTTTCCTGAATTTGCATAGAAACGTTTCCTTTCTTGTGGATTTTAACAAATCCTTGCCGACAATTTTATTATACCATACAAAATGCACACTGTCAATACCTTTTGTTACAATATAGGCTTGACAAAGTGTATGTGTTATGATATAATATGTATAATTCTGAATTACAGAATTACAAAATATATTATTGAAAGGTTTGATCACTATGAAAAAAATTATGTCAACTCTTATTGCAGCAGCCTTATTAACTACTCATATTACAGGGTTGCGTGCAAACGCAGCAACATATAGTCGATTAGTTGACAATGATCCTATTGCAAGTGGGTGTTCATTTAATTATGGATACATGACATATTATAGTGGTATTAGTGGTTCTTATAACAATGATATGCGACTATCAGATTTATCCATAAGAAATGATGCTAATGCTGAGTGGTGTTTCCCAGCAATTTATACTTCGGTAAAATCTTGTAATGTTACTTTAAGAGTCTATCTAAACCATACTAATTTTACTGATCCAGGAGCAATTTATCTTGTAAAAACTCAATCTGACAGTAGCACAGTAATTGGTACGATAGATCAAAAATATGCGATAGGTGGTTGGAATGAATTATCTAAAACAATAAGTAAAAGTAAATATATAGATATCTATTCAGTTTCGGTAGGCTCATCATATGGCACTTATAAACAATTAGGTGCTGATGCAATTAATCTTGAAATATCTTATTAATAGGAGGCATATTTATGAAAAAGGAAGGTATTAAAATTTTAGTTCCGTTTATGATAGTAGGTGGTATTGTATCAGTGTTTTTTATAAACGATATGAATATAAAGAAAAGTACAAATGAATTTACTTCTGAAATCAACTTGGAAATGATAGAAAATCCTGTTCAACAAAATGATGTGCCACAATATCAATATACTCAGGAAAAGCGTAATCTTGAAAAAGCAGTAGATTATACAATTGCTGATAAATCCGATGTTTATCATATGATGCTTAATACTATTGATTACTATAATAGTGTGTCTGGCTCTATTATAAGATCTGATAGTGCAAATTTAATTAATGTTATTACATTTCAAACTGATTTGTTAAATACAAAAGCTTACAGTAAAAGTGGATTGCATTTGATTGATGATGACAAAAATATTTCTAACATTTCGCTGTCAGATGTCGATTTTGATAAGATTGTTTATTGTGCTGATGGTTTATTAACAACTGTAATTGATGGTTCGTCAGAAACAATGAAAAATGCTGTTACTTATCTTTCTGATTGTTCACCTATTGATGATAGTAAACGCATTTCGATTGCAGATGATGGTTATCCTATATGCAGATATAGACAAAATCCCACAAATGTTCCATTTGCATCAATATGTCTTTTTCCGCAGGAAATGGCTTTAGGGTTCTTACAAGACAAAAAGTTGTGGGAAATAACGGGTATAACTAAAAAAGATGATTTGACATGTTATGTGATAGAGGGAAAAACGAATAAATCATATGGTGAAAAGATAAACGCAGCAACGTTTAAATTTCTTGTTGATGTGAATACTGGAGTTCTTATTCAGTATGAGGGGTTTAGTGCCGATGGAACGCTTAGTGATTATATGTATACTATGGATATAAAGTTTAATGATAATGCTAAACCTGTAAATGTGCTTGGGTAGTTTGGCAAGTTTGGCGATGATATGTACTGTCAGATAGGACGAATTCGGCACCTTTGTAGGCAATGGCTTAACCCTTGATGATGAAATAGCAATTCAGAAATTATAGTATTAAGGTAACACAGTACAAAGTCTGCCTGACAGCTTTGCACAAAATATACTTGCATATTTAATTTTGTACAAGCTCTGTGTAATATTGCCAGGAATTAATTTTTGAAAGGTTTGATCACTATGAAAAAATTATGTCCACTCTTATTGCATAAATATCAGTTTGTTTTTCAGGTGGAATAGGGGGGATAAGTTCTTGACAAATAAACATATATAATATATAATGAAAATATAGCTTGAAAGCTATAACAAAAATTTTCAGACATTACAATTGAGAAAGGTAGGAAAAAACATGAAAAAACTTGTATCTTTACTTTGTGCATTAGCGACGCTGACATCCGCCAATATGACATTATTACAGTCAGCCGCAGAAGAAAATCCCGATCTTTACGGAATTGCAAGCTCCCTCGGAGCATATACTGATTATCTGAAAATAGCAGACTACAGCACAAATCCCAATGAAGATTTAAAAAAGAGTGAGTCATATGCTGATTTTTACGCAAATTGTGACAAGGCTGAATACTACTGGGATAAGCTGCATAGAGTTTCCAATACTAAAGAACTGAATTTTGCTAAAGCTGTTCTTCAAGGCAGAAGTGCAGGTATTGCACTTCTTGAAGTCCTCTCCCACAACGGAGTGATTACCCCTGACGATATACAGCCCGAAAATGCCGATAATATAGAATATCTTTCAGATGTTACTTTTTCTGCCACTACAGATAAGCATATAACGGACTATCAGGCTATGCTTGCACATGATGAGCTGAATATGTATCTCAATTATCTTACATTTACCCAATCTCAGGAAAAACAGGCTGATAATCTTATTTCCCTTGCAGAAAAAAATATGGCAGAAAAGAAGTATTTCTTCATTTCCGCATATGACGGCGAGATATACCACGGTATGGCAGGACTTGGTGTTGCTGAGGGCAGCTGGACGCTTTACGGCAAGACTTATGATAAATGCATTCTCACTCTCAGCTGTGAAGCTAAAGGAGCTACAGGGGAGTATGGCGGATTTTCCGATAGAGGCTGCATTTATGTAAACTCCAAGACAAAGGAATATTATATACCTGTTTTTGAAAAAGGCTCTGAGGACGGAATGCTCATAGCCGCTATTGACGATAATTCGCTTCTCAACTTTAAGGGAACAATCAACCCCTCAGAAAAATTTGATACAGACATAACCGACCTGACAGAGGTATATGTGTTCCATCAGGATAACGTAGGTTATGAATTGAACGTTACTGCCGCAGATGGCACACAGTATGACGGAAAAGATTGTGCTGCAAACAAGTGTGAAACAGTAGCGACGGCTTTGTATTATCTTTACGGGGACAAGTTTGAAATTGAAACAAACAGCGGATATCCTGCTGAGAATGTGAGAACAGGTCACGATTTATATATAGTTGATGAAAATCGCTGTGTTGAGCTTGTAAGCGGCAAGCATCAGCAGTTTATAGTTGATGATAACAGCTATACAGTTGTAAATACCAACGATTTTGAAGAAGAATATTTTCTTAATATTTGCTTTGACAAGGCATATTGCGGTTATAATCTGTGGCAGATATATGCTAATACAGATACAGATTTCACGGTTAAAACAACCGATGAAGGTGTGATTTTCAGCGGTACAGATGGCGTTGAAGCTACAATTGAATTAAGCCATGACATATCTGAAACGCCCTCAGAAATACTGGATATAAACGCTGCCGACAGTATTCTTATTTATCTTGATGAAAATAACGATATCTCATTTAAGTTTGACAAGGATAATGACGGTGAATTTGAACAGGATGCGGAAGTCGGTGACGCTAACTACGATGGAAAAATTGATTCAATTGATGCTTCTCTCGTGCTGTCGGCATATGCAGCAGCCTCCACAGGAAAAGCTGTGTACATCAATGAAAAACTTGCTGACTATAACAACGATAAGATAATTGACGCTTCTGATGCTTCTTTAATTCTTGAACATTATGCAAAAAATCAGACAAGCTGACATATAGATATAAAAAATCCCCGAATTTTCGGGGATTTTTGTGGTTTATCAGATTTCCCAATCGTCGCAAAGATGATTGATAGCCTCGGTAAGCTTGCGCATATCGGCATTTGCTCTGCCGTCGGATATCTTGATAAGGCGGCTGAGTCGGTCTGCGGCATCCACCAAATCTCTGAATGTGGGGCTGAGATTTGCGCCGGATGTTTTCTTTCTTACAATAGGCTTAGCCTTTGCGTCAACGGTGATTTCTCCTGATATAAGGTCAAATTCCGCACCGCTGTAAGGAGCATAAGTGTCAGCGCCCAATTCCTCATGTATACGCAGAGCAAGACTATCCGCAGAGGGAGCGTCGCCATGATTTATGAAGTATTTCTTAACTCCCGAAACAGCCTTTGCCCAGTTCATAAGCCCGTCAACATCAGCGTGACCGCTTACACCGGGGAGCTGTAAAATTTCAGCTGAAACATTGATAGTTTCACCGAAAAGCTTGACAGTTTTCGCACCCTCAACAAGGCTTCTTCCGAGAGTATTTGTGGATTGATAGCCAACGAAAAGAACGGTATTCTGCGCACCCCACAGATTATGCTTGAGGTGATGTTTAATACGGCCTGCCTCGCACATACCGCTGGCAGATATAATAACCTTTGGTCTTGAGTCGGAGTTGATAGCCTTGGAGTCATCGCTTGAAACCGCACGGATAAGACCGTCAAACATAAGGGGATTTATACCCTGATGAACATAGCTTAAAGCTTCTTCGTCATAGCAGCTTTCACGGTTATTGATAAATATATTTGTAGCCTCATTTGCAAGTGGGCTATCCACATATACGGGGAAATTCTCGTGACCTTTCAGAAGTCCCTCAGCCTTAATCTGACGGATAAAATAGAGCATTTCCTGAGTTCTGCCAACTGCAAAGGAGGGGATAATAACATTACCGCCGCGGTCGAAAGTACGCTGTAAAACCTGAGCAAGAGCCGTTACATAATCAGTGGGGCGGTTATGCTTGCGGTCGCCGTAGGTTGATTCCATAACAACATAGTCTGCTTTGTCGATATATTGCGGATCGCGGATAAGGGGCTGGTTGATATTGCCGATATCTCCCGAAAATACAATAGAGCGTGTTTCACCGTTTTCGGTCATTGTGATAACTATGCTTGATGAGCCGAGAAGATGACCTGCATCGCGGAAGTAAACGGAAATACCCTCGCAGATTTCGTCTGTTACATCGTATGGGTGGGGGACAAACAGGCTTATAGCGCCAATAGCGTCGTCCATAGTGTAAAGTGGCTCATAGGGAGGTTCACCGCGGCGTTTAGCCTTACGGCTGCGCCATTCAGCTTCAAATTCCTGAATATGCGCGGAGTCACGGAGCATAACGCTGCAAAGATTTGCTGTAGCCGATGTGGAGTGGATTTCGCCCTTGAAACCGCCTGCAAAAAGCTTTGGAAGAAGTCCCGAATGGTCAATATGAGCGTGGGTGAGTAACACAAAGTCGATATCTCCAGGAGCAATTGGAAGCTCCACATTCTCGAACATATCCAGTCCCTGCTGCATACCGAAATCCACGAGGAATTTTTTTCCGCAGGCTTCAATATAAGTACAGCTGCCTGTAACCTCGTGAGTAGCACCGATAAACATCATTTTCATAATAAATAAACACCGCCTTATAATTTTGTCTGTTGTAATAATTTATATTTTAATCCTTTTGTATAATTATAACACATTTTATATTATTTGTCTATAGATTTTAATGATTTGTCAGATGAAAATTTGGTGATGTTGTGTATGGGAGATATCGTTTGCCAGAATAGCGAAAGGCTGATTTAAAATAAAATTATAGATTTTTAAAGTTTTTCTTTAAAAATCTATTGACAAACTTTAAAAGATGTGATATACTAATGTCATACCGGTAAAGCATATGTGGTTTGCAGAGTGTACAGCTGCAAATTCGATATGTATTCATCAACACAAATTAAAATTATCTTTGGAGGAATTTATTATGAAAGAAAATACAAACAAATTAAAAGAAACAGCACAGGGAATGACGGTAGTATTCGGAGCGTTTGCGGTTTTTGTTCTGCTTATAGGTGCAGTTCTGCCTCTGCTTGATTTTATTAAATCAGGGGATTTGTTTGAAACCGTGTTTTTCAAGTATTTCGGTGCAATTGTCTGCTTTGCTTCTCTTGCAGTTTCATTTATTATTATGTCGAAATCCCTTTATAAAATAAGCAAAGAGGGAAATCCCTTTTCTGAAAAGAATATCAAAACATTCAAGCTTTCGGGAAAAGTAATTTCCCACGGTGGTTTTTTAGGCAGTCTTATTTCAAATTGCTGCAAATTCAGACTTGATGGAGCTGACACGGTTGAATGGGAAGGCTTTGGATTCGGACTTATGATAGGCGGATTAATAATCGTTATGTTTCTTGAACTTCTCCGCTACGGCTCAAAGGTACAGGACGAACTTGATACCATAGCATAAGGAGGGAGTTAATGGGAATAATCATAAGACTTGACCGACTTATGGCTGACCGCAAAATGTCGGTAAACGAGTTGGCGGCAAAGCTTGAAATGACCAATGTAAACCTCTCCAATCTTAAAACAGGCAAGATGAAAGGCATACGCTTTGAAACGATGAATAATATCTGCCGCATATTCGACTGTCAGCCTGGGGATATTTTTGAATATGTAAAAGATGAAGAATTTGAGTAATTCAATGCTGAAATAAGGGGACGCTCTCACTTGCAGAGCGTCCCCTCAGTTTGTAGATAAAGGTATATTTTATATCGGACACGGCACAACCTGTCCCTACGAATTGGCTATAAATCAGCCGCCTATTCTCTTGTTGATAAACTTCATTCGCTTCTTTGAGTAGAGAATTTTTTGCTCGCTGTACAGTCCGCGATAGCCCGACAGCATATAGCTTACTGCGCAAACAAGCACGTATATGCCTATACCCTCGCTGCCGAAAAGCTCGATACTAAGCAGAATTGAGGCTATGGGGCAGTTTGTCACTCCGCAGAAAAGCGCAGCCATTCCCACAGCCGCACCAACGGAGCAGTCAAGTCCCAGAAGCGGCGCAAATACGCTTCCGAATGATGAGCCGATAAAGAAAACGGGAAATATTTCTCCGCCCTTGAAACCTGAGCCGAGAGTAATTGCCGTGAATACCATTTTTATGAGAAATGCCGCGAAAAACGGGCTTTCCGTAAAGGCTGATACTATCATATCGCCGCCAGTTCCATTGTAGGTGTAATCCCCCACAATCAGCGTCAGCACAACTATGATCGTACCGCCGACAGCTCCACGGATAGCATGATTTTTTATTTTCTTGAACAGCTTGTGGACTTTTCCAAGCACCATACAGAAAAGCACGCTTATACCTGCACATATCGCGCCTATAAGGGCGATTTTCAGATACAGCAGCAGGTCAATTTCGGGGACATTCACGCTGACTTGTATGTGTGTATTCCCGAAAAGTGAGGAAATATAGCTTGCGGTGAGAGCAGCCGTAACACAGGGAATAATGGCAGAATAATAGAAAATACCCACGCTTACGACTTCCATTGAGAATATTGCCGCAGTTACGGGAGTACCGAAAACCGCTGCAAACATTGCGCTCATACCGCACATTGTCATAATTCTTTTATCGTCCTCACCGAATTTCAGCTTCCGTCCTGAAAATGATCCGAGAGCCGCGCCGATCTGCAAAGAGGCACCCTCTCTGCCGCTTGAACCGCCGCAGAGATGAGTTAGAACAGTTGCTACGAATATACATACAGCGTGACGTATACCCATAATTTTATTGTCACGGACAGCCAGAAGAACTAAATTCGTCCCCTTGTCGTGACTGTATTTCAGGGCGTCATAAAAATAAGCGATAGCCGCACCTGCCACAGGGAGGAGGAATATAAGCCACGAATTATCGCCGCGGAAATGCTCCGCCTCAGCTGAACAGAAGTGAAAAAAAGCTCCCGTAAGACCTATAATTCCGCCCATAATAATGCCGATAAACAGCCATTTCAGAAAGAATTTCGGTTCTTTCAGATGTTCGTTTTTAAGTATATTTTTTATCTCAACCATAATATCAGCCTACAGGAACAGCTTCAGTATCGCTTGCTTTTTCTTCAAGGCGTACAGGCAAACCGTTAATCTCAATGGTGGGATCATCAAGGTCGATGAGCAGACATCTTCTGCCGCCTACCACGCTTGTGCGCACCTTATCAGCGGCGGAGGGCTTGATATTCACCGTAATTCCGGGAGAAGTGAGGACAGTTTTCGTTTCCACAAGATTTGCCGCAGTAAGAGGCGCATCGCCGCAGAATTTTTCATAAACGGGATCAGTCATAGCCACGCGCTCCTGAGGTATGCCGATATCGGTGAGAATACTTTTGAGCTTTGTGTTGTCGATAATAGTCTTGTCAGTATCGTCTTTGTTTTCTTCTACTACTTCCTGTATTTTTTCGTTGACAGTTTTAATGACCATATAGTCAAGATCATCGCCTACAACGTTTTTAAGTATATTCTGGAAGCTTGCCTTTTCGTTATCGGCAGACATAACAAAGGTACAGCCGAGAACGTCCTCAATCAGCGAAATATTTGGCTTTGAAGCTGTTTTCATATATGCCATAACGTGGTTGATATCGGAGCTTCTGTTGCTGAAAACGGGGTATAGAAATCCCTCTGAGGGAGCTTTGCTGATAATTAACTCTGTGTTGATTTTTTTTGTTATCTCGTTGTTAAAGCTATCGAAAACAAAGCCGTCGCTGCCTGTGTTTACAGGACAGATAGCTGTGAGGATATAGCGGTACAGCTCGTCTTCGCCCTCTGCAAATTCGTCGTTCTTGTCCTTGCGGCGGATAGTGTAGGTGCAGTAGGCAGTTATTACAGCATATGGACCTTCGTGGGCGAAATTATTGGCGATGTGGTTCATAAAATTCTCGCATACCACCTCGTCTTTCAGCTCTGAACGGAGAAGGCTGTAGAGTATTTCCTGCGGCTTTCCCTCCTCATATGCTTCATTGGGGAACTGATACTCGCAGAAATTCTTTCCCACATTGGTATTGAGGACTTTTTTCAGCGTTTCGTCATATACATCGTGTTCCTCCACGGACATAGTAAGGCAGGAAAAGGTCTTGACAAAGCGGACGTTTTTTTCAGCGTCCACAAAGCCTGTAAGCACCCTGTCCATAATGAAAAATCCACTTTTATCGGAAAAATTCTTTTTGATTTCTGCTGTTTCCTTTTTGTTCATATGTACGACCTCCTGTAGAGTTTCTCTTTATTTGTGCAGGATTTATTATATCATATTTCCGATGTTTTGTCCAGTCTTTAGTTTAAAAAGAGCCGTTAGCTGTTAGCCTTTAGCCATTATGTTGGGGCGGTGGATTTGGATAATGCGTAATGCGTAATTATGTGTAGGGGCTGCCTTTGGCAGTCCGCCATTAGGTTGAGATATGGCGATTTTATTGGTTAAAAGCTCAAACATCAAATATGAACAAATTGTAAACATTTCTGCTTGAACTTGACAATGTTCAAAAAAAGTTATATACTTATATTAGCACTCAAAGACGTTGAGTGCTAATAATTTTTTGGAGATGTAAAAATGGAACAGAAACAGTTTAAAGCCGAGTCCAAAAGACTCCTTGATATGATGATTCATTCAATATATACTCACAAGGAAATCTTTCTCCGTGAGCTTATCTCAAACGCCAGCGACGCTATTGACAAGCTTTATTTCAAGTCCCTGACTGATGACAAGGTTGGTCTTTCAAAGGACGATTTCGCTATCTGGATTTCCGCTGATAAGGACAGCCGTACACTTAAAATTACTGACAACGGTATTGGTATGACTGCTGAGGAGCTTGAAAATAACCTTGGTACTATCGCAAACAGCGGCTCACTCAAATTCAAGACAGAAAATAAGCTTGACGAGGATAATCAGATTATCGGACAGTTTGGTGTAGGCTTCTATTCTGCATTTATGGTTGCTAAAAAAGTTACAGTTATCACAAAGGCTTACGGTTCAGATACCGCATATCGCTGGGAGTCCGAGGGCGTTGACGGCTATACAGTAAGCGAGGACGATAAGGCTTCTGTTGGTACTGAAATAATTCTGGAGCTTCTTGATGATACAGATGACGAGAAATACGGCGAGTTCCTTGATACCTACCGTTTAAAGGGACTTATCAGCAAATATTCCGATTATATCCGTTTCCCCATTAAAATGGAGGTAACTCACAGCCGTCCTGTTGAGCAGTCCGAGGAGGACAAGGAGGCTGGAAAAGCTCCCGAATATGAGGATTATATCGAAATTGAAACTCTCAATAGTATGGTTCCCCTGTGGAAAAAGAGCAAGTCTGAGCTTAAAGAGGAGGACTACAAGCACTTCTACACAGAGAAATTCTACGATTATAACGAGCCTCTGAAATATTCTCACGTAGTAAATGAGGGTATGCCGAGCTATAACGCGCTGCTGTATATTCCCTCAAAAGCACCATATGACTTCTATTCAAAGGAATTTGAAAAGGGCTTGCAGCTTTACTCCAATGGTGTTCTTATTATGGACAAGTGCGCTGATCTGCTCCCTGATTATTTCTGTTTTGTAAAGGGACTTGTAGACAGCGAGGATCTTTCCCTTAACATTTCAAGAGAAATGCTCCAGCACGACAGACAGCTTAAAGTTATAGCAAAGAGCATTGAAAAGACAGTTTCCAGCGAGCTGAAAAAGATGCTGAAAAACGACCGTGAGAACTACGAGAAGTTCTGGAATGAGTTCGGTGTACAGCTGAAATTCGGCGTTTACAGCGGCTATGGAATGAACAAGGACAAGCTGCAGGATCTGCTTCTTTTCACATCATCACAGGGCAAGCTTGTAACTCTTGACGAATATGTTACAGCAATGCCTGAGGAGCAGAAGTACATCTACTATGCAACAGGCGAGAGTGCGGCAAGAATTGAGCAGCTTCCACAGACAGAGCTTGTAAAGGATAAGGGCTTTGAGATACTCTATCTTACTGACAATGTAGATGAATTTGCAGTAAAAATGCTGATGAATTACAAGGAAAAGGAATTTAAGAATGTTTCCTCTGATGATCTTGGCATTGAGAACACAGAAAAGCAGGAGGAAGTAAAGGCTAAAGAGGAGGAAAATGCCGATATGCTCAAGGCTATGGCGGATTCCCTCGGTGAGTCTGTTTCAAAGGTTGTTCTTTCAAAGCGTCTGAAATCCCACCCTGTATGTATTACAAGCGAGGGCGAGATTACTCTTGAAATGGAAAAGGTTCTTAACTCTATGCCGGGCGACCAGAAAGTAAAGGCACAGAGAGTTCTCGAAATCAATCCAGACCACGAGATTTTCGGCAAGCTTACAGCGGTTTCCTCTGACAGCGAAAAGCTTGGAAAATATGCGAAACTGCTCTATACACAGGCACTTCTCATTGAGGGTATGCCCGTTGAAAATCCTGTTGAGTTTTCAAATCTTATCTGCGAGCTGATGTAATTTTATAGCAAACTTTAGTTTGCGGATGTGCGAGGCACTATAAATATATATAATATTAAGGGACGGAAATTTTTCCGTCCTTTTTTGAAGCAATAACTCAAAAGTACTTGACAAATCAATAACTTTTGAGTATAATAATATTAGGAGAGGGGGAAAATAAACTTGCACAAGATATATTTTTACAAGGATAAAAACGGAAATGAGCCGGTGTTGGAGTATATTACAGAGTTATCCAGGAAAAAAGACAAGGATAGCCGTATAAAACTCAATAAGATAGGTGACTATATTGAAATGCTTCGTTGTTATGGAACGCAGGCAGGAGAGCCATATATAAAGCATCTTGACGGTGAAATATGGGAACTCAGACCTCTCCGTGACAGAATACTTTTTGTGGCATGGATAGACGGCGGTTATGTACTGTTGCATCAGTTTATAAAGAAAACGCAGAAAACACCTAAAAGGGAAATAGAAAAAGCCAAGCGTGAGCTTGCAGACCTTATGGAAAGGGGCGTAAAATATGAATAACAGAGAGAAATCTACCAGAGAAAACTCTGCAATCGGAAGAAGCTGGGACGAAGTGAGAGATGAAATTTTCACTTCCGAAGAAATTGCAGAAAGCGACCTCAGAGTTGCTATTATCGGGGAGCTTATCAAAGCCAGACAGGAAAAAGGCATCAGCCAGAAGAAACTGGAAGAACTCAGCGGAGTGAAACAGCCTGTTATTGCCAGAATGGAAAAGGGTTATACCAGCCCTCAGCTGAAAACATTTTTAAAGGTTCTTGAACCATTGGGCTTGACATTAAAGGTTGTGCCTATCACAAAGGAATAATATTGCTCCCAAAACTAAACCTTGCCATCAAATACTCGGCACAAAGAAAATTTCTCTGCGTCAGAAAAACTTGAAATGCGACAGCACATCTGCGGAAGGCTTCCTTGCAGCTGCCATACCTATCTGCTTTTCCTTTAATCAAACGAATTTTAGAGATGCCCATAAAATATTAAGGGACGGAAATTTTTCCGTCCCTTTAGCCTGTATAAAAAGGTGCTTTGTATAACGGACAAGGCTCAACCTGTCCCTAAAAATCGGCTATATACCGTAATTTGGTGTAGGGGCGGATATTATCCGCCCGAAATTTCGGAACGAAATTCAGTTTTTTCGACACTCTCAGGGGGCGGAGTTTTCCGTCCCTTTTATTATGAAATTGCGGACTGCCAATATCCGCCTCTACAAATAATTACGCATTAATTCTCACCGCTGTTGCCATAACAAATTTTCCGCCCTCGATGATATATGGACGGAACTCATAATCCTTGATATTGCTTGTTATTTTTCCGTTCTCGATGAGAAATTCAGCTTCATTCATAGGGAAAGACAAGCCTTTGCCTATTGCTTTTATATAGGCTTCTTTCAGCGTCCACAGAGTAAAAAACAGCATATTCCTTTCACTTTCGGGAGCTGATTGGATCATAGCCTGCTCTTTTTCCGAAAAGGCACGTTTCATCACATTCGGGCGATACTCGCGGACTTTTTCGCAGTCTATACCACATTCCCGATTTTCAACGATACACGCGACAATTCCCTCAGAATGGGAGAGGTTGAAATAAATATCAGGATAATCCGCAAGATATGGCTTGCCGTAGTCCGTTTTTTTCGTCATATCTTCGGTGTAGTCGATTTTGTATTCTCTGAGCATATCTTTCAGCAGACTATGTGCGAGATTATGCTGCTCTTTTTTCGGTACAACGTCCAGTAGAAATTTAATCATAATATTAAAAAGACAGCCGACGAATAAACGTCGGCTGTTGTTATATGTCAATTAACCAATAACTCTTACACGGATAACACCGTCAACAGCGTTGATTTTGCCCTCAACAGCAGCAGAAACCTCGCCTGTAACGTCAAGCATTGTGTAAGCGAAATCGCCCTTGCTTGCGTTAGCCATATTTTCGATGTTGATACCCTCGTTGCCTACAACAGTTGTGATAGAAGCAATTGTTGTGGGAACGTTCTTGTGGATAATGCAGATCTTTGTGCCAACAGCGTTCATTGAAAGGTTGGGGTAGTTAACGCTGTTTCTGATGTTGCCGTTTTCGAGGTAGTCGATGATCTCGTCAGCAGCCATAATAGCACAGTTGTCCTCACTTTCGGGAGTTGAAGCACCGAGGTGGGGAAGAACGATAACATTTTCCTCACCGAGAACGATATCGTCAGCAAAGTCAGTAACATACTTAGCAACCTTACCAGCCTTGATAGCTTCGATAACAGCGGTGCTGTTGATAAGCTCGCCTCTTGCAAGATTGATAAGACGAACGCCGTCCTTCATCATTGCGATCTGCTCAGCGTCAATTGTGTTCTTTGTCTGAGGAGTGTAAGGCATATGAATTGTGATGTAGTCGCTGTTCTTGTAGATATCGTTAAGCTCAGGAACGATCTTGATAGCGGGATTCATCTGGAGAGCAGCACCAACGGAAAGATAAGGATCGTAACCGATAACCTTCATACCGAGAGCCTCAGCAGCGTTTGCAATCTTACCGCCGATAGCACCAAGACCAATAACGCCGAGTGTCTTGCCTGCGATCTCAGGACCTGCAAACTTGGACTTTCCGCTTTCAACAGTCTTAGGAGCATCCTCTGTACCCTTGAGTGAAGCAGCCCATGCAGCAGCCTCTGTAATCTTTCTTGAAGCAAGGAGAAGTGCGCAGATAGCAAGCTCCTTAACAGCGTTAGCGTTAGCACCGGGAGTATTGAATACGCAGATACCCTCCTGAGCGCATCTGTCAACGGGGATATTGTTTACGCCTGCACCTGCACGAGCAATACAAAGGAGCTTATCGCCGAAAGTCATATCGTGCATTTTAGCGGAACGAACCATAATAGCGTCGGGATTAGCGCAATCCTCGGAAACTGCGTACTTGCTCTTATCGAAGATATCAGTACCGATAGATGAAATCTTATTAAGTGTATAAACATTAAACATTTCAATTACCTCTTTCAGTTTTTAATGTATGGGCGGAAATAATCCCGCCCATATACGTGAATACGTAAATTAAGCGTTCTCAGCCTCGAACTTCTTCATAAATTCAACAAGCTTTTCAACGCCCTCGATAGGCATAGCATTGTAGATAGAAGCTCTCATACCGCCAACACTTCTGTGTCCCTTGAGGTTCTCGAAGCCTGCAGCCTTGGACTCCTTGATGAACTTAGCGTCAAGCTCATCGCTGCCTGTGATGAAAGGCACGTTCATGAGTGAACGATCCTTCTTCTCAACAGTAGCCTTGAACATCTTGGAATTGTCAAGGAAATCATAGAGGATAGCAGCCTTCTTCTCGTTGTGAGCCTTCATAGCCTCAAGGCCGCCCATCTTCTTGAGCCACTTGAATACCTTGCCGCAGATATAGATACCGTAGCAGGGAGGAGTGTTGTAGAGAGAGTCATTATCAGCCTGTGTCTTCCACTTGAGCATTGTGGGAGTGCCGGGGAGAACGTCATCTGTGATAAGATCTTCACGAACGATAGCGATAACAACGCCTGCAGGTCCGATGTTCTTCTGAACACCGCCGTAGATAACAGCGTACTTGCTTACGTCAACAGGCTCTGAAAGGAAGCATGAAGAAACGTCAGAAACGAGATCCTTGCCCTTTGTATTGGGAAGCTCCCAGAACTTTGTGCCGTAGATTGTATTATTTTCGCAGATATAAACGTAATCAGCGTCCTCAGGGATATCGAGATTGGAGCAATCGGGGATATATGAGAAAGTCTTGTCAGCAGATGAAGCAACAGCAACAGCCTCGCCGTACATCTGAGCCTCCTGGTAAGCCTTCTTAGCCCACTGACCTGTGATTATGTAAGCAGCCTTCTTATTCTTCATAAGGTTCATAGGAACAGCTGCGAACTGCTGAGAAGCACCGCCCTGAAGGAAAAGTACCTTGTAATTATCGGGAATATTCATAAGGTCGCGAAGATCCTGTTCAGCTTCCTTGATGATGTTGTCATAAACCTTTGAACGGTGTGACATCTCCATAACGGACATACCGCAGCCCTGATAATCCATCATTTCTTCTGCAGCTTCTCTGAGAACTTCCTCAGGAAGAACAGCGGGACCTGCACTGAAATTGTAAACTCTGCTCATTGTAAAAACCTCCATAATATATATTATCAAATGGAGTGACATTATTTTGTCAATCCATTCGATCAAGACAATGCCGTACAGCGCTTGTGCGAAATATGCAAACGAAATCCGTGCAAAGTTCACAGGTGAGCTTTGTGCGGTTGTTGTCTTAACAAAAAACAGCATTTGCCGTACATAAATATTATACTCCTTTTATAAAGAGAAGTCAATATAAAATATGGATTTTTTTGAAAAAAATAACAGCCCTCAGGATTTTGAAAGGGCTGTTTATCAATGTTATGTTGAAGCAGGCGATGAAACCTCAGATGTTGTGGGCTGTTCGCTGTCAAGACATTCCCAAACGATTGTGTATTTTTTGCCTACAAGATTTCCGATATTGTTAACATAGCCTTCAAGAAGCTGTTTTGCTCTTGAACGGGCGTTTTCAAGTAAAACATTATCGTTTGCCGCTGCTTTTTTCATATTTTCCTGTGCTTCTTTAAATGCAGCTGTTTGGTGTTCAGCTTCTACCACGGCTGACTCTGCATCAATTATAAACGACTCATCAGTAAGTGTAGTTTCATCAACCTTGCAGCTCTGAACCTGTGCGGGTGGCAGCGTTATAGAAACTGTGTCATCGCTTATGTTGAATTTTACCTTTGATACATCAATACCGATTGTAACGATTCCCGAATATTCTATCCAGAATTTCCGGTCTTTTTTCCACAGCAAGGCTCCCGTTGCGTCTTTTTCGTAATATTTTGCTACGTTGTGGTAGTAACAGTCAAAAGTAGCGAGTTCGCAGATATTTCTCATTTGAGTTTCCTGCGGTTTAATAGCGATAGTTTCTGATTGTGCCGGTTCAGTTGCTTTGCAGGATACACACATTAAAGAAAGGATAGCCGCTAATATTAAAAATATTTTTTTCATATAAATTCACCTGTTATTTTGCAGCGATTTCAATTTTATATTCATTGTCGAGTTGCTGTACGAATGGAACAATAAGTGCTTTGATAATATTCATAGCGTTTTCCTCGGCAATACAATATATTTCTTTCTCGGCGCTGCTTTCATTTTCAGCGTCCTCAATACATTTTTTGTAAGCCTGTTTTGATACGGTTTCTGTATTTGCAGCCTTGTTGATAAATATGTAATCAAGGGAAGCTATATCTACATTGACGTCGTTGATTTCGATCGGCGGAATAGATATATTTATAATTTTTTTCTCGTTGTCCACGCTTATTTCAACATTATCAAAGTTAAGACCTGCTTTTACAGTTGCTTCATATGAAACATAATAGTCAATTTTTTCTGTTTCTTCAGAATTGCTGACCTTTGCAACGCCGTTATATATAGCTTCGAATGTTGACAGACGGCTGACATCTATAATTTCTTCTATCCGATTCTGGGTGATGATTTCAGGTTGCTGTTCCGGAATATCTTTCGGTTTTTTCAGAAGAAAAACGGTGATAGTTAATGAGATCGCAGCTATTATTATTGCTGCTAAGAGTAGTTTGGACTTTAATTTTTCCATAGAATAAGATACTCCTTTTGTGCAAAATTAATTTAAACTACAAAAAATGTTGATAGACGATATATAATGTTTATAGTGTTATTATACTCCTTTTGTAAAGATAAGTCAATACAAAATGAAAAAATATCGGAAATTGCTGAAAAACCGCAATAATTCGGTTGCAAAGCAATAAATGGTGTGTTATAATGAATAACAGATGAAAAAAATGTTATAATTCTGAAAGAGAAATATGAACATATGATGAATTATAATGAGAAATATAATCTTTAAGATTATTTTAAGCTAATAGGATTATAATGGATATAGAAGCGGAAGAATTTTATGTGAAATCTGACGAAAGGAGTTGTTTATATGGCTATATGCAGCTTTGCCCGTAAGGAAATAAAATTTCTCCTTAATATGGAGCAGTATGAGGGGCTTATGGAAGTTATCAATGAATATATGAACCCTGATAAGTATTGCGTAGGCGGCAAAGAGTACGGAATTTATAACATTTATTATGATACCCCCGATGATTTTCTTATAAGAGAATCTCTTGCAAAGCCCTATTACAAGGAGAAAATCCGCCTGAGAAGCTATTATTCGCCTGCTGATGAAAATTCCCCCGTGTTTCTGGAGATCAAGAAGAAAATCGGCGGTATAGTTACAAAAAGGCGCGTATCAATGACCTTGGGCGAATGTCAGGAGTATCTTGCAACAGGCAGAAAACCACAGTCGGATAAATACATACAAAATCAGGTTTTCAAGGAGCTTGATGCTTTTCTTGACCATTACCCCGTTAGTCCTAAGCAGTATATCAGCTATCAGAGGGAGGCTTTTTTCGGCAAGGATAATAAGGATTTCCGTCTTACTTTTGATAGAAAGCTGACGGAGAGAAGGTATGATCTGAGCCTTGAATGTCGAAGCTACGGGAATTTTATCATTGAAGCGGATCAGCGTATTATGGAAGTCAAGATATCCGATTCAATGCCGGACTGGCTTCTTCATAAGCTTTCGGAGCTGAAAATATACAAGACGAGCTTCTCGAAATACGGAAGGGCATATATGGCATTTGTGCAGGAGCAGGCTTCAAAGAGCCGCATACAGATTTCGGGAATATCAATGATAAACAATAAAAAATTAATTAACAGGAGTGTGTAGGATATGCTGGCAGCAATCAATTTTTTCGGGAATGTATTAACTAATGAAACGGGATCGTCGGGGACAGATATTTTTGCTTCGCCTTCGGCACAAGCTGTAACTGATATTACGATCGGGCAGTTTTGTATGTGCGTGGGTGCGGCACTTGTTATCGGTTTCCTCATAAGCCTTGTGTACATCTTCTGTCACAGAAAAGAGGGCTATTCACAGAGCTATGTATTCACTATAATTATGCTTCCGACCATTGTTTCGCTTATTCTTCTTCTCATCAACACAACGGCAGGAGCGCTGAGTCTTGCAGGAGCATTCACACTTGTGCGTTTCCGAAGCGTACCGGGCGATCCGAAGGATATAGCGTATATCTTCTTTGCAATGGCGGCAGGTGTTGCCTGCGGTATCGGATATATTGGATTTGCCGTAGTATTTTTTGCGGTGCTTGGCGTTGTGATGTTTGTACTGTCCGAGATGAATTTCGGCGGCTGCAAGACAAGACATATGACGCTTAAAATCACAATTCCTGAAAATCTTGACTATCAGGGAGTTTTTGACCCTGTACTTTCAAAATATACAAGATTTCACAAGCTCAGACGAGTTAAGACAACTAATTTCGGCACACTTTTTGAGCTTATTTATTCCGTTGATGTTTCCGAGAATATCGACCAGAAGAAGTTTATTGACGAGCTTCGTGCGCTGAACGGAAATATGACGATCAATCTTGTGTTCTTCAAATACGACGATAAAATCTATGAAGGCTAAGGCAGCGCTGCACAAGCTCTGTGCGGTATTGCCGTCGGAAATATCAAGGATAAGCTGCACAATTTTATTGTGCAGTATTTCCATAAAGGGGAGTTTTTATTATGAATTACAAAAGAATTATAGCTATGGGAATGGCGGTGCTTGTGATGGCGGCTGCGGCTTCATGCAGCAAGGAAGAACCGACAGAGCCTGTGGCTGACACTTCTGTTGTGACTGATACAGCGGAGAAAACTGAGGCTGCTGCAGAAGCCGACAAATCCGATGAAAAGGAAGAAACAACCGAAAAATCCGAAAAAACAGAGGAAAGCAAGACGGAGAAAACTACGTCTGCTGATAAGAAATCCAATAAGGATAAAAAGACAACAACTGCAAAGACTTCTGATAAAAAGAATGATGATTCTGATGAGTCATCGGAAAACAGCGATTTTGAGGAGGAGAGCAGCGGATCGGAGGATGAGGATACTTCCAAGGAGCAGCCGCAGGCTACAAAAGCTCCTGAAAAGCCGAATACTCCCACGGCTACAACTGTTGTGACTGAGCTGGCAAAGACGTTTGACGCGGAAATTATTTTCAATGAAACTGCTTCCGTTGATGGTACAAATGCGGAAGCAAACGGCTCTGTTGTGAAAATCACAGCCGGCGGCGATTATATCGTAAAGGGCAGCACTTCCAACGGTCAGATTTACATAAGCACCGCAACAGAGGAAAAGGTCGAACTGACTCTTGATAATGTTGATATTTCCTGCGGCGGCGGCCCTGCCATATTCGTCAATGAGGCAAAAAGGTGCGTTCTGAAGCTTGCGGACGGCAGCGTGAATTATCTCAGCGACGGTGGAAATGACAAAATAAACGACGGCGTTATTTTCTCTAACGATACCCTGAGAATAAAAGGCGACGGCTATCTTGAAATCAATGCAGGAAATGCTCACGGAATAGCCAGCGACGACGACGTTATCATCGAAAGCGGAGAATATGTGATAAACTCCATAAAATCGGGAATTATTGCTAATGATAATATTACTGTAAACGACGGTGAGCTGACAATATTCGGCGGAACAAACGGTATGAAATCTAAGGGTTCTATGAATATAAACGGCGGTACAGCGTGGATATGCGGCGGCAGCAAGGAGGAAAAAAGCTCTCTGTATGCAGCGGCAGGACTTTATTACACAGGCGGCTATGTTTATGCGGCAGGAAACAAGGTAACTCCGCCTTCTGAAACGCCTAATCCGTATATTGTGGTGAACTGGACAAACGGGCTTCCTGCGGAGAGTACAGTAGGATTTGTACTCGGCGGTACTGAGTTTGCGTCGCTTACACCGAAATCGTCTTTCAGATGCGTGCTTATGCTTGCTCCTGATATCCTTATTGGTGACGGCTTTACTCCGATTGTTGACGGAAACAGCAATGGCGATTTTACTGTAGCAGAGGGACAGAATTTATTTGTGATTGAATAATTTGTAAAAAAGTGTTGATTTAAACCATGAATTATTATAGTAGAAGCGAAGTTAAGCATTTATTGCTAAAAAACAATGTAGTCAATCTTATAAATAGCGGACCGTTTACATTTATCATTGGTGTTGCAAAAAAATCTCGAAAAGCTAAATGTATAAAGGTTAGGCGTTATAAGAATTTTATTATAGCGTATTATAGAGCTTGTTGGATTCATATTTTTTCGATTAAAGAATTTGAGTTTTAGTACCGCTTTGATATACAACATTTCTGCTCATCATCTTTATTTACTAACATTTTAGGGATTGGTATTATTTGGACGCTTTAACGAGCGTCCTTTTTGTTTTTCAGAGAGAGGGAATACTGTTTTCCTCTGTGTATACTGTTAATAAAATTTTAATACGTAAATAAATAATACTTATTAAATATATATTAAGAAAGAAAAAGAGCAAAAAAACTTTAAAATGAATAAAAGTGCAGAATAGTGTACTTTTGTTCATTGGATGAACTGCGGATTTGCAATATAATATAATCAGCAATTGAGAATATTGACGTTCATAGGCGAACATCCTTCCCTCTCATGTGTTTTGCCATGAATGTTGAACAACTGCTTACTGCAGAAAACGAATTGGTTATTTTTAAAAACTAATTCCTTTCATTTGTGATTTTTTCATGTTTTCTATTCTCAATAACTTATTTTAACTTATTATTTATGGCTTGCTCTTCAGTGCTAAGCGATTAAAATCGCATGGAGCGAAACCGACACCTCTTGCTGAGGTGTGTTTTTTTACCCTGTGAAACTTGTGTGAAAATTTATATAAATCCATTGACGAGTTATAGAAATTGTGATATAATATACTCAGATAAGGCGGAAATTCTCAGGAGGCGAAATATGAATAAAAATGTGTATAGTATAGTTCTGACGGATAACGTGATACGTGCTGTTGATGCCGAGGCATACCGCCGCGGAACTAATCGCTCAAATCTCATAAATCAAATACTTGCGGAGCAGCTTTCCTGCGTTACACCCGAAATGCGTATGAGAGAAATTATTAATTCCGCTGAAACGCTTCTGCACAGAGAACTGCTTCTTATGCAGCAGAATTCGCCCTCGGTGCTTATGCTGAGGACGGCTTTGCAGTATAAATACCGCCCCACGATCAATTACAGAGTTGAACTGGAGCGTGAGCCTGATACATATCTGGGAAGGCTTAAAGTGCAGATACGGACGCAGAATATGCTTCTGACCGAGTGCTTCAACCTGTTTTTCAGAGAAGTTGCCCTTGCTGAGGAGGCTGCCTTTTTAAAAAAAGGAATACGCGGCTATAATGCTGCATTATCCACCGACTGCTTTACGAGAAAGCTTCTCAATGATCCGCGGCTTAATGATGAGGAAAAAGGCGGTATCATCGGGGAATATCTGAATATGCTCAACGATGCTGTGAGAAAATATTTTTCAGCACCCGATGAGCTGCAATATGTTATCAGCAGATATAATGCCGAATTTTCGGCTTTTATCAAAGAAAATGTTATATAGGGGGTTAAGATTATGAATGCAGAAAAATTAACACAGAAATCAATGGACGCTGTGAGAAAAGCCCAGAGTTTAGCGGTAATGCGGGCAAATTCCATTATTGAGCCGATTCATCTTCTTGGGGGACTTCTCAAACAGGAGGGCGGACTTATTCCGCAGTTAATACGAAAAATGGGGATCGACAGCAATATGCTTGAAGCTGAGGCGGATAAGCGTATGGATAGCCTGCCAAAGGTCACAGGAAGCGGCAGAAGCAGCAATATCGGGATATCCGCAGAGTGTGACAGAGTTCTTGTGACGGCGGAAGATATTGCAGGAAATATGAAAGACGAGTATATCTCTGTGGAGCATATAATGCTTGCTCTCATTGACAGCAAGGACAGGGACGTTTCAGCTGTTCTGCAAATGTTTGCTGTTGAGCGTGACAGATTTCTTACGGCTCTTATGTCTGTTCGAGGTAATACCCGTGTTACCGGAGAAAATCCGGAGGAAACCTATGACGTTCTTGCGAAATACGGTCAGGAGCTTGTGGGACTTGCGCGGCAGAACAAGCTGGATCCTGTTATAGGCAGAGACAGCGAAATCCGCAACGTTATGCGTATTCTTTCGCGAAAGACGAAAAATAACCCTGTTCTCATAGGTGAACCGGGAGTTGGTAAAACAGCCATTGCCGAGGGGCTGGCTCAGCGTATCGTTGCAGGAGATGTTCCTGACAGCCTGAAAGACAGAAAGGTATTTTCCCTTGATATGGGAGCGC
Organism: Ruminococcus sp.; assembly: GCA_017624895.1. Classification (GTDB taxonomy): domain Bacteria; phylum Bacillota; class Clostridia; order Oscillospirales; family Ruminococcaceae; genus Ruminococcus. Next base: position 5,799 of record JAGAMB010000032.1, on the reverse strand, counting down.
TGATTGCAGGTGCGAAATATCGCGGTGAGTTTGAGGAGCGACTGAAAGCTGTCCTCAACGAAATAAAAAACAGCAGCGGTCAGATAATTCTCTTTATTGATGAGCTTCACACAATCGTCGGCGCAGGCAAGAATGACGGTGCTATGGACGCAGGAAACCTGCTGAAACCTATGCTTGCGCGAGGAGAGCTTCATTGTATCGGCGCGACAACTCTTGACGAATACCGCAAATATATTGAAAAAGACGCGGCTCTTGAAAGACGTTTTCAGCCTGTTCAGGTGGATGAACCTACGGTGGAGGATACCATATCAATTCTCCGCGGACTTAAAGAGCGATACGAGGTATTCCACGGTGTGAAAATCAGCGATAATGCCCTTATATCAGCGGCTGTACTGTCAAACCGCTATATAAGCGACAGATTTCTTCCCGACAAGGCAATCGACCTTATTGACGAGGCTTGTGCGACTATTCGCACAGAAATAGACTCAATGCCTACAGAGCTTGATGTTATATCAAGAAGAATTGTTCGCCTTGAAATTGAGGAAACGGCTCTGAAAAAGGAAAGCGATACTATTTCAAAGGAGCATTTGGAGGAGATACAGAAAGAGCTGTCAGAGCTTCGTGAGCAGTTCAACGCTATGAAAGCCAAGTGGGAGAATGAAAAAGATGAAATATCCGCTGTTCAGAAGCTCCGCGAGGAGATTGAAGGCGTCAGCGGACAGATTGAGCAGGCGGAGCGTGAGTACGATCTTAACAAGGCGGCAGAGCTGAAATACGGCAGACTGCCAGATCTGAAAAACAAGCTTGCGGAGCTTGAAGCGCAGGTGGAACACGATGGCGGCGAAAATCGTCTGCTCCGTGACAGAGTTACAGAGGACGAAATTGCGAAAATCGTCTGCCGCTGGACAGGTATACCCGTTTCAAAGCTTATGGAGGGCGAAAAGGAAAAGATATTGGGACTTGAGGGACTTCTTCACAAGCGTGTTATCGGGCAGAATGAGGCGGTGGAAAAAGTCAGCGAGGCGATTATACGTTCAAGAGCAGGTATACAGTCCCCTGAAAGACCAATCGGTTCATTTATGTTCCTCGGCCCTACCGGAGTGGGCAAAACAGAGCTTGCAAAGGCACTTTCAGAGATACTTTTTGATGATGAAAAGAATATTGTCCGCATTGATATGAGTGAGTATATGGAGAAATTCAGCGTAAGCCGCCTTATCGGAGCGCCTCCCGGATACGTTGGCTACGACGAGGGCGGACAGCTTACAGAGGCAGTCCGCAGAAAGCCTTATTCGGTTGTTCTTTTTGATGAGATTGAAAAGGCTCACCCTGATGTGTTCAATATTCTGCTTCAGATACTGGACGACGGACGTATAACGGATTCACAGGGCAGAACGGTGGATTTCAAAAACACGATCATTATACTGACATCAAATCTCGGTTCGCCCTATATTTTGGAGGGAATCGGAGCTGACGGAGAAATAACGCAGGAAGCGCGTGAAAGAGTGGAAGGTCTGCTTAAACAGCAGTTCCGCCCTGAATTTCTCAATCGACTTGATGAGATTATTTTCTACAAGCCTCTTGCAAAGAGAGAGATAATGGGGATTGTTGACCTTATGCTGGAGGATCTGCAGAAACGTCTTGACGATAAGCATATACGGATAAATGTAACAGAAGCTGCCAAAAATCATATTGTAGAGTGTGGCTACGATCCGAATTTCGGAGCAAGACCTCTCAGACGCTTTATTCAGCGGAATGTTGAAACTTCTGCGGCAAAAATAATTCTCGGCGGAGGTATATCATCGGGAGGTACAATAACAATAGATGTTGACAATGGTGAACTTATTGCGGAATAATCGGGGAAAATCAGAATTTTGTATGGTCGGTTTTTATAAAAACGGAAAAAAATCTGACGTAGAATAGGTTAAAATGTCATTTTTTTGTAAATCCCTTGACAAATGGCGGCATTAGGTATATAATGCAATTATCAAAAGAAATGGAGGAAATATGAAATGACTAAATCTGAACTTATCAATGTGGTTGCGTCAAAGACTGACACAACAAAGAAGAACGCTGAGGCTGCTGTAAATGCAATGGTTGAGGCTATCACAAATGCACTCGCAAGTGGTGAGAAGGTTTCTATCGTTGGCTTCGGTACATTTGAAGTACGCGACAGAAAGGAAAAGCAGGTTATCAATCCCCAGACAAAGGAAAAAATGATCGCTCCTGCTTCAAAGGCTCCTGCATTCAAGGCAGGTCAGGCTCTCAAGAGTGCTGTTAACAAGTAAGACGGAGGGACAGAAATGGCAAGAAAGACAACAGCTGCAAAGGCAGTGCAGGTAAAGGAAGAAAAAAAGGCTGTTGAGGCTGTAGTTGAAGCTGTAGTTGAGGCAGCTCCTGTTGAGGAGGCTCCTAAGAAAACAGCTGCTAAGAAGCCTGCTGCAAAGAAAGCGGCAGAGAAGAAGGATGCTGAGAAGAAGGCTTCCGGAAGAAAGACAGCTCCAAAGACAAACCTGTTTATTCAGTATCAGGGCACAGAGCTTTCTTATGCTGATCTCATTGAAAGAGCAAAGGCTGACGCAGGTGTTGAAGCACCAAAGAGCATCAATCTTTACGTAAAACCTGAAGAAAATAAGGTTTATTATGTTATCAATGACAACGAAAAGGTTGGCGGATTTGATATTGCATAATCTGATTTAATATACAGACACTCCCGATTCAGGTCGGGAGTGTTTTTTATGTTATCGTATATACTAACAGTATAAGTTTTGGCTAAATATACTATCTGGCACGGACGAGAGGTGGAATTGAGATTTTTATAAAACGGCTATAAATAGACGAATTGCGCCAATCTTTCGTATAGCTTTTAGACTATTGTCTATTATTACCAAAAAAAGCGGGTAAATTTATATACTGATAGTTGTGATTTTTGCTTGCATATATTTAAATTATATGGTATAATTAATGCATAGAATGAGTTTATTATGCGGTGATATAGGGAAAATCCTACATAATGACTTATCTTTTATATATATATATTTTTTTTATTCAAATTATCAGAAAGGGTGATATTTTATGAAAAAGACCATGGGGAAACGCATTATTAGCGGCGTTACCTCGATTTTGCTCGGACTATCTGCTTTTACTCAGGCAATACCGCTAAGTGACGGCGGATTATTGAAAGCAAAGGCAGCAACAGTAAGTGAGGAAGATGGACTTCCGATACTGGATATGACTTATGAGGAGTCTATGTGGTACAGAGGCAATCCTCTCGGCGTAGCAGGTGAGTTCCATTACTTCGCGTTTGATACGGCAGATATAGGCGAGCATACTAACGGAAACTTTGCGGCTAAACACGTTGTCGGCGGTCAGGGTTATCCTAATCAGTATGTAGGAAGATTGGTTAACGTAATTGGTGAAAGCTGGACAACAAGTGAGGCAAAGCTTGGTAAAATAGCTGACTTTGTAATTCCTGAAGACTATTCTGTTTTGGCAGAAAACGGAAGCAAGCTTTCTTATCCTACATTAAAAAACAGTTTTGAAGTTACCAGAGAAGATGGAACAAAATTTAAAGTAAATAATGACAATCGTCCAAGTGAATTGAAATACTCCTATATTTCTCATAACACCCAAAAATTTATGGATTTTGATGCGTTAAGAGAGGAATACAGAAAGCTTTCAGATGATTTTGCAGCTAAGCCGAATAATGTTGAAGAATTTTCTATAGAAGACGGAAACATTAAGGTTAAGCTTCATTCATCAGGTGAGAATGTAATCAATATCAAGCACAGCGATCTTATTGGTCTTGATGGTAATTTTGACAGATCATTTGAGGTTTCCGGAATTAATATTGAGCCGGGTAAGGAGTTAAATTCCGGTGTGATCAAAGACGGTCAGTTCCTTATTGTAAATCTTGATATGGAAGGTTATACTGAAGATACTGCAAGTCTTATGAAGTATTTTGGAACCGGTCTTAAATGTAAAACCATTGATGGTAAGGATTTGAATGGGGGCGGTGAAAAAGTCTTTATTAACGGAACCAATATTATTCTTAACATTGCCAATGCGCCGGAACTTTCAGCTTCCGGTGATCCAAAGTTAACAGTTGATATGGGTGTTGGTTCAATACAGATCCTTGCTCCTGATGTTCATCTTAGACTTCACGGTACTAATGGTAATGCCATAGCTGAGGATGTTTCCAATTTTGGTGAAACTCATATGTCATTCTTTATGCAGCCGCTTACAGAGGGTACACTCGGAGAAATTACAGCTAAAAAAAGCTGGAGTGATGGTGAGGACGTTCATACCAATGACTCAGTTAAGGTAACTCTTTACCGTTCTGTTAAGTCGGATGTTGAGCTTGCTCAGTTTGATAGTCTTGTGGCTAAAGATGAAGCAAGATATAATCAGGAAATGCTTGAATATGAAGATGCTTACACAAAAAAGCTTATATCGGCATATAAGGAACTTAGTTTCTGGAATAACGCAGAAGTAAAAAATTATAATATGGTAATGTATCCAACGCCAGGTACACCCATATTATCAGTATATGGATTAGACGCCGGTGACGCTAATAAAAGCGGAGAGATAGATGTAAATAAAAGAGTCCTTGAAAATTCAGGCTTTATTCAAATGAATTTTACCCCTCCATATTCATATAATAACATAGAAGCTGTTTATCCATATAGTGATTATACAATCGGACTTCCTCAAATGAAACGTGGTACATATTATCCCGAATATGAATATGTAGATTTGTTTAGTATAGAACGTAATGAAGATGGGGAAGAAATAGGCATAATATTTAATCAGCCTAAATATGAATTAGCCAATACATATGATAACACTATCTGGATAGGTTATCCTGGGACTGATGATAAGGGAAATCCTGATTATAGTAATGGTGCCAAAATTACTATAGATCCCGAAACAAGGAGAGTAACTAAGATTGACGGAGAGCCAATGAATGCAGTTATTGGCCGTCAGTACGAAAAAATCGGAACTACTGTGCTTAATTCTGAAAACGAGTGGGAATATAAATGGACTGATCTTGAAAAAATGAATGAAAGCGGTTCAGCTTATTTCTACTATATTGTTGAAGAACCTGTTGAAAAGTATAGCGCATCATATAGTAATAATGGTATTGTTTGTGGTATGAATAAGTCAATCACTGTCACAAACAGTAAACCGGGGGAGCCTGTAAAACCCGGTCCCAACCCCGAACCTCCAAAGCCTGAGGATAAGACGCTTACAATCAACAAGGTAGCAATGACAGATGGCAAGCCTGAGATTGAGGGCGCAGAAATAACACTCAGCGGTAAGGACAAGGACGAAAATGCAATTGTAATTACAGAAGCTATGATAAGCGGAGAATTTGCTAAGGATGGCGCCGACGGAGACAATGAGTTGGAAAGCGGCGAATACAAGATTGAAGCAAATGTTCTTACATGGATATCATCTGAAGAAAAAGCAATGCAGCTGAAAAACATTCCTGACGGTACATATACGCTGACAGAAGTTTCAGCACCTGAGGGATATGCAAAGGTTGAGAGTACTTGGTCATTTGTAATTGATAACGGTGTTGTAAGTGAGCTTACTGAGAGTAATAAAATTTTTGGTGAGGGTGAATCTTACATCAAGCTTGACAGCGAAAAGGAAAACTACATCGAAATAGGCAATGCTGCAAAGCCTGAGGATAAGACGCTTACAATCAACAAGGTAGCAATGACAGATGGCAAGCCTGAGATTGAGGGCGCAGAAATAACACTCAGCGGTAAGGACAAGGACGAAAATGCAATTGTA
>JAGAMB010000031.1 GCA_017624895.1 Ruminococcus sp. | reverse complement strand
TCTTAATTCTTAATTCTTAATTCTTAATTAATCTCTCCGCCTGCTCCATAAGCTCCTTAACGATAGCTTCACAAGGCTTGATATCGTTGATCATACCTGCAATAGCGCCGCAGAGGAATGAACCCTCCTCAACATTACCGTCCTGAACTGCTTTACGGAGAGAACCGAGAGTAACCTCCTCGAACTGTTCGGGAGTGAGTGAGCCGTCCTTTTCGCCGTTTGCAAGCATTTTTGCAAACTTTGTCTTGATGTTTCTGCAAGGGTGACCTGTGTATCTTCCTGTTACAACGCTGTCGGTGTCCTTAGCCTTGACAACAAGCTCCTTGAAAGTAGGGTGAATCTGACATTCCTCAGATGCAAGGAAGCGTGTGCCAATTTGTACGCCCTCTGCACCAAGCATAAAGGAAGCCGCAATACCTCTGCCGTCAGCAATACCGCCTGCGGCAATTACGGGGATTTCAAGAGCGTCAACAACCTGCGGAACAAGGCACATAGTTGTATTTTCACCGATATGACCGCCCGACTCAGTACCCTCTGCAACAACAGCGTCAGCACCTGCGCGCTCCATACGCTTTGCAAGAGCAACTGAGGGAATAACAGGGATAACCTTTATTCCTGCTTCTTTCCATGCAGGAATGAATTTTCCGGGATTTCCTGCTCCTGTAGTTACAACTGCAACCTTTTCATCAATGCAAAGCTGTGCAAGATCCTCAGCATTTGGACTCATAAGCATAATATTTACACCAAATGGCTTGTCTGTCTTTTCCTTGCAGAGTCTTATCTGCTCGCGGAGATAGTCAATAGGTGCTGAACCTCCTGCAATAAGACCGATACCGCCTGCGTTTGATACAGCCGCTGCGAGAGTATGCTCCGCAACCCAAGCCATACCTCCCTGAATAATGGGGTACTGACAGCCTAATAATTCTGTAATTCTTGTCTTCATAATTATCCTCCTCTTTTCATATTCTATCTGTTTATTTGGCGGATATTATCCGCCTCAATCTGTAGAAAAAGGTGCATTGCATAATGGACACGGCACGCCGTGTCCCTACAAAACGGCTATTCTACGTTGTACGATGTAGGGTCACGGCGTGCCGTGACCGCAATTTCGGTACTAAATTCAGGTTTTTTGACAATCTCAGGCGGATATTATCCGCCGATAATTAATATTCTAAAATAACACTGCCGTAGGAAAGACCTGCACCGAAGCCCACAAGAGCAAGCTTCTGTCCGCGTTTCACTATGCCCTTTTCAATTGCTTCATTGAGGGCAAGGGGAATTGACGCGCTTGATGTATTTCCATGGTGATCGAGAGTAACAATGAATTTATCCATACCGATTTTCAGATTTTTTGCGGCAGTTTCAATAATACGCACATTTGCCTGATGGGGTACGAACCAGTCAATATCCTCCCCTGTAATTCCGATTTTTTCAGCCGCAGCACTAAATGCCGCAGGAAGTGCCTTTACAGCGAATTTATATACCTCTCTGCCGTCCTGATAAAGCTTATGTACAGGCTTTTCAGGGAAACCGTCGTCAAAATCGGACTCCGCTTTTACAATGGGAGCTACCTGACAGTTTTTAGCGAAAAGCTTTCTTGCGCCGCTTCCGTCAGAATTGAGGAAGGAGGAATACATCTTATCGCTTCTTTCAATAACAGTAGCTGCCGCGCCGTCACCGAAAAGTATGCAGGTGCTTCTGTCCTCGAAATCAATTATTCTGGAAAGAGCCTCTGCTGATACTACAAGGGCATATTTTATATTTTCATCAGTTTCAAGAAATCTTCTTGCTGTGTCAACGGAGTATACAAAGCCGGAACAAGCCGCATTAAGGTCAAAAGCAGCGGCATTTTCAATTCCCAGCTCATACTGGAGTACGCTTGCAATACTTGGTGTTACAAAATCACTTGTAACGGTGCTTACAATAACAAGTCCGATATCCTTCGGGGATATGCCTGCTCTTTCGATAGCCATTTCAGCTGCCTTTTTGCCCATATACCATACCGGCTCCCAGCCTGCCATATGTCTTGAATCAATGCCTGTGCGTGTGCGGATCCATTCGTCACTTGTATCGAGAAATCCCGCATAATCGTCGTTTGTCATTATTCTTTCGGGAAAATAGCTTCCCATAGCCAATAAGTTGATTCCCATTCCGTTGCTCCTTTGGAATTTTTTTGAGGTTCATAACCCCTGTTATTTTCATAGACCACCATTATTCAACACTCAATAATGGTCACCTCTAAAAACCTCCCTCACGGCATAATTTCTATGACAATTATCATTTGCTGCGTTGCAAAACCTTGCAATACATCAAGTATTACTGCGGTTTATCGCCTTGCAACTGATATCTGTCATATACGAAATTCTGCTCGTGTTCCGGTTTTTAGAGATGCCCTAATGAAATTTTCAAGAAAAGTGTTGTAATATTTTCAAATTTATGTTATAGTTATAGTATACCAATACGACATCTCAAATGATTTATCAATACGGTATAAAAAACTGTATACAAATATATTGTAAATCATTTCCGAGCTTTTTGCAAGAATTTTTTCCCCTTTTATCGTGGTGAAAAAGAAAATTCGTCACTTTAGACAGGATTTATTAGAATAATTCAGCAAAATCGTCGATTTGTTAGTCGTTTTACACAGAAAGGAACAATAAAAATTATGACTATTTCACTATTTGTAGGACAGGGTTCACAGGTTCAGGGTATGGGAAAGGATATATTCGACGCTTTCCCAAAAATGGCGGATTTATATGATACTGCTTCTGATATCCTCGGAAAAGATATGAAGCAGATCTGCTTCGAAAGTCCTGTTGAGGAGCTTTCCAGAACTGTTAACGCTCAGCCTGCAATTATGCTTACATCTCTCGTTTGCCTTAATGCCGCTGTTGAAAAGGGCTATACCTTTGACGGCGTTGCAGGTCACTCCCTCGGAGAATATGCCGCACTCGTAAGCTCAGGTATGGTATCAGCCGAGGACGGCTTCAGACTTATAAAAGCCCGTTCCGAGGCTATGGAAGCGGCAGCCTCCCAGCATAAGGGCGCTATGGCAGCTGTTATGAAGCTTGCTCCCGAAAAAATCGAGGAAATCTGCGCTAACGCTTCAAACTACGTTACAGCAGTAAACTACAACTCCCCTCAGCAGACCGTTATCGCAGGAACTCCTGAGGGTATCGCTGAGGTAAGCGAAATATTCGCTGAATTAAAGGCGAGAGTTGTTCCCCTTAAAGTTGCAGGCGCATTTCATTCAAAGCTCATGCAGTCAGCTGCTGATAAATTTTATGAGGCGGCAAAGACGATCACTTTCAACGCCCCTCAGGTGAAGTATTACTCCAACGTAACAGGAGGAGAACTGACCGATTTCAGCGATATGCCGACACTTCTTGCAAAGCACATCGTTTCCCCTGTACGCTTTACAGCAGAGCTTGCGGCAATGCAGGCGGCAGGTGCTGATACATTTGTGGAATTTGGCCCCGGAAAAACTCTTACGGGACTTGTAAAAAAGACTCTCAAGGACGTAACCGCGGTCAATATTGAAAATCTTGCAGGACTTGAAGGAGCTGAGATATATGGATAAATACGGACTTATAGGACATCCTCTCGGTCATTCAATGTCACCGCTTATACACAAAAAGCTTTTCGCTTTAAGCGGAATTGAGGATTACAGCTATGAGCTGATCGACATTGCTCCCGAAAAGCTGGCGGAAAGCGAGGATATGCTCCGTGAGCTGAAAGGCTTCAATATAACAATTCCCCATAAAACGGCAATTATTCCAATGACTGACAATCTCGGTGAAAGCGCTGAGAGATACAGCTCCGTCAACTGTGTATCAAACGAAAACGGCGTTATGACGGGCTATAATACGGACTGTGACGGCTTTCTCCGTTCTGCGGAGCTTCTTCCCCTCGGCGGAAAAGTCCTCCTCGTAGGCTGCGGCGGAGTCGGCAGAATGATCGCCATTGAAGCGGCACTCCACGGCGCAGAGCTTACAATCGCCGTTCTCCCCGACGCTGTAAAAAATGCACAGCTTGTTATGGCGGAGATACTTTCAAAATGCAGCGGTGCTTCTGTGAAAATATGCCTTGTTTCTGAAATTACAGGAAGCTTCGACCTGCTTATAAACGCAACTCCTGTGGGTATGTACCCGAAAACAGATTCATGCCCCGTTTCAGACGAGATAATCAGCAATTGTCTGAGCTTTTTCGATGTTATATACAACCCCATCGAAACACTCCTTATGAAAAAAGCAAGAGAGCTTGGACGTACAGCTGTAGGCGGTGCGGCAATGCTTGTTTATCAGGCAGTAAAGGCTCATGAGCTTTGGTATGGCGGTGAATTTTCCTCCGAGGATATTTCAGATATCATAAAAGACGTTGAAGATGAAGTTGAAAAAATGAATCAGGTGAAATGATATGACTGTATTTTTATGCGGCTTTATGGGCTGCGGAAAAACAACTGTAGGAAAGCTTGCCGCAAAAAAGCTTGGCTGCAGCTTCTGCGACTCCGATGAGCTTATTGTTGAAAAAGAGGGTATGAGTATACCCGAAATATTTGCACAAAAGGGTGAAGCCTACTTCCGTCAGACTGAGGCGGAGGTTATAAAATCCCTCTGCGGAAAAAAGGCAGTTGTAGCCTGCGGCGGAGGTGCTATGCTCAATCCCGATTCCGCAAAAGCGGCGGCAAATGCAGGCGCGGTGGTTTTCCTTGACCTCGATTTTGAAACCTGCTATGCACGTATCTGCAACGATACAAACCGCCCCATTGTTATGAGTTCCACTAAGGAGGAGCTTGAAGAACGCTTCAACGCGCGTTATGATGTGTATAAAAAACATTCCACAATACAAATAGACGGCAGCGGAAGCCCTATGAGTACAGCAGAGCTTATTGCTGAGGCTGTCAGGGTGCTGAAGTGATAAACGGAGGGTTTTATGCTTATATATAATGCTGAAATAATTACCATGGACGAAATGGGTACTATTAAAAAGGGCTGGCTTGAAACCAATGGCGGAAATATCAGCGCTGTCGGTGAGGGCGATCCCGATAATATACCGGAGGACAGCCTTGACGCAAAGGGCGGAATACTCCTCCCCGGCTTTATTGACGCCCATACACATCTCGGTATAATCGAGGACGGCATTGATTTCGAAGGCGACGACTGCAACGAATCTTCTGAACCCTTTACTCCGCAGATGAGAGCAATCGACGGTATAAACCCCTTTGACCGCTGCTTTGAGGAGGCGAGAATGAGAGGTATAACTGCCGCTGCATCCTGCCCCGGAAGCGCTAATGCCTGCGGCGGCGAGATATGCGTTATAAAGACGGCAGGCAGACGTATTGACGATATGCTCATTAAAACCTGCGGTATAAAATTCGCCCTCGGTGAAAACCCAAAGCGTGTTTATAACGAAAAGGGCGAGGCTCCCGTTACTCGTATGGCTACAGCGGCTATTATCCGCGAGGGCTTGTATAAATCCCGAAGATACGCCCACGATATGGATATATACTACTCCGACAATGAGAATTATGAGCCGCCTGAGTATGATATAAAATGCGAGGCACTCCTGCCTCTCCTCGACCGCAAGCAGAAAGCATTTTTCCATTGTCACCGCGCCGACGATATATGTACGGCTATGCGTATTGCAAAGGAATTTTCTCTGGAGCTTGTTATTATCCACGGCACAGAGGGCTATAAAATTGCGGATATCTTAGGCGAGGAGGAGATCCCTGTTATATGCGGCCCTATGATATGCGACCGCTGCAAGCCTGAAATGAAAGGTCTGGAGCTGAAAAATGCGGCTGTACTTGCGGAAAACAACGTAAAGCTTGCAATCTGCACCGATCATACAGTTATACCGATACAGTATCTCCCCATTTCTGCACAGGCTGCTGTAAAAGGCGGTCTTGATATGGAAAAGGCACTACGCAGCCTTACCATTGAAGCGGCGGAAATTCTCGGTGTTGACGACGTTACAGGAAGTCTTGCCGCAGGGAAAAACGCTGATATCCAGCTTTACCGCAAGGGCGACTCTCCTCTTGAGCTTATGTCTGAGCCTGCTCTCGTTATAATAGACGGCGAGATCATAAGACGGGAGGAACTGCAATGAAGCTTTTATCTGCAATAATAAGCGCAGCTATGGTATTGTCCGCTGTGCCGAAATCAGCTGAAAACGGCAATGGAAAAGAGCCTGCACAATCAGATAATAAGATAGCTTATTCCTACGAGGTGAATTCGGACGGCAAAACGGCAACTCTTACAAGTGCGGTACTGCCTGCCATTCAGAAAGAGGATGTTGTCCCCGATGTAATCGACGGTTATCTCGTTACTGAGATAGGCGAAAAGGCATATGCAGGAAATTTCAGCCTTGAAAAAATCACTATCGGTAAAAATATAAAAAAAATAGGCGAAAAAGCCTTTATGAGCTGTAATGAACTAAAAGAGGTAACATTCAGCGAGGGTGTAACGGAAATCCCCGATGACTGCTTTTTCTCCTGCCCTAAGCTTGAAAGTGTGACTCTGCCGACAACGCTGAAAACTATCGGTGATGAGGCATTTTACGGCTGTGATCTTCTTGATATAGAAATACCGCCGGGAGTTACAAGCATTGGCAAAAATGCCCTCGGTATGGAGGCAGCTTCTCACGACAGCGGAAGTACAGTTGTCAGCGGTTTTCTCATTAAAGGCAAAACAGGCTCTGCCGCTGAAAAATATGCAGCGGAAAACGGCATAGATTTCATTGATATGAAAAATTTTATTGCAGGAGATGTAAACGGCGATAATACTGCCGACTCCGCCGACGCTTCAGCAGTTCTTGCTGAATATGCGGCAGTATCCACAGGAGCTGCTGTGACATTCACAAAAAAGCAGACCATTATGGGGGATATGAACGGCGACGGCGCTGTGGATTCCTCTGACGCGTCAGTCATTCTTGAAATATATGCAAAAAATTCTACGGGCGGATAAAATTTATATTGCCTAAATTCGACAAATCACAGTGTTAATTCCACATATTTTTTCTATAAGAGTTTTCAAAGTTTCTATTGACATATCAACAAAAAAATGTTATTATTAAAGTTAATAAACTCGGTTTTAATTCAAAGCTTAACGGCTTTGAAAAATTGTAAAAGGAGGATTTATTATGCTGACTGATATCAACAGCAAATTTCAGAAAGAGGGGCTTACATTTGACGATGTTCTGCTTATTCCCGACGAGTCAGACGTTACCCCGAACATGATCAACCTTGGAACAAGACTTGCAGGAAACATCAGACTTAATACACCTATCGTTACTGCCGCTATGGATACAGTTACCGATTCCCGTATGGCTATCGCTATTGCGCGTGAGGGCGGTATCGGAATTATCCACAAGAATATGTCCATCGAACAGCAGGCTGATGAGGTTGACAAGGTAAAGCGTTCCGAAAACGGCGTTATTGTAAATCCTTTTTCTCTCACTGAGGACAGGCTTGTTGCTGACGCTGACGAGCTTATGGGTAAATATAAGATTTCTGGTGTGCCGATTGTTGATGATAAAAACAAGCTTGTGGGCATCATCACCAACAGAGATATGAGATTCCTCACTGATTTCTCCGCTAAGATCTCCGAGGTTATGACTAAGGATAATCTTATTACTGCTCCTGTCGGCACAACTATGGAACAGGCACAGGAAATACTCCGCAGACACAAGATCGAGAAGCTCCCCATCGTTGACGAGGGCGGCTATCTCAAAGGTCTTATCACTATCAAGGATATCGAAAAGTCTGTACAGTACCCCAACTCTGCAAGAGACAGCAAGGGCAGACTTCTCTGCGGTGCAGGTATCGGTGTTACAGCTAACGTGCTTGAAAGAGCAAAGGCTCTTATTGACGCACAGGTTGACGTTCTTGTTCTTGACTCCTCACACGGTCACAGCGCAAACGTTGTAAAGTGCCTGAAGATGCTCAAAGAAGCATATCCCGACATTCCTGTTATTGCCGGAAATATTGCTACAGCTGAGGCAGCTGAGGCTCTTATCGCAGCAGGTGCTGACTGCCTCAAGGTAGGTATCGGCCCCGGTTCTATCTGTACAACAAGAGTTGTTGCAGGCTGCGGCGTTCCACAGATCACAGCAGTATATGACGTTGCCTGCGTAGCTCAGAAGTATGATATTCCCGTTATTGCTGATGGCGGTATCAAGTATTCAGGCGATATCGTAAAGGCTCTTGCAGCAGGTGCAAGCGTTGTTATGCTTGGTTCACTTCTTGCAGGCTGTGCAGAAGCTCCCGGTGAAACTGAAATCTATCAGGGACGTCAGTTCAAGGTATACAGAGGTATGGGAAGTCTTGGCGCTATGGCTAACGGCTCAACTGACAGATATTTCCAGGAGGGCGCAAAGAAGCTTGTTCCTGAGGGTGTTGAGGGCAGAGTTCCTTACAAGGGAGTTCTTGCTGAAACAGTATTCCAGCTTGTTGGCGGTATCCGTTCAGGTATGGGACTTTGCGGCTGCAAGGATATTCCCACACTTCACGAAAAGGCTAAGTTCGTAAGAATTACAGGTGCAGGTCTGAAGGAGAGCCATCCCCACGATATTTATATCACAAAGGAAGCTCCGAACTATTCTGCAGGTATATAATCGGCTGATTAATATGATTTCAACGGCGTATCTTCGGGTGCGCCGTTTTTAATTAAGAATTATGAATTAAGAATTATGAATTGTTGTGGACGGTAATTTTATCGGAAATCGTTAATTTACGTAGGGGCTGATTTGAATAATGCGTAATTCGTAATGCGTAATTATGTGTAGGGGCGGATTTGAATAATGCGTAATGCGTAATTCGTAATTATGTGTAGGGGCTGACTTGGGCAGTCCGTGAGATTGTTGAAAAACCTGAATTTCGTATCGAAATTGCGGACACGGCACGCCGTGACCCTACATCGTACAACATAGAATAGCCGTTTTGTAGGGACACGGCGTGCCGTGTCCATTATGCAATGCACCTTTTTCTACAACCCGAAATTTCGGGCGGATAATATCCGCCCCTACTACCTTGTAACAACTAAAACTTTATTTTTTCTATTTATAATAAATACAAAAGGGAAATTCATCACCAAAGAGGACAACCTACGGGGAACGAGGGAGGGGAAAATTAAACTG
>JAGAMB010000030.1 GCA_017624895.1 Ruminococcus sp. | reverse complement strand
GGGTGCGGCGAGTCGCCGCTGACATCTTGTTCTAATGTTATATTACTTTAGATACAAGATTTTGTTCTAATGTAAAACTTTCTTTAGGGCAAATTATCAGCGTGGATACCACGCACCGACTTTTGTGCCAGTTTTTTCTTCTCCCCCTTCCTATGGTTGTCCCTTTGGTTGAGCTAAAATTCAATATACACAAATACTACAACAGAACGAAAAATCTGCAATGTAATGTAAAGTTTTAGTTGTTACAACGTAGTAGGGGCGGATATTATCCGCCCGCAATTTCGGTACGAAATTCAGGTTTTTAGACAATCTCAGGGTACCGAAATCGGTACCCTGTAATTTTTGCGGTTATTTTGTTACCTCAGGAAGTTTTTCTATAATTCCTGCTGTGAGCTTCTGAACTGCAAGTCCGTCAGCGGCAGTTACACCATCGCCTGTGTTTGCACAGTCAGCATTTGCTGCTCCCTGTGCTGATAATGCATACTTATCAGCATTTCCAAGTGCCTGATAAATTGCAGCTGCGTCAGCCATTGTTACCTTATCATCACAGTTTGCATCACCTAAAAGCTTTGCTTCAACAGCCGGCTTATCTGTTGGCTTCTCAGATGGTGTTTCAGATGGCTTTTCTGTAGGCTCTGTGGGAGTTACAGGTGGATTTGTAGGAATTACATCGGGCAGCTCATATCCCTCAATAATTGCATGGAATGATTCCTTTGCCTTGTAATTTGCGTCAAAAAGCAGCGGAGATTTGTTTGCTCTCCAGCTCTGGTCATCTGTTACACCCCAGAGAATTACTGCGGAAATGTTGTCCTTATGTGCGTAAATGGAATCCCAGATGCCCTTGTAATAATCAGCCTGAACCTTAAAGTCAGCCTCTGTGGGATTTTCGGGAGTTGTTACGTCAAGCTCTGTAATCTGAATGTCAAGTCCAAGCTCGCTGTATTTGTCAAGTGCCTTATTGTACATATTTACAGATGGGAATGCTGCGTCGAGGCTCTGACGGGCATCAAGATGCGACTGCATACCAATACCGTCGATAATGCCCTTTTCCTTGAGATCCTTTGCCATTTCAATGATTGCATTCATCTTGCCGTCCATATATTCGTTATAGTCGTTGTAGTAAAGCTTACAGCCCTCTGGAGCGTACTTTCTTGCAAATGTAAATGCAGGCTCGATAAATGAGTTATCTCCGAATACCTGTACCCATGCTGATTTAGCTGATCCGCTTGAACCCTGCTCGCCGGGCTGACGGGGCTTTCCGTCCTCCATCCATGCTTCGTTTACAACGTCGCAGGCATAGAAATCAACTGTGGGGTAAAGCTTAACAAGCTCCTCAAAATATGCCTTTATATAATTCTCCATACGCAGGAGCATTTTTTCCTTGTCTACCCATTCGCCGTCATCAGCGTAATTCTCCTTAAAGAACCAGTCGGGAGTCTGTGAATGCCATACAAGAGTATGGATTCTTACAGGCACGTTATTATCGCGGCAGTAGTTAAGGAGAGGCTTTGCAGCACCGAAAGAAATCTGGGGAACTGTATCATCGCCCGTTTCTGCTGCATATTCCTGACAAGCTGTTTTATTGAGAACTGAGTCGGGCTTCATTTCATTTCCTGCTGTAAGGCTCTGATAGAAGTGCTTTTCAACAAGATCCATTGTGGAACGTGAGCTGAGGTTGTTGGGAACAAGAGCTGTACCAACCTTGAACTCGTTGCCGAATACCTGAGCAAGTCCGGGAATATCCTGCTCTATCTCAACAGCAGGAACTTCCTCAACTACGAAATCATCAAGGAAAATATCGTCTGTACCGCCCTCAAAGTAAACGTAAACGCCCTCCATTTCATCTGTGAAGCTTACCTTTACTCTGTCAACAGAAAGCCAGTCGCTTCCGTTGAGGTTCTGTACGAGGTTCTGGTACTTTGTTTCGCCGTCAACAGTATACTGGAAGCTCATCATTGCGCCTGTGTAATATCTGCCCTTGATTTTAGCGCTGATGTAGTATTCTGTGTAAGGTTCAAGCTTGTCGTCAAGGCGGAAAGCAGGGCCATGCCAGCTGTCTGAACGTCCGCTTGCAAGAAGCGCTTTTTCACCGCTTGCTGAGTCCTCTGTTGATGCGGAAATCTCGGTTGTATCCTTGCCGCCGCGGTTTGTGAATAAGGATACGTCGCCGTCCTCGAAATCGAAGCTGTAGACTACCTTAGGTTCAGCTGTTCCGTCTGCTGCATAAACAGCAGGAGCTGTACCGACAGCAATTGATGCAGCAAAAGCTGCTGCCATTGCCTTTGTGATGTGTGATTTTTTCATTTTCTCATCCCTCTTTATTTTTTGATGTTATTGCTCCCCCAATTGAGAGTTACTTGGCGGAACAATATTGATGTGCCAACTAAATCTTGAATTTTTCTGCTTGCCTGAAAGCCAAAATTTGTCGTCAGAAAAGCTTGCAATACACAAAGTATTACTGCACTTTTATCCCTAACCTTATGACTTTTATCCTGCACATAAAATATTCACGAGTTAGCTGCCCCATCAATAATAAATAAAAACCGTAATTAAATTTTAACACAATAAAGCAAAGTTGTCAATAAAACAGGGTAAACATCACAATTTTTGAGATATTAAGGTAATTCTAACCAAAAATTGCGGTAATTTTGAACCTTTACTTAATTTATGTTTAACAAAAAATTACCGCCGCAAGATAATTAACTTGCAGCGGTAAATGATTATTCGTAAATAATTACTTATGGGGTTTTCTAAATACCGGAACACGAGAGGGATTTCGTACACGGCATATATCAGTTACAAGGCGGCAAACCGCAGTAATACTTTGTGTATTGCAAGGTTTGGCAACGCAGTAAATGATGTTTTGTCATAGAAATTCAGTCGTGAGGGAGGTTTTTAGAGGTTCCCTTATTTAATTGGAAGGCTGCTTGCGCTGATAAGACCAACGTAAACCTTCTGGAGTGTGAGTGCATCGTCAGGTGTAACGCCGTCACCGTTTCCGATTACATCAGCGTTAGCTCTGCCGACTGCGCTAAGAGCGTACTTGTCGGGATTACCGAGGCTCTGGTAAATTGCTGTAGCGTCAGCCAGTGATACTCTGCCGTCGTTGTTAGCGTCACCGTAAAGTGTAACAGTTGTTGTGCTGCTGGAAGGATTGGAAGGTGTAGGAGTTGTTGTCTTGGATGTTGTCTTGGAAGTTGTCTTTGATGTTGTCTTGGAAGTAGTCTTGGATGTTGTCTTGGATGTTGTCTTGGAAGTAGTCTTAGATGTTGTGCCTGCGGAAGATGCGCCGCTGAGAACTACCTTTTCGATTGTAACAGCGTCACCGTGTGGCCAGAATACCATTGCCTTTACTGTTGAACCAACGTCGGAAGGAATATCGTAGGAAACCTCAACCTTACCGTTCTTAACGTTAACCTCGAAGTCCTCCTGTGTCCATTCGCCGTTCCATGTACCGAATGCACCTGAGCTCTGCATATCGTTAGAGCTTACAGAGTAGTAAAGTGTAGCCTTCTTAGCACCCTGAGGAGCAAACTCAGCGTAGTTGTTCATCTCGCCGTCAGTACCCTTTTCTGTGCCAACCTTCATATCATCGGGAAGGAGTATGATATCTCCGCCAGCGGGAGTTGTTGTTGAAGAAGTTGTCTTTGAAGTAGTCTTGGATGTTGTCTTGGATGTTGTCTTTGAAGTAGTCTTTGATGTTGTGCCTGCGGAAGAACCACCCTTGTGGAGAACTACCTTGTCGATAGTTACAGCGTCACCGTGTGGCCAGAATACCATTGCCTTTACTGTTGAACCAACGTTAGCAGGAATATCGTAGGAAACCTCAACCTTACCGTTCTTAACGTTAACTTCAAAGTCTTCCTGTGCCCATTCGCCGTTCCATGTACCGAATGCACCTGAGCTCTGCATATCGTTAGAGCTTACAGAGTAGTAAAATGTAACGGACTTAGCACCCTGAGGGCTGAACTCAGCGTAGTTGTTCATCTCGCCGTCAGTACCCTTTTCTGTGCCAACCTTCATATCATCAGGAAGGAGTGTGATATCTCCGTCTGAAGGAGTAACTGTTGTCTGTGTAGGAGGTGTTGATGAAGGAGGAGCTGTTGTAACGTTCTGTGAAGGTGGCTTTGTGCCTGAAGGAGGTGTGGAGCCGCCGCTGTAGATCTTGTCAACACCCTCGATTGAGGATACTGTATCACCTGACTGATAGAAGTGGTAAAGACCAGCTGCTGCGCCAACGAAGCCGGCATTGTAGTCGATAGCAACCTCGTTGCATACGTAGTCGTTCATATCATCTCTGTAAGAACCGCCTGCGTCTGTAGGTCCACCAACGAGAGCACCTACGAGAGAGTGACCGTTGGGGCTGATTGCCTGAGGATGAGCCTCGCCGTTAAATTCGCCGTAGCTCTGGTAGCCGGAAGCTGCTCTGTGGTGTGGGTTCTTAGCAGAATTGCTTGCAAATCCGATAACGAAGCAAGTATTTGCAGGGTTGCTGCCTGTTACATAGTCCATCTGACCCTTAGCCCAGTTCTTGAAGTCAGCGTTGGAGTTCTTTGTAGCTGCGAGAGCACAGAACTGCATTGTTGTGTTAAGACGAGCGCTGCCCCACTTGTCCATAAAGAGGTAGTTACTGCCTGAAGCCTGACCGCCGATGTAGCTGTTTACCTTACCCCAGTCGCCTGTGATATGAGCGTAAACGCAAGCTGCACCAAGACCTCTGTTATCCCAGCCGTCAACCCAGCCGAGGTACTGTGTCTGCTTTGAAGCACAGTCATTCTTATACTTTTCATTGTTTGTAGCGATGTAGAGCCAACCAGCAGCGTTAGCCTGCTCGTCCTGACAGCCGCTTGACTTGTAGAAATTGTTAGGGCCGTCTGTAGCAACAGCGTTGTGCTGTGTGGAGAAGTTGTAGAGAGCCTCAGCATATTTAAGGTCCTCATCATTACCAAAGTTAATGTAGTTCAGAGCGAGAGCAGCTGCATAGTCAGCAGCGATATCGGAAGCGCCGCCTGATGTCCAGAACATCTTTCTTCCGCCAGCCTGCTTCTCAGGAGGTCCCCAGTATTTGTGATCCTCGTCACCGTCGCCCTTCTGGTAAAGGAAGTTTGAAACGGAAGAACCGCTGAGCTTTGTGGATCTCTTGAAGAAATCGCAGAAATGGTCTGTGATCATCTTGAGATGCTCAGCCTGACCTGTAGCTTCATAAGCGTCCTTAAATTCATAGTAGCTCCAGCCGAGGGATGAAGCTGTATAGCCCTGAGGAAGACCGAACATTGCATGGTCGCCTGCATCGTGGAAACCACCCTGTACTTCATCGTCAGTATGGCAGTCACCGCGCCATGTGATACCTGACTTTTCGTCTACGTCAGAACCACACATATTTGCGTCGTAGAGGTAGAGAGAGTACTGGAGGAGCTTTGCGTAATCATCAGTTGCAGCATTTGCTGAGAGAGAGGGAGCAACTGCTGTGAATGAACCTGCTACTGATGCAGCAGCAACCATTCCGCTGAGGACGACTGATTTAATTCTTTTGAAATTAACCATTTACATCACACTTCTTTCTTAATAATTAAAACAACGTGCCTATAATACGTTTGTACATATATTATACATAATTTTTTCAAGTTTTTGGTAACAAAGCGGTTACATTGAGATTACATTTCGGTAAAAAACCTATGATTTAAGTGAATTTCTCTGTATTGACTATAATTGCTTTGTCAGTTTTGTATATATTCACGGTAAAAAAATTATGCATTTACACAAAGCATACCATTTTGTTGAAAATTCATTAATAAATCATATTATATCGTATCTTTGCTTAATTAAAAATCAATTTATAGTAAAAATATATTCGGTATTATATAAAATAAGTCACCTAAACAGATAGCTGTGGAAACAAATACCGAAACGCTTTATCGCGATAATACGCTGTTATTTTGAAAAGCACCAGCTATTAGCCGGAGGATATTACTCGCCCTGCCAAAAAGTATTTAGAAAAATTTCAAAATACCTCTTGACAAATGCTGAAATTTGTGATATCATATATTTAGAGAAATTTCTAAATAGAAAATTTTCTAAATAGTACGTACTAAATTTAGTTCTCTTTATTGCTCCGCTAACTAACTCTTGAAGAATTTTTGGGAGCAGTATAAAAAGGGGGTATTTTATGGGCTTTCCCGAAACATTCAAAGCCTTGTCGGATCCTGCAAGGCGCGAAATACTGACAATGCTCCGTGAGGGGCGAAAATCCGCAGGAGAAATAGCCGCACAGTTCGATATGACAGGGGCGACTGTTTCGTATCATCTGAAACAGCTGAAAAATGCGGAGCTTGTACACGAAACAAGAGAAAAAAATTTCATCTATTACACGCTTAATACCTCGGTGTTTGAAGAAATAATGATGTGGACAGCACAGTTCATATCCCATTCAGACAGCAAAGGGGAAGAATTGGAGGATAATTATGAAAAAGATGTTGACTAAAACAGATATATTTGCTGCTATTCTGACGCTCTGTGCAGTAATTCCGGGATTTGTAATGTACAACAAGCTGCCCGAAAAAGTTGCAACTCATTTTAATATCTCAAACGAGCCTGACAGCTATATGCCGAAAATGGCGGCTATTGTGGTGATACCTGTATTTCTGGCTGTTCTGGAAATTATATGCTGTCTTATTACAAGCACCGACAAACGCACGGAAAACAGCAGAAAAGCCAACACAATGGTGCGGTTTATTATACCTGTGCTTGCTTTTGCAATTGAGGGAATGATAATCCTCTATGCACTTGAAAAGTTGACGAATGTCGGAGCTGTTGTAGGACTTCTTATTTCTGTTTTTCTCATTGTAATCGGCAATTATATGCCTAAAACAAGACAGAACAGCTTCTTAGGAATAAAAACGCCCCGTACCCTTTCAGATGAAAGAATATGGGACAAGACACATCGTTTGGCAGGCTTTGTCTGGACAATCGGCGGAATTGCTCTCCTGCCCGTTTTCCTCCTTGGTTTATATGTTCCTGCATTGATTTTGATGTTCGTTGTTGTAATGATTCCTGTTGTTTATTCATTCGCTGTAAAATAAAGGCAACACCGCACAGTACGAGCTGTGCGGTGTTTTATACTAATCCTGAAACAACAGTAGACAAATCTAATGGCATAAATGCCGTATGTCATCTTTGTCTACTAACATTTTAGGGATTAGTATTAAATCATTACTTTGAAAGCGGAAGATCGTTTTCAGACAGAACATTCGCGCTTACTTTCTGAATTGTAATAGCGTCGTCGGGAGTTATACCCTTTTCGCCGTTTACATCAGCATTTTTTGCACCCTGTTCGGAAAGCGCATATTTGTCGGGGTTTCCAAGAGCCTGGAACACAGACGCAGCGTCAGCCATTGTTATTAAACCGTCGCAGTTTGCATCGCCGTAATGAATATCAGAGGGATTATCTGAGGGCTTCGGATCTGTAGGAGGCTCGGATGGAGTTACAGTTTCATCAGCAAAAACGAAATCAGCATTTATTTCAGCCGCGGAATTTTTTATAGCGTCAAATGTTGTTGCATCGCCGCCGAAAAGATTTGACGCGCAAGCACTTGCAATTGCAAAACAGCCGTTGTAATCCAATGCGCCCTCGGTATACTGATATCTGTCAGCGTGATCCTCATAGCCGTTAGCGTCAATACCGCCTACAAGCATACCATAATTTGTATACTTAGCCGCCGGATTCTGTGCCGATGTGATACCATCTCCGCCGGGATTTGCCGCACGGTGGTGGATATGTACAGGCCACTTTTCGCCAAAGCCTAACAGGAAGCTGTAGCCGAGATTATTGTCACCGAGGATATAGTCAAGCTGCCACTTTGCACCCTGAGCATACTCGCTGTTCGGATCGCCGTCAGCAACGGTGTAAGCGTCCATTTGGATAGCGCAGTTGATACGTGAAGTACCCCAGCCGTTTGTGTTGTACTTGCCAACCTTCATACCGCCCTGACCGTCAATTTCCACGATAAGCTCATCTCTGAAAGCCTTATCTCCTGTAGCCTTGTACATCAGAGCTGCATATCCCTGCCATACCTTATCCCATGAGTACACCCAGCCGTCATACTGACTTCCGCCGTAGTCCTTATTCTTAGGCACACGGGTAGGCTTGTCGCCCTCGCCGATAATCCAGAGCCAAGCCTGCGCAACAGCTTCTTCATCCTGATACTGAGCGTCGGTGCTGTAAAATCCGCCGATACCGCCTGTGTTGTTGCCTACGTGCTTTGTGCCAAATTCAAGGAGAGCCTTTGCATATTTCGCACATTTTGCGGAATATTCGGGATCGGAATCCTTGAACACATAAGCAGCCGCACCAAGTCCTGCCGCCATTTCGCAGCTTACAGAGGAGTTATTGTCCGAAGCAGTCAGCCAGAAAATGGGGCGGTCGTATGTCTGCACCTCAGGAGGAGTCCAGAATGAGTGGTCTGTGCCGCCGTCAGCAATTGTATGAGCTACAGCCGCAACTTTTCCCGAATCATCAAGGAATGTTGTTTTCATAAGGTAATCGGCACCCCAGCGCATCTCATATTCAAGGTGGTCGCGGCAGTTTGCCTTTTCATATATTCCGGGGTTGAGATAATCGGAAATACCAAGGCTTGACAGGGCAAAGCCGATTGTCAGGTTGAATTTGATATGGTCGCCTGCATCGTGCCAGCCGCCTGATACGTCAACCTTTCCGTCACCGTCGGGATCAACGATCGACTTTACAGAGCCGTCAAGAGAGCCGACAGAAGCCTCTGCATCGTAGGTATGACAATCGCCTCTCCATGTAAGCGGACCGTCTGTAATGCCTGTACCGCAGGCGTTGGAATCAAAGAAGTACAGCGACATTGCCAGCGCTTCCATATAGTTATGATCAGCCGCAGATGTATTCAGAGCAGCCACGGGAAGCGAGGACACCGCAACAACAGCAGAAGCAGCTGCTGCTGCAAGTTTTTTTGTAAGCTTCATAGTAAATCATCCTTTCGATATAGATATATTTCGCAAAATTGATATTATCCCTCTATTGTAACATCATTATACCACAAAACCAAAAACGATTTGTGAAGATTTTGTGTATTTTTACCACATTTTCGCAAAAATCAGCATATTACTCAATTCGCATTATACATTATTGTGCATATTAACAGTCAGGAATAAAAGTTGACAGCTTAAAAATATAATGATATAATAAAGGCAGTCAAAAGCGGATAATATCCGCCACTACACGAAACAATTCAAACCAGCCGATTTGGCTGTATGAACATATAATATAAAAGGAAGTGCTGATATGCCACGATTTTTTTCAGATAATGTAAATGAAAACGATATAGTTCTCAGCGGTGAAAATGCCCGTCATATCGGACGATCCCTGCGTATGCGCCCCGGAGAAGCCGTTACGGTATGCTGCGGCGGTATTGACTACGACTGCGAAATACGGCAGATCACCGAGGATTCCGTCTTTCTTGACCTGCTGGAAAAACATCCCTGCTATGCTGAACCGACGGTAGATGTCACGCTGTTTCAGGCGGTGCCGAAGCTTGACAAGCTGGAATATATCATACAAAAATCCACGGAATTAGGCGTAACAAGGGTTGTACCCGTACTTACAAGGCGGTGCATATCCCGACCGAATGACAAGGATTTTGCAAAGAAGCTCCCAAGACTTTCCAAAATAGCGGAGGAGGCGGCGAAACAGTCGGGACGCGGCATTATCCCCGAAATATCGCCAATAGTAACATATAAGCAATGCCTTGAAATGATGAAAACTCTTGATAAAAGCGTTATTCTCTACGAGGGCGAGGGCGGCAAGCCTTTCGGTGATGTGGACGTACAGGGCATAAAAACTGCCGGTATTCTCATCGGAAGCGAGGGCGGCTTCGATGCCGCCGAGGTCGAGGAGGCAGCTGCGGCAGGTGCAGAGCGCATCTGGCTTGGGAAAAGAATACTCCGTTGTGAAACAGCACCAATTTCCGCCCTGACAATTTTGATGTTTTTAACAAAAAATATGTAAGGACTTGAAATTGCTTTTAAAATGTGTTATAATAAGTGATATAATTATCGAGGGCTTCCGCAAAGCTTTTGGTAATAAATTCCGTATGCCATTCAGGCTTTTCGGATATATCTAACACTGCGGAGAAACGAGGAATATTAATATGAACAAACTTTTAACAGGACTTCTTATTGCAGGTGCTGCCGTAGCTGCAGGCGTTGTAGTAACAAAGCTTCTCAAAAACAACGAAGTTGAAGATGATTTTGATGATCTCTATGATTTCGACGACGATGATATGGATATTGAATTTGACGAAGTAATTGATGATATCGCAGATAAGGCTGAGGATACAGCTGAAAAGGCTGAGGACGCAGTTGAGGAAGCAGTCGAAACAGTTGAAGAAGTTGTTGAGGACGTTGTTGACGAAATCAAGGACGCTGTTGAGAAATAATTAGTCATTCAGGCGGACGGCTTATGCCGTCCGTTTCGTTTTCAGTCGTATTTTGTCTTATATACACAGAAATGCAGTTTGTAAATCAGCTTTTTTGTGCGGGTATACAAAACACTAAAAATGGGGTTGACATTTGTCAAAAAGGGTGGTATAATATAAAAGCTGTCAAGGACAGTTCAAATAAAGTCCGAGGCGTAGCTCAGTTTGGTAGAGTGCTTGGTTTGGGACCAAGATGCCGCAGGTTCGAGTCCTGTCGCCTCGACCAATTACCACAAAAAATCAACCAAAAAAATTTTTTGAAAAAATTTCAAAAAAGGGGTTGACAAATCGAAAAAGATGTGGTATAATAAATAAGTCAGTTAAGCTGGTGTAGCTCAGTTGGTAGAGCAGCTGATTTGTAATCAGCAGGTCGGGGGTTCGAGTCCGTCCACCAGCTCCATTTTATCGGCAATAGCCGGTAAATATCAGAAATTGTTAAGGGAGAGTTCCCGAGTGGCCAAAGGGGGCAGACTGTAAATCTGTTGCTTTTCAGCTTCGGTGGTCCGAATCCACCCTCTCCCACCAATTTCCCTTAAATATCCCAGTTACTCCGCTTTTAAGACAGCGGATTTTTTTATGCCCTGAAAAAAAGCGGATTTGTACGGAAATGCTTATCCATTGTGCAGAAATAATATGTAAATAGCTATTAGCTGTGAGCCTTTAGCCATTAGCTTATGTGTAAGGCTGCCTTTAGCAGTCCGCCAGCGAAGGTCGCAATCAGCAGGAGGAGATAACGATGATACGTGCTAAAGTTGTTTATACACCTGAACATTTAAAGCAGCATTATTTGTCATTATATAAAGTTTTTACGATAGCTTGTTCGATTGTTGTTATTTTATGTGTAATTCTCGTGATATTATCATCACTGGTATTTAAAATAGTAAATGAACCTATGCCTCCTGAACAGATTAAACGCTTAATTTTTATTATTTCAAGTTCAATTTTCTTAATATTTTTGAATATATGGTTATACTTTATACAACCGCATATCTTTATAAAGAACCATAGAAAAAAATATGGTGATTCTCCTATGCTCTACGAGTTTGATGAAAATGAAATGAGGGCAAGTTGTAAAGGTGCAGATTTTAATGAAAATGTTGCTATTACATACGATAAGCTTGATAAAGTTCGTGAAACTCCGAAATGCTTTTTGCTTTTTCCGGAAAAGAATTTAGCTTATGTAATCGGCAAGCACGAAATCACCGAGGGAACAGCAGACGATTTGAGAAATCTGCTGAAAAGAAAGTTAGGAAAGAAGTTCAAATAAAGCTAAAGGCTAAAAGCTAACGGCTGATAGCTCTAAAATATGCAGAAATAATATGTAAATAGCTATTAGCTGTGAGCCTTTAGCCATTAGCTTATGTGTAAGGCTGCCTTTAGCAGTCCGCCAGCGCAAGTCGGGATTAGTGAGGAGGAGAAAAAGTGATACGTGCTAAAACATATCCTACAATAGAAGGCTTTAAAAAGTACTGGTGGGGCAAGCCGCTTCCTTACCTATACATAATATTATTCTGTTCGCTTGCTGTTGTACAGGCAATTGAATTTATTGCTGCCGCATTTCTTTTTTTGATTTCAGAAGGTGGATTTACAGATGTTATTATTACATTTCTGTTTTTAGTTTTATCTGTATTGCTTATTATATATAATTGTCGTATGCCGCACAGGTTATTCAAAAACTCTCAGAAACTGTGCAGTGATGTCGTTGAAACAATTACTTTTGGTGATAATTCTTTTGTTGCTGAAAATGTAGGCTCAAAAATTAGTGAACGAGTAGAAAACTTCTACAATACGGTTACAAGCGCAAAAAACAGTGATGGCTGGTTTATAATCGTATGTGAAAGATACAGATTTTATGCTTTTACTGAAAGCCAGATCACCGATGGCACACCAGAAGATTTGAGAAATCTGCTGAAAAGCAAATTAGGAAAGAAGTTTAAATAAAGCCAAAGGCTAACAGCTAAAAGTTGATAGCTCTAAAATATAAGGAGAGAAAAATATGATAAGAGAAGATTTGAGAAACATTGCCATTATCGCCCACGTTGACCACGGTAAAACTACCCTCGTTGACGAAATGCTCAAACAGGGCGGCGTATTCCGCGAAAATCAGGCAGTTGCTGAGAGAGTTATGGACTCCAACGACATTGAGCGTGAGCGTGGTATCACTATCCTTGCAAAAAATACTTCCGTTATGTACAACGGCACAAAAATAAATATCATTGACACTCCCGGACACGCTGACTTCGGCGGCGAGGTTGAGCGAGTTCTCGAAATGGTTGACGGCGTTCTTCTTCTCGTTGACGCTGCTGAGGGACCTATGCCCCAGACTCGTTTCGTGCTTTCAAAGGCACTTGAAATGGGACACAAAATCATCGTTGTTGTAAATAAGATTGACCGTCCCGACGCTCGTCTTGACGAAATCGGCGATGAAGTTCTTGAACTTCTCCTTGACCTTGATGCTAACGATGAACAGCTTGAATCTCCCCTGCTTTTCTGCTCAGGCAGAAGCGGTACTGCTTCAATCAGCCAGTACGAGGCAGGCACAGACTTAAAGCCCCTTTTCGATACTATCATCAACTACATTGAGCCTCCTAAGGGCGAGGAGGAAGAACCCCTCCAGATGCTTATTTCCTCTATCGACTACAATGAATATGTCGGCAGAATCGGTATCGGACGTATTGTCCGCGGAAATATCAAGGTAAATCAGCAGGTTACTGTCTGCGATTACACAGGCTCAAAAAAGAATTACAACTCCAAAATCGTTTCACTTTTACAGATTCAGGGACTCCAGCGTGTTCCTGTCGAATCTGCTATGGCTGGCGATATTGTGTGGATTTCAGGTATTGAGGATATTACAATAGGTGATACTATCTGCGCTGTTGATGCTCCTGAACCTCTCCCCTTTGTAAAGATTTCCGAGCCTACTGTTGAAATGACATTTGCTGTAAACGACAGCCCATTTGCAGGCAAAGAGGGTAAGTTCGTAACTTCCCGTCAGCTCCGTGAGCGACTTTTCAAGGAGCTTCTCAAAGATGTTTCTCTCCGTGTTGAGGAAACAGAGAATACTGACGCTTTCAGAGTTGCAGGCAGAGGCGAAATGCACCTTTCAATCCTTATCGAAAATATGCGTCGCGAGGGCTATGAGCTTTCAGTTTCAACTCCCCGTGTACTTCTCAAAGAGGGCGAGGACGGCAGAAAGCTTGAACCTATCGAGCGACTTGTAGTTGACGTTCCTGAGGATAGCGTTGGTTCTGTTATGGAAAAAATGGGCAGCCGTAAGGGTGAGCTTGTATCCATGCACCCACAGGGCAGCCGTATGAGAATTGAGTTTCTTGTTCCTGCAAGAGGACTTTTCGGCTATAAGAGCGAATTTCTCACAGATACAAAGGGCGAGGGCATTATGAGCCACGTTTTCGAGGAATATCAGCCATACAAGGGCGATATTGACCGCAGAAGCATGGGTTCACTTGTATCCTTTGAAACAGGCGAAGCTGTAACATACGGACTTTTCAACGCACAGGAAAGAGGTCAGCTGTTTATTCCGGCAGGCACTCCCGTATATGAGGGAATGGTTGTAGGTATGTCACCAAAGAGCGACGACCTTGTAGTTAACGTATGCAAGAGAAAGCATCTGACAAATACCCGCGCAAGCGGAAGTGATGACGCGCTCCGCCTTGTTCCCCACCGCATACTCAGCCTTGAAGATTGTCTGGAATTTCTTGCTGATGACGAGCTGCTTGAAGTAACTCCCGAAAGCCTGAGAATACGCAAGAGAATTTTAAGCAACAGCCAGCGCGCAAAGGTGAGAGCAAAGGGTTAATTTAATACGCAACGTGTAATTATAAAAAACCCCGATTTCGGATGAGAAATCGGGGTTTTTGGACAGTCTGGGGGCAATAATTTTGCCTTGATTTTTATTTTACTTTGTCAAACACCTTTATTGCACCTATCAAAGCATCTATAACCTTCATCGAAATGCTGTCATTAAATACTACCTCATCTTCTTCATTGACTGCAACAGACAATCTAAGCCTAAATTCATCACAAACAGCAGCTATTCTTTCTGTTTTTATCTTTTTGCTTGCACGATACACTCGCTTTACGTATGCCTCAACTTCTGCATCAACAATTTTAATATCTACCCCCATAATTTTTGCTATTTTAGCTCTTACTCTCCTATCGGCTAATCCGTTTCCGTCGCACCAGGCTTTTATCGCAGTACCAGAGCGTCCAACCATAGCACCTGCTTCACGAAGTGAAATGCAATTATCCTCAAGGTATTTTTTTAAAAAAGTGAACTCCATAATAAAATCCTCCATAATAAATATACTTGACAATACGGTGTTATTAATTGCACTACCGTGTTATCTGTTGTTAAGTATAACACAGTTGTAGGAAAAAGTCAAGTGTTTTTTAAAAAATTTTTATTTTAACTTTTTATATTTCAAAAAATTATCACCTAAAAATCATAAGATATGCTTGTATTTCGTGTAAATTTATAGTATAATTAAGTGTACAGAATAACAAAATTCGGAGGTATATATGAAATTTACAAAATTGTCGGCACTCGCTCTCGCCTGTGCCTGCGCTTTGAGCTGCGTTTCCTGTGAAAAAAACTCTGCTTCGGAAAATAACAGCTCATCGGTTGTTATTGGCGAAAACAGCATCGGTGAAGTCGTCACTCCCGAAGAAGGTGCGGAGGACTACGAGCTTGGCGAATACCGCGTCAGCGGCAGAGGTACAAAGCTTTATTTCGGTGATGATACTATCCCTGACGAGCTTATGCTTGCCCTTGAAAATTATTTCCTCACTCTGCAAAATGAGGATTTCGAGGGATATAAAAATACAATTTATCCCGACTATGCCGAGAGATATGACAAATATCTCCGCGAACAGTACAGCGGCACTATGGAGGGCAGCGATGAGTATACGCTGAAAAACAGCTTCGATACACAATGTGCAAATCTGAAAAATATGCTCATTGATATATTGACATATGAAAGCGAATCTGACCAGGAATTTACCGGCGATTACAAAATAACCCGCATCAGAGCCGAGCGCCCTGTTCTGACAGAAGGCGAAACTGAAAAAAGCCGTCTTGAAAACTTTTTCAGCTACCTTAATGAAATTTTTGGTATCGACTATCAGGAGCTTGTAACCTCCGATACGGACAATATCGAATTTATTACTTTCTTTGTAATAGTTGAGGGTGAGGACGGAAACGAACATAAAATCATCGACGCTATGGATATTTTATTTGTCGAAAAAGATGGCAAATATTATACATTCGGATAAGGAGCAAATATTATGAGAAAATTTTTATGTGCAGCTCTGGCGGCTATTATGCTCGGTGCTTCCGCTGCAGGCTGCGAGGAGAAAAATGAATCCTCTGTATCGGGACAGCAGATGGTAGGCAACGGCAGTATGGCGGACGATCTTGCTATTTCAGAGGACGAAATGCCTTACGGCTCAACAGTTTTTGAGCTTATGCCGGCAAATGATGAAAATGTAAAATATATCATTGATTTTGATAAGAGATATTTCGGCGGAGATATGGAAAATCCCGATCTGAGAGAGATCTACGCCCTCCACGACTATATTGCAGCTGTCAATGAAAATGACCACGATAAAATAAAAAGCCTTTACTATCCCGGATATCTTGAATATGTCTGCGAACAAAACGGCTATGCTAATGTAGACGAGTATCTTGACAGCTTGTACTCCTCATTTTGTACAATGCTTGGCAGCGACTTTGAGATAGATTTTATTGACGTTTCAAACTGCCTTACAGAAAATGATCCGGAGGCAGCGTCATATTTCACAGAGGCTGACGAGGCTGTAAATGCTGTTGACAGCGCCGCCCTTACTAAGATTACATCGAAAAAGGTTGCGGAAATCGGCGGATATACCTGCTACAGCACAGCTGAAGGCTCATTCCAGCTGATAAATCACACAAATCCCCTGATGTTCCGTGTTTATGAGATCGACGGACAAATCTATCTTTTTTAAGGCAGTATCAGATAATTCTGCGCCTGTCCCGAAAGATGATCTCATACCATAACCCAAAACTGCTAAAGGATATAAGCTGAAACTAACAGCTTATATCCTTTATTTTACATAGATTTTACATTTTTCCTGCTGTGGATTTAACATTGCAATGATATAATGATACCGCCAAAAGATTTACGGAGGAAATATTATGGATATTTTTGACATCTTAACCCTCATAGGCGGCTTGTGCCTGTTCCTGTTCGGAATGAATATTATGGGCAGCGCCCTCGAAAGAAGCGCAGGCGGCAAGCTTGAAGCTATGATAGGAAAACTCACTACAGGAAAGCTTTCGGGCTTATTCACAGGTCTTGGTGTAACTGCCATAATCCAGAGTTCGTCCGCTACTACTGTTATGGTTGTCGGATTTGTAAACTCAGGTCTTATGAGCCTTAAACAGGCTATTCACGTTATTATGGGTGCTAACGTAGGTACTACTGTTACAGCATGGATTTTGAGTCTTGGCGGCATTTCCGGCGATAATCTCGCTTTAAAGCTGCTTAAACCCACATCATTCACACCTGTTCTCGCCCTTATCGGTATTGTTCTCTTTATGTTCACCAAGAGCAACAAGAAAAAAGATATCGGTATGATTCTCCTTGGATTTGCTACCCTTATGTTCGGTATGGACACGATGACAGACGCTGTTTCGGGACTTAAAGATATTCCTGAATTCCAGAATATGTTCATATTGTTCAAAAATCCCATTCTCGGCGTTCTTGTAGGTGCAGTTCTTACAGCTGTTATCCAGTCAAGCTCCGCTTCCGTTGGTATTCTTCAGGCTCTTGCAGCTACGGGCGCTGTTTCCTACGGCGCGGCTATCCCGATTATTATGGGACAGAACATCGGTACCTGCGTTACTGCCCTTATCTCCTCTGTCGGTACTGCTAAAAATGCACGACGTGCAGCTCTTGTACATCTCTCCTTTAATATAATAGGTACTGTGGTATGCCTTCTCCTTTTCGTAATAGGCGACCTCGTATTCTCCCCTGCAATTTTTAATGAATCAGCAAATCATGCAGGTATCGCTGTATGCCACTCCATTTTCAACATTGCCTGCACTCTGCTGCTTCTTCCGCTGTCGGGACTTCTTGAAAAGCTTGCATATAAGCTCGTTCCCGATAATGACAAGCAGGATGAAAAAGCTGTTCTCGATGAAAGACTTCTTGCAACTCCTGCAATCGCTCTTGAATGTGCTTACAACCTCACACACGAAATGGCTGAAATCGCTTCAACTGCCCTTCAATCAAGTATTGACTGCCTTACAGCTTATGATAAAGAAACAGCTTCCGCTATACGTGAGGCTGAGGACAAAACCGACCACTATGAGGATATCATCGGCACATATCTCGTAAAACTCAGCACTCATCAGCTCAACGAAACAGAGGGTGCAACAGCTTCAATGCTCCTTAAAGCTATCGGAGATTTTGAGCGTATCAGCGACCACGCTGTTAATATTCTCGAATCAGCTGAGGAAATGCGCGATAAGAAAATTGTATTCTCTGCTGACGCTGATGTTGAAATGAAGTCACTTTCCAATGCCGTTTCTGAAATTGTAACCCTTTCCTACACCTCATTCAAAAATTCCGATACTGAACAGGCTACTCTCGTTGAACCTTTAGAGCAGGTTATCGACAGAATGAAGGAGCTGCTCCGTTCAAGACATATTGAGCGTCTTCGTGTAGGCGGATGCGGTATTGAAGCCGGCTTTGTATGGAATGACCTTATCACAAATATGGAGCGAGTTTCCGACCATTGCTCCAATATTGCAGGCTGTGTGATTGATGTCAAGGAGCAGAATATGAATCTCCACGAATCACTCAAACAGCTCCGCAGCGACAATGATTTCTACAGAAAGAAGTATGAGGAATACACCTCTAAATATCTTTCGTTTGTTTAAACAACATTTCCCCCCTCGTCCATGCACGAGGGGATTTTTGTACTCCGAGGGCAGATAATGTCCGCCAACGGACTGCCAAAGGCAGCACCTGCACAGGAATTATTGCGAAAAATGCTGACTGCTAAAGGCTGAAAGCTAACGGAAATTACGCATTATCCAAACCCGATGGCTGACTGCAAATGACATAAAAAACCCCCGAAAAGGTCAACCTAATCATATTTTTATCAAAAGTAATACAATTCCTTATAAAAATTTGCTGAAATAGCGTTTTCCCTCTTGCTTTTTTTTTCATTTTGTGGTATGATATAGGGTAGAATATTAGGAGCTAATCAGTGTAAAAATTGATTTGCTGCTAAGAAATCAGCTGAAAATTATTACATTTCAGCCGGCATTGCTCCTCGCGGAGCAATAAAATACAACGTGCTGCCAGCACGGGTCAGGAGAAAAAAATGCCAAAGATTCAGGATATTAACAAAATCATGATTATCGGTTCAGGCCCTATCATTATCGGTCAGGCCTGTGAGTTCGACTATTCGGGAACTCAGGCTTGCAAGGCTCTCAGAAATCTCGGCTATGAGATCGTTCTTGTAAACTCTAACCCAGCAACTATTATGACAGACCCCGACGTTGCCGATACTACCTACATCGAGCCACTCAATGTTGAAAGACTTACCCAGATCATCGAAAAGGAACGCCCCGACGCTCTCCTTCCAAATCTTGGCGGTCAGTCAGGTCTTAATCTCTGCTCTGAGCTTGACGAAGCAGGTATTCTCGAAAAGTACGGCGTTCGCGTTATCGGTGTTCAGGTTGACGCTATCGAAAGAGGCGAGGACCGTATCGAGTTCAAGAATGCTATGAATAAGCTCGGTATCGGTATGCCAAAAAGCGAGGTTGCTTATACTGTTGACGAAGCTGTTAAAATCGCTGAAACTCTCAAATATCCCGTTGTTCTCCGTCCTGCTTATACTATGGGCGGCGTTGGCGGCGGTATGGTATATAACGTTGACGAGCTTAAAGTCGTTTGCGAAAGAGGCTTGCAGGCTTCTCTCGTTGGTCAGGTTCTCGTTGAAGAATGTATCTTCGGCTGGGAGGAGCTTGAGCTTGAAGTTGTACGTGATATCAACAATAACAAGATCACTGTCTGCTTCATCGAAAATATCGACCCTGTAGGTGTTCATACAGGTGACTCATTCTGCTCTGCACCTATGCTCACAATTCCTGAGGACGTTCAGAAAGAGCTTCAGGAAATGTCATATAAAATTATTGAATCTATCGAGGTTATCGGCGGCTGTAACTGTCAGTTTGCCCGTGATCCCGAAACAGGAAGAATCGCTGTTATCGAGATCAACCCCAGAACATCACGTTCATCTGCTCTTGCTTCTAAGGCAACAGGCTTCCCCATTGCTCTCGTTTCAGCTATGCTTGCCTGCGGTCTTACTCTTGACGAAATCCCCTGCGGCAAATACGGCACTCTCGATAAGTATGTTCCCGACGGCGATTATATCGTTATCAAGTTCGCTCGCTGGGCATTCGAGAAATTCAAGGGCGCTGAAGATAAACTCGGCACTCAGATGCGCGCTGTAGGCGAGGTTATGAGTATCGGCAAGACATACAAGGAAGCTTTCCAGAAGGCTATCCGCAGCCTTGAAACAGGCAGATATGGTCTTGGATTTGCTAAAAACTTCAACAGCATGACAAAGGAAGAGCTTCTCGACCTGCTTAAAAATCCCACAAGCGAAAGACAATTCATCATCTATGAGGCTCTCCGCAAGGGCGCTTCAATTGATGAGATCTTTGAGCTTACAAAGATAAAGAAATACTTCCTTGAGCAGATGCTCGAACTTGTTGAGGAGGAAGAAATGCTCCTTACAATGAAGGGCAGAGTTCCTGAGGAGGACGTTCTCAGACAGGCTAAGCTTGACGGCTTCTCCGACCGCTACCTCAGCTCTCTCCTTGAAGTTACTGAGGAGGAAGTAAGAAATGCTCGTATCGGCTTCGGTATCTGCGAGGCTTGGGAGGGCGTTCACGTAAGCTCCACAGAAAATGCTGCTTACTACTACTCAACATATCACCTCGACAAGGACAACAGCCCTGTAAGCACAAATAAGCCTAAGATCATGATTCTCGGCGGCGGTCCAAACAGAATCGGTCAGGGTATCGAATTTGACTACTGCTGCGTTCACGCTGCTCTTGCCCTTAAAAAGCTTGGCTTTGAGTCAATTATCGTAAACTGCAACCCCGAAACTGTTTCTACAGACTACGATACTTCTGATAAGCTCTACTTTGAGCCTCTTACTCTTGAAGATGTTCTCGCTATCCACGAAAAGGAAAAGCCTGTGGGCGTTATTGCACAGTTCGGCGGACAGACTCCCCTTAACCTTGCTAACGACCTCAAAAAATACGGCGTAAACATCCTCGGTACAACTCCCGAAACTATCGACCTTGCAGAGGACAGAGATCACTTCCGCGCAATGATGGATAAGCTCGGTATTCCTATGCCTGAGGCAGGTATGGCTGTAAATGCTGACGAGGCTATCGAAATCGCAAACAGAATCGGCTACCCTGTAATGGTTCGTCCTTCCTACGTTCTCGGCGGACGCGGTATGGAAATCGTACACGACGACGAAATGATGCGCATTTATATGAATGCTGCTGTTGGTGTAACTCCCGACAGACCTATCCTTATTGACCGTTTCCTCAACCATGCTACAGAGTGCGAGGCTGACGCTATATCCGACGGTACACACTGCTTTGTTCCTGCTGTTATGGAGCATATCGAGCTTGCAGGTGTTCATTCAGGCGACTCCGCTTGTATTCTCCCCTCAAAGAATCTTTCACCTGAAATTGTTGAAACTATCAAGGATTACACAAGAAAGATTGCTGTTGAGATGAATGTATGCGGTCTTATGAATATGCAGTACGCTATTGAGGGCGATACAGTTTATGTTCTTGAAGCTAACCCCAGAGCATCCAGAACTGTTCCCCTTGTTTCAAAGGTATGCGAGATCAATATGGTAAAAATTGCTACAGAGATTATCACATCATCGCTCACAGGCAAGCCTTCACCTGTTCCAGAGTTAAAGGATCGCGAAATAAACCACTATGGTGTTAAGGAAGCTGTATTCCCATTCAATATGTTCCCTGAGGTTGATCCGGTTCTCGGACCTGAGATGAGATCAACAGGAGAAGTTCTCGGAATTTCCAGCTCATTCGGTGAGGCTTATTACAAGGCTCAGGAGGCTACAAAAAATCCTCTCCCCGAAAACGGAACTGTACTCCTCAGCATTTGTGACAGAGATAAGCCTGAGCTTATTGATATTGCCAAGGGCTTCCACGAGCTTGGCTTCAATATTATTGCAACTCACAAGTGCTATAAGCTTATTGTTGAGGCAGGTATTCCCTGTGAGCGTATCTTCAAGATATACGAGGGCAGACGTCCTAATATTGCCGACGCAATTGCAAACGGCGAAATCCAGCTTATCATCAATACTCCTGCCGGAAAGACAAGCGCTCATGATGACAGCTATATCCGTAAGTCTGCTATCAAGCACCGCATAACATATATTACAACTATGGCTGCTGCAAAGGCAAGTCTTGAGGGTATCAAGGCTATTAAGCTCAACAAGCAGATAGGCGTGAAGTCCTTACAGGCTCACCACAAGGATATCAAGTAATATTTATAATAAAAGGGACGCTTTCGGGCGTCCCTTGGTGTTTCTGCCTTTGGCAGTCAGTGGGCGGATATTATCCGCCCCTGAGATTGTCGAAAAACCTGAATTTCGTACCGAAATTGCGGTCACGGCACGCCGTGACCCTACATTGTACAACGTAGAATAGCCGTTTTGTAGGGACACGGCGTGCCGTGTCCATTATGCAATGCACCTTTTTCTACATT
>JAGAMB010000029.1 GCA_017624895.1 Ruminococcus sp. | reverse complement strand
CGGCATAATTTCTATGACAAATATCATTTGCTGCGTTGCCAAACCTTGCAATACATCAAGTATTACTGCGGTTTATCGCCTTGCAACTGATATCTGTCATATACGAAATTCTGCTCGTGTTCCAGTTTTTAGAGATGCCCAAAAGATATTCGGTTATATTATACCAATATTCTTATTATAAACAGCAAACCCTCCCGAAATGTACAATCAGGAGGGTTTATTTTGGAGCTTGTGACAGGAATCGAACCTGCAACCTGCGGTTTACGATACCGCTGCACTACCTTTGTGCTACACAAGCATTATCAATGCTCATATATTATAGCACAAAATCGGCATATTGTCAATGTTTTTTTAGAGAATTTCTTATGGGAACCTCTAAAAACCTCCCTCACGGTTGAATTTCTATGACAAACATCATTTACTGCGTTGCCAAACCTTGCAATACACAAAGTATTACTGCGGTTTGTCGCCTTGCAACTGATATCTGTCATATACGAAATTCCTCTCGTGTTCCGGTTTTTAGAGAACCCCTTATGTTGTTTCAAGGCAGCGCTGTATAAGCTTGTGCGGATAATATCCGCCATTACAAGAAATAAAGAAGCAAGCGGTTAACAAATGCTAACTTATTGAAAATATATTGCTTTTTATGCGAATATATGCTATAATTAATCGTTGAAAAATCTAAGGAGGTTATATATGGAAAATATTGTAAGCCTTAAAAATATTATTGTTGAATTTGAGGACGGCGACCAGATCCTCAAAAATATCAGCCTTGACATAAAAGATAAAGAGTTCGTCACCTTTCTCGGTCCGTCAGGCTGCGGAAAAACCACGACTCTCCGTATTATAGCAGGCTTTCTTGAGCCTAAAAGCGGTGATGTTATCTTCGAGGGCAAGCGCATTAACGGTATGCCGCCCCACAAGAGAAACGTCAACACCGTTTTCCAGAGATATGCTCTTTTCCCTCATCTCAACGTTTATGAGAATATCGCTTTCGGTCTGCGCGTAAAGAAAGTCCCCGAAAAGGAAATCGTCCGCCGCGTCGGTGAAATGCTGGAGCTTGTAAACCTTATGGGCTACGAAAAGCGTACAGTAAACCGCCTTTCAGGAGGTCAGCAGCAGCGTGTGGCTATTGCCCGCGCCCTTGTAAATCACCCTAAGGTGCTGCTCCTTGACGAGCCTCTCGGCGCTCTTGACCTGAAGCTCCGCAAGGAAATGCAGATTGAGCTTCGTAAAATTCAGCAGGAGCTTGAACTCACCTTTGTTTACGTTACCCACGATCAGGAAGAAGCCCTCACAATGAGCGACAGCATCGTTGTAATGAATAACGGCTATATTCAGCAGATAGGCTCTCCCACGGATATCTACAACGAGCCTGTAAATGCCTTTGTTGCGGACTTTATCGGAGAGAGTAATATTCTCAACGGCTCTATGCTCCGTGACTGCCTTGTACAATTCAACGGCAGAGGGTTTGAATGTGTTGATAAGGGCTTCGGCAAAAACGAAACTGTCGATGTTGTTATCCGTCCGGAGGACGTTAAAATCGTCCCTGCCGCTTCTGCAAAGCTTACGGGTATCGTTGAATCAGTAGTATTCAAGGGCGTTCACTATGAAATGATAATTGACGGTGTTGACCATAAGTGGACGGTACACTCCACAAAGGCGGAAGCTCCGGGTTCTATGGTTGGACTTGCCTTTGATCCCTTTGATATCCACATTATGAAGAAATCGGAGGAATGACAATGAAGCTGAAATATTTCTCTGCCCCCTATCTCGTGTGGATGGTGGTATTTATCCTCGTTCCCCTGCTTATGATCGCATTTTTCGCATTCACCAACGAAAACGGCGAATTTACAATGAAATATATTTCCGATGTGGGA
The DNA here is from genome assembly GCA_017624895.1 of Ruminococcus sp. Classification (GTDB taxonomy): domain Bacteria; phylum Bacillota; class Clostridia; order Oscillospirales; family Ruminococcaceae; genus Ruminococcus. The sequence goes on along the minus strand of JAGAMB010000029.1, from coordinate 3,477 downwards.
CAGTATGCCAACATCTTCGTCCGTTCCATATGGCTCTCGCTTATCGCTACTGCTATATGTCTTGTTATAGCCTATCCTACGGCATTTATCCTGTCCCGTATGGAGAAGCACAAGCAGGGTACTATGCTTATGATAGTAATGCTCCCTATGTGGATGAACTTCCTCCTGCGTACATATGCATGGATGACCTTGCTGGGCAATAACGGCATTATAAATCATCTTCTCGGTATGGCAGGACTTGGCCCGTTCAAGCTTATCAACACATCGGGCGCTGTTGTTCTTGGTATGGTCTACAACTACCTCCCCTTTATGATACTGCCGCTTTACTCGGTTATGGAGAAAATCGACAACAGTATGTTTGAGGCGGCTGAGGATTTAGGTTGCAGTTATTTCCAGACGCTTTTCCGCGTAATCGTCCCCCTGAGCGTCCCCGGAATAACATCGGGAATTACTATGGTTTTCGTTCCTGCAATTTCCACATTCATTATTTCCCGTATGTTAGGCGGCGGCTCCAATCTCCTTGTAGGCGACCTTATAGAAATGCAGTTCCTCGGAAATGCCTATAATCCGCATCTTGGCGCGGCAATGTCCCTTGTGCTTATGGTGATAATCCTTGTTATTATGACCGTTATGAACCAATTTGATCCTGATGATCAGGTGCTTATGTAGGAGGTGCGGCAATGAAAAAATTAGGTAAGGCTTATCTTGGACTTGTCCTCTTTTTCCTGTATATCCCCATTTTCGTGCTGATTGTATTCTCCTTCAACGAAACAAAGAGCCGAAGCGTATTCAGCGGCTTTACGCTTGATTGGTATATCCGCCTTTTCAACAACAGGATCATTATTTCATCTCTCATAAATACGATTATTATAGCCTGCATTTCCAGCGTTATATCTACAGTTCTCGGTACTCTTGCGGCTATCGGCATAAACAATATGAAAAAAGTTCCGAAGGCTGTTGTTATGAATATAACGAATATGCCCATCATCAATCCCGAAATTGTAACAGGTGTATCTCTTATGCTGCTTTTCGTATTTTTTGCGGCGCGTATGAATTTGGAGTTCGGCTTTGTTACGCTTCTTATCGCGCATATCACGTTTAATGTGCCGTATGTTATTCTTAATGTTATGCCGAAATTCAATCAGATGGATCCGCATATATACGAGGCGGCGCAGGATTTAGGGTGCAGTCCCGTCAAGGCATTCAGAAAAGTGGTTCTCCCCGAAATTATGCCCGGAGTTATCAGCGGCTTTCTTATGTCTTTCACATATTCCCTTGACGATTTTGTTATCAGTTATTTCACCAGCGGCTCCACATCTCAGACGCTGCCCATAACGATATACTCAATGACAAGACGTAAGGTATCCCCCGAAATCAACGCACTTTCCACCCTTATTTTCATAACTGTTGTGATTATTCTCATTGTGAAGAATATCATCGAGAAAAAGGCGCTGAAAAAGGCAGGAAAAATATAAAATAATGCGTAATGCGTAATTAATTCAGGGACAGATATTATCCCTACACAGGATTACGATATATAACCAATTTGTAGGGACACGGCGTGCCGTGTCCGATATACACATTATGGTAACGCATTATTCAAATTATATTGCAAATATAATTCTGTAGGCGGACACGGCTCGCCGTGTCCCTACAATGTTCTATTGAAATATCCGCCCAAAAAATAATATGGAGTTGAAAATGAAAAAGATATTTTCTCTTATTTCCGCGGCAATGCTTTCTATGTCAATGCTTGCCGCCTGTGCGGAATCGGATAATTCCGCTGAAACCGAGGAGGAGGAAGAAGTCGTTCAGCAGACTGTCACCTACTCCGATCTCGATTATTATACCCGTTTCAAGGGTAAGGGTATCTCTATAAACGTCTATAACTGGGGCGATTATATCTCTGCCGGCGCGGACGAGGGTACTATTGACGTAAACAGCGAATTTGAAAAGCTGACGGGTATTAAGGTGAACTACACCAACTTTGCCACAAATGAGGAGCTTTATGCTAAATTAAAGGGCGGCGCGGCTTCATATGACGTTATTATCCCCTCTGATTATATGATAAGCAAGATGATTAAAGAGGATATGATACAGCCCCTTGATTTTGATAATATCCCCAACTTTGAGTACATTATGGAGAATTTCAGAAATCAGGACTATGATCCTGATAATGCCTACTCTGTGCCGTATACATGGGGTACTGTCGGTATAATGTACGACACAACTATGATTGATATACCGAAAGAGGATATCGACTGGGATCTGCTGTGGAATGAGGATTATGCCGATCAGATACTTATGTTTGACAATCCCCGTGACGCTTTTGCAATAGCTGAAATTATGCTGGGCTATTCCCTCAATACGGAAGATGAGGAGGAAATGCGTGCGGCATCGGCTAAACTGCTTTCACAGAAGAAAATTGTTCAGGCATATGTTATGGACGAGGTTTTTGACAAAATGGGCGCAGGTGACGCGCTTATTGCGCCGTACTATGCAGGTGACGCTCTCACAATTATGGAGGATAACGACGCTCTTGACTTCGTTGTTCCGAAAAGCGGTACAAATCTTTTTGTGGACGCTATGTGTATCCCGAAAAGTGCAAAGCAGAAAGAAGCGGCTGAAATGTATATCAACTTCCTCTGCGAGCCTGATATAGCCTTTGCAAATATTGACTATATCTGCTATTCCACACCCCATCAGGCGGCATTCAATATGCTTGACGAGGAAGTGCAGAACAGTCCCATAACTTATCCCAATCAGGATTTTATACGTGATAAGACTTCTGTTTTCGTCAATCTTTCCGATGAAGCCAACCAGCTTATGCAGGATCTGTGGACTGAAATGAAATCAGCCGAGGACGAAAATACAAACAGGTGGATTGCCCCTGTTTTCCTTGTGTTCTGCGTCCTGCTTATGGCTTTTGTGCTGATAAGACGTTATATCAAGAAGAAAAAGGATATTTTCTGATGCGGAGCTTTGCTCCGCAAGCCGTTAGCTAATGGCTTATATTCTGTAGTACGTTGTAACATCTTAAACTTTATTTTTCTAATTATAAAAAAGGGTAATTTATTACCCAAAAGGAACACCTATGGAGCGAAAGGGAGGGGAAATTAAACTGGAACAAAAGCTTGTATCTAAAGTTACATAACATTAGAACAAACTGTCAGCGGCGACTCGCCGCACCCTTCCTCTGATTTTTCCTCTGGAACGCTCTTTCCGTCACCTTCCCCCTTTTCCCGACTTTTTTCTTTTGTGTGACCTGACTTTTTCGAGCGGTCATATGGGCATAAGTCATCGCCCATAAACAAAAAAGAGATTACCGTAAAAGTATAAAAATCGGAAAGGGAGGGAGAATGGGGAAAGGGAAAGGAGAGTTCCAGAGAGGAAAACCGTAGGGGAAAGAGGGAGGGGAAAGCCGATTTTTGTGCCAGTTTAATTTTCCCCTCCCTCGTTCCCCGTAGGTTGTCCTCT
>JAGAMB010000028.1 GCA_017624895.1 Ruminococcus sp. | reverse complement strand
TTGCCATCAAATACTCGGCACAAAGAAAATTTCTCTGTGTCAGAAAAACTTGAAATACGACAGTATTCCTGTGTTTTTCTTCCTTGATAAATTTCCTTTCTGCTTTCGTCTTTTTGGCAAGGTATAATTGGTGGAGCAATAAATTTAAAATCTGCTTTATTAGTGCTTGACAAAAGAAACTTAATGTGTTATAATATTATTCGGAGCGTTGTTGCTCTTTATTATGAAAAATTCCGGAATATAGATGTGCGGGCCCTGTGCAACAAGACACCGTGAACCATGTCAGGCGGGAGACCGAGCAGCATTAAGCGGATCGTCTTGTGTGCCGCAGCAAGCCTGCACATCTATGTTCCGGATTTTTATTTGCGGCAGAAGGGGGCATAGTATGTATAAGGCTTTGTACAGAAAGTGGCGTCCGCTGACATTTGATGACGTCATCTCTCAGCAGCATATTACCGAAACGCTGAAAAATCAGCTTAAAAACGACAAAACAGCTCATGCCTACCTTTTTATGGGTTCAAGAGGTACAGGTAAAACTACCTGCGCAAGAATACTTGCAAAGGCGGTAAACTGCCCAAATATGAAAAACGGCTCACCCTGTCTTGAATGTGATATATGCCGTGAAGCCGAGGAAGGCTCCCTTACCGACATTATCGAAATTGACGCTGCTTCAAACAACAGCGTTGAAGATATCCGTGATCTCAGAGATGGAGCTGTTTATACGCCTGAAAGATGCAGATATAAAATATACATCATTGACGAGGTTCATATGCTTTCAGCTTCGGCTTTCAATGCCCTGCTGAAAATTATGGAGGAGCCTCCCGAATATGTCAAATTTATCCTTGCGACAACGGAAATACACAAAGTCCCTGCAACTGTTGCTTCACGCTGTCAGCGGTATGATTTCCGCCGTATACGCCAGAAGGACATTGCGGCAAGGCTTATGTATATTGCAGAACAGGAGCAGCTCTCATTAAGCGAGGACGCAGCAGCCCTTATTGCAAAAATTGCAGACGGCGGTATGCGTGACGCTGTATCACTCCTCGACCAATGCTCTGTATGCGCTGAGGATATAAACGCTGATGTTGTATCTATGACCGCAGGAGTTGCAGGAAAGGATTTCCTCTATGATATTATGGAGGCTATAGCTGAATCAGACGCTTCAAAGGCGCTTGCTGTAACAGCACAGCTTTACGATATGTCAAAGGATCTGTCCCGTCTGTGTGAGGAGCTTATACTCCAATACCGCAATATTATGCTGATAAAGGCATCTCCCTCAACGGCAGACGCGATTATAGCAGCAGTTCCTGAGGATTTGAAAAGGCTGAAAAAGCTTGCGGAAATGTCAGAGCTTGACATTATAATGGATAGACTTGTTCAGCTCCAGAGCTGTCATGAGCGTATGGGCAGAGCTATGAATAAGCGTGTTGAATTTGAAATGGCGCTTATAAAGCTTTGCGGAGGTATGGCTTCGGGAGGAAGTGTCAATACCGCAGAAATTGCAGAGCTTACGGAGAAAATAAAGCTCCTTGAAAAGAGATTGTCCGCAGCGCCTGTATCTCAGCAGCAGTCACAGCCACAGAAAAGAGAAATTCTTACAGCAACGGCTCCTGCTATGGATAACGAGCCGCCTGCAAATGTAAGAGTTGACATAAAGACAGTCAAGGAAGACGAGCTTACACCCTGTACGCGCTGGGAGGAGATAATGGAGGAATTTCGCCGTATAAATCCCGCCGTGGCAGGAAGTCTTGATGGCTCAACGGCGGCATCAAAGGGAAATATTATGTGTATCTTCACCCCTAACCGTTTCTTCATAGATTTGTTCAAGAGCAATAAGGATAACGCAATATCGCTGAGTAAGGCAATTTTTAATGTTTTAGGACAGAAATACAGAATTTCAGCGCGCTGTACCGCAACGGTTGAGGAAACGAAATCAATGGCGGAACAGCTTGTCAAGAAAGCAATTAACAGCAGCATAGAAACTGCTGTTGAAAATAATAAATAACAACAATAAGAATTTATTCTGCGGAATAAGTTCCAATAAAAAGGAGAATTTTAAAATGAAAGCAAGAATACCTAAGAATGCAGGCGGCGCTCAGAATATGAACCAGATGATCAGACAGGCACAGAAGATGCAGGAGCAGATCACAGAGCTTCAGGCAGATATCGAGGCGCGTGAATTTACAGCAACAGCAGGCGGCGGAGTTGTTGAGGTAACACTTAACGGCAAGAAGGAGATCAAGACACTCAATCTCAAGCCTGAGGTTGTAGATCCTGAGGATATCGAAACACTTCAGGACCTTATTATTGCAGCAATCAACGAGGCTGTAAGCAATATTGAAGCAACAACAGAAACAGAGATGAGCAAGATTACAGGCGGAGTTCCGATTCCCGGAATGATATAATGGCAGACCATAACGCACTTCCTCTTGTAATACTGGCGGAGAAATTTGCTTCTTTGCCCGGTATAGGAATGAAATCGGCGCAGCGGCTTGCCTATCACGTAATGTCAATGGATATGAAGTCGGTGGAGGAATTTTCACAGGCTCTCATTGACGCAAAGCGTGATGTACGCTGTTGTTCGCAGTGCCAGAATCTTACAGAAAGGGAGATATGCCCCATATGCGGCGATGACAGCCGTGACCACAGCGTTATATGTGTTGTTGAGTCGCCAAAGGACGTAACAGCCTTTGAGCGTACCCGTGAATATAACGGAGTGTATCATGTGCTTCATGGACTTCTTTCGCCTATGGACGGAATAACTCCTGATAAGCTTCGTATGCGCGAGCTGATTTCAAGAATTTCAGCAGGCGGAGTTGACGAGGTAATAATGGCGACAAATCCCACAGTTGAGGGTGACGCTACGGCATTATATGCGGCAAATCTGCTAAAGCCTTTAGGAGTTAAGGTATCGCGGCTTGCATTTGGACTTCCCGTTGGCGGAATGTTGGAATATGCCGATGAAGTAACGCTTTTCAAGGCGCTGGAAAACAGAAACAATATGTAATGACAAAGGGTATCGCAGATGCGATACCCTTAGTTTGTAGATAAAGTATGGTGTAGGGGCGGATTTGAATAATGCGTAATGCGTAATTCGTAATGCGTAATTATTGTGTATAATTTAGCTATTAGCCTTTAGCCGTTAGCCATTAGATTTGTCTACTGTTGTTTCAGGGATTGGTATTACAACAGGGTACCGTTTTCACGATACCCTGTAATTTTTTTATTTTGTTGTTTCGGGGAGCTTTGAAATTAATTTTGCGGAAAGCTTCTGAACAGCAAGAGCGTCAGCAGCTGTAATTCCGTCACCTGGGTTAGAACAATCGGCATTTGCAGCACCCTGTTCGGATAAGGAGTATTTGTCAGCATTTCCGAGCGCCTGATAAATTGAAGCAGCGTCAGCCATAGTTACACTTCCGTCGCAGTTAGCGTCGCCATATACAATGTCTGTAGGCTTAGCAGGAGTTGTAGTTACAACAGGCTTCTTTGTGGTTGTAACGTCAGGCTTTTTAGTAGTTGTTACATCAGGCTTCTTAGCAGTTGTTGTAGCAGCAGGCTTTTCAGGCTCTATAATTGTACCGCTTGATGTCTTGCCGCCGTCGATATTACTTCCCTCGCTGTCAGCATAATTTGCATAGAAATCATTGAGAGAAATACCGTTTTTACCGAGAGCGACCTGATGGTCAAGACCGATATACTTACCGCTTGTCTGAGTCTGCCAGAGAGATGGTTCAAAAAGACCATACTTTTCGTCGTCCCATGTTTTGAAGTCATTGCCGAGAAGTCCGCCGGTATCACCGGAGTTGGGGTTCAGACACCAGAAAGTGTGGTTGATGTGATTTTCAATCATAAAGTCACGGAGAAGCTCCATCCACTTCTGATTTTCAGCGCCGTCCATATGACCGCCCCACTCACCGATAAGAAGCGGTGCAATATCCTGATCGTTGATATAAGCCCATGTATCATACCAATAGTCGTCAAGGAGAGTCTGTGTTGTGAAGTCCTTCTCGAACCAAGTCTGCGCATAAACAGATTTTCCGTAGTCATGAGGAGAATAGATGATCTGACTTGTACCGGATGTGGGAGTAACGGGATAATCCTTTACGCCACGGAGATTACCGCCCCACCAAGCGCCGTACCAGGGCGATTTGTCAGCAGGAGCGTCCCAGATATCGGGGGTATCATAAGTGAAGCCCTTGTCAGTCTTGGGATACTGTTCAACGCCCTCGATAATGATAAGCGCATTAGGGTTCACTTCAAGAATAGCATTTGCGCAGGTTTCAGCAGCATATTTCCAGTTGTTTTCATCTGTTGAGTTATCCCATTTTGCAATATTGTCAGGGCAGCTATCGCCTGTATATCCACGCTTTCCGTGAGGCTCATTTTTAAGGTCGTAGCCGATGAGTGTATCGTCGTTCTTGTACTTGTCTGCAAGCCAAACGAGTGTATCAATCCAAAGCTCGGTAGTGATACCTGCCTTGCCGTACCAAAGCTCATAGTTATGACCTGAATTGTTAGCGTCAGGGCTGTGAATGTCAATAAATGCCTTGATACCGTACTTTTTACACTTCTGCATAATGATATCAAAGATTTCCATTGAGTTTTTAAGGGTTTTTCCGTCCTCAAGAACGAAATCCCTGTTGATATCGCCGTATTTTCCGGCAGGAGTAATAGTACCGTCCTCGCCCACAACGTCCTGAGGAGGATTATAGGATGCCTGAACAGAGCTTACTTCATTGGGAGTTCCCTCCATCCATGAGAGGAGAAGCTCCGAGGAAATGGGGAAGCGGAGAACATTGATACCGTGGTCAGCAACAGCTTCAAGGAAATCGTCAACATCGGCGGCATAGAGTCCGTGTGCGCAGTTTTCGGAGCAGTTAAAGCCGAACCAGTTAGCGCCTGTGAGCCATACCTCATTGCCGTTCATATCGTAAAGACGGCTGCCCTCAGCGTGGATCCAGTCATCGTTGTTAGTATCAACAGCAACAGCAGTTTCCTGTGGAGCAGTCAGGAGTGTATTTACGGCTGAGGATGTTCCTGTAAGGGTTATGGCAGCCGCAGAAGCCATAGCCGCAAGGACTTTTGATATTTTTTTCATAGTAAAATCCCTCTCTGATGTTTATTTTTGCTTGGAATACGGTTTAATTATCCCTTGTATCGTCATATTCCGAGCATACATCTTTAATATCATATTATCATTTTTTTTCAGTTTTGTCAATATGAATACAGGATTTTTCAGATATTGCGGATTTTTATAATGCGTAATTATGTGTATAATTTAGCCATTAGCTGTTAGCCGTTAGCCTTTAGGTTGGGGTGTAGCAATTTTACCAGAAACTGTTAATTTGCGTAGGTGCTGCCTTTGGCAGCACAGGCGCACAGGAATGCGCCCCTACAAATTGGCAATATATCGTAATTCTGTGTAGGGGCGGATAATATCCGCCACTACTATGTTGTAGCAACTAAAACTTTACATTAGTTCTATTGCAGTATTTGTGTATATTGCGAATTTTGCACAAACCAAAGGGACAACCATAGGAAGGGGGAGAAGAAAAAACTGGCACAAAAGTCGGGTATTCTCCCCCTTCCTTTGGTTTTCCCTCTGGAACACTCTTTCCGTCACCTTCCCCCTTTTCCCGACTTTTTTCTTTTTGTGTGACCTGATTTTTTCAAGCGGTCATATGAATATAAATCATAGCTTGCAAACAAAAATACAAGGTTTATGAAAAAGTTTAAAAATCGGAAAGGGAG
>JAGAMB010000027.1 GCA_017624895.1 Ruminococcus sp. | reverse complement strand
TCAACCAAAGGGACAACCATAGGAAGGGGGAGAAGAAAAAACTGGCACAAAAGTCGGGTATTCTCCCCCTTCCTCTGGTTTTCCCTCTGGAACTCTCTTTCCGTCACCTTCCCCCTTTTCCCGACTTTTTTCTTTTGTGTGGCCTGTTTTTTTTAAGCGGTCATATGAGCATAAGTCATCGCCCATAAACAAAAAAGAGATTACCGTAAAAGTATAAAAATCGGAAAGGGAGGGAGAATGGGGAAAGGGAAAGGAGAGTTTCAGAGAGGAAAAACGTAGGAGAAAGAGGGCGTGCGGCGAGTCGCCGCTGACAGCTTGCGCTATTGTTATGTTACATAAATAACAAGATTTTAATCTAATGTTAAATACTGTGGAGGGCAAATTACCGGCGGGGGTACCCCGCACGATTTTTGTTCCAGTTTAATTTTCCCCTCCCTCGTTCCCCGTAGGTTGTCCTCTTTGGTGATGAATTTCCCTTTTGTATTTATTATAAATAGAAAAAATAAAGTTTTAGTTGTTACAAGGTAGTAGGGGCTGATGCCCACATCAGCCCCTACTTTTTTCTACAGACTTGGGCAAATAACATCCACCCCTACGCGGGAAGAAATTAAAGCTTCCAGATATCCTTGTTGTACTCAGCTATTGTTCTGTCAGAGGAGAAATAGCCTGCCTTTGCAATATTTACAAGCATTTTTTCTGCCCATTCAATGCGATCTTCATAATCGGCATACGCTTTCTCTCTTGCCTTTAAATAGCTGTCAAAATCGGGGAACGTCATAAACCAGTCCTTGCCTGTAAGCTCCTTGAAAAGGCGCTCCAGACGCTCCTTATCACCAAGCTCCATAAGCTCCTCGCCTATAATAAAATCAACTGCCGATTTTATAGCCTTATTCTTGGTGTAGTATTCCTTTGCCTTGTAGCTTGCCTTTTTATAGCGCTCAACAACAGTTTCGCTGTCATCGCCAAAGATGTAAATATTATCATCACCTGCAAGCTGATGTATCTCAACATTCGCACCGTCCTCTGTGCCGAGGGTAACAGCGCCGTTAAGCATAAACTTCATATTTCCTGTGCCGCTTGCCTCCTTTGAAGCAAGTGAGATCTGCTCAGAAATATCACAGGCAGGAATAAGCTTCTCCGCAAGAGTTACGTTGTAATTTTCAACCATAACCACATTGAGATAAGGCTTTACCTCAGGATCATTTGCAATAAGCTCCTGTAAGCAGAGTATAAGGTGAATTATATCCTGTGCAATGATATATGCAGGGGCAGCCTTTGCTCCGAATATAACAGTAATAGGACGAACAGGCTTTTTGCCCGATTTTATTTCGAGATATTTGTGAATTACATACAGCGCATTAAGCTGCTGACGCTTGTATTCGTGCAAACGCTTTATCTGAATATCAAAAACAGAATTTTCGTTTATTTCAATCCCCTGCTTTGCAGAAAGATAATTTTTCAGCTGAATTTTCTTGTTCTGCTTGATATCAAGGAGTTTTATCAGCACTTCCTTGTCATTTCTGTATTCCAGAAGCTTTTCAAGCTCATCGGCGTCCTTTTTCCAGCCGTCGCCAATAAGCTCCGTAATATATGCGGAAAGCTCCGGATTGCTGTGCATAAGCCAGCGGCGGAAGGTAATTCCGTTTGTCTTGTTGTTGAATTTTTCGGGATAAAGCTTGTAGAAGTGGTTCAGCTCCTCGTTTTTGAGGATTTCCGTATGAAGCGAAGCAACGCCGTTTACGCTGAAGCTGTAGTGGATATCAATATGCGCCATATGAACTCTGTCGTCCTTGTCGATGATATGAACAGCAGGCTCGTCAAACTTTCTGCGAACCTTATCATCAAGGATCTCAATAATCGGCACAAGCTGGGGAACAACCTTTTTGAGCTGGGATATATTCCACTTTTCAAGCGCTTCTGCAAGAATAGTATGATTTGTATATGCGCAGGTGCGGCTTACAATTTCAATAGCCTCGTCAATGTCAATTCCGCGCTGTATCAGAAGTCGGATAAGCTCAGGAATAACCATTGTAGGGTGCGTATCATTGATCTGTATTACCGCATAATCGTCAAGATCGCGGAGGGTGCAGCCTCTTGCAGTACACTCGTCAAGGATAAGCTGAGCGCCTGCGGATACCATGAAATACTGCTGATAAATACGAAGAAGCCTGCCGTTTTCATCGCTGTCATCGGGGTAGAGGAAAAGAGTAAGATTTTTTCCGATTTCCATCTTGTCAAAGTCTATTCCGTCTGTCACGATACTCTCGTCAATGCCCTCAATATCAAAAAGACGGAGCTTGTTTGTAACGCTGTCATAGCCTGTGACGTTAATTTCATACAATCTCGCAGAAACTTCAATTCCGCCGAACTTTACAGGATATACCTTGTCCGTCTTGTTGAGCCAGCAGTTTTCGCTGAGCCATTTATCGGGAATTGTCGTCTGTGCGTTATCCCTGAAAACCTGTCTGAAAAGTCCGTAATGATAGTTAAGACCAATACCGTCGCCGTTAAGACCGAGAGTAGCGATAGAATCGAGGAAACAAGCGGCAAGTCTGCCAAGTCCGCCATTACCAAGGGACGGCTCGTTTTCAATTTCCTCAATTTGGCAGATATCCTTTCCGCTTTCGGCAAGCTGATTTTTCACATCGTCGTAAATGCCCAGATTTATGAGATTATTTGACAGAAGCTTTCCGATAAGAAACTCCGCCGAAATGTAATAAAGCTTCTTTTTGCCCGTGGGAGAGGCTTTCTCAGACGCAAGCTCATTGACCTTTCTCAGCAAGGCAGCGTATATCTCCTCATTTGTGCAGTCGGCAGCAGCTCTGCCGTATACATTCATAAGAACATCGTTAACATTCATAGTAAAAACTCCTTAAAAAATTTATATTTTCGCCTATGATGAATAGTATACCACATTATGCCACGCTTTTCAAGGGGAATTATGTGAATTTTTCTTGTAAAAAGCCGCCTGCAATTGCTTACAGGCGGCATAATTTCATTCAGGAATAATTCTGTATTTCATATGTCTGGCTTTAAAATAGCAGTAACCTTTGTCAATTTTTTCGACGGTCATATTATTATCGTCAACAAAATATATAAAGCCGTCCTCCTGAAGAATAGTAGAACTATACCAATACGGATCATAACAATCGGGATTTTTGCATGAAGTGTCATACTCCAGATCACCCCAGAGCCATATTTCAATTTCACATCCCCAAGCGCCATCAAATTTTAAATATAATGTGCCGTCCTGCTGCAATTCTTCCTTTGCAATATACGCATCATGGAAACCGCCTGATGCCCAATAAAGGTTATCTATCTCTTTTTGTCCCTTTATTTCCTGTATTTCTTCATAGATATACCCTGCATCCATTGAACGGCATTTTTCGAGAATATCCTCCGGCTGTTGTTCATTATCAAGGAAGGAGTCAAGCAATTCCCTCGAAAGAAAATCAACACACCCTACGCCTTCATCATCCATATTCCAGTTATTACGATCCGAGTCAATAATCAAAATCTGTGGATTAATGTACTTGTCATTCGGAACCATATGCAGCCATCTTATCAGGCGTTTTTTCTCCTCGTCCCAAACAATCCAATACGGATTACGGATACTCTGAATGTATTTTTCATGTTCGTCTGTTGCTGTAATATCTCTGAAATATCCGAATACAGCAGAAACATAATATCTGCCATTTCCTTGACATACTATAGCGTGCATTAACTCAACACCTCACTATCAAATAATTATTTTAAATTCTGTTTGCGGTCAGCTTTTGGCTTTATTTAATCAATATTCTTATATTCAATTCTTGAATCCGTCTATAGCACTTTTTATTTCATCTAAGATCTGATTCATTTCATTTTTATCAATAATTACTTCCTGTATGTCTGCACCCTCCGTAATCAAAGTGGACTCATCAATATCATAATCCAATTCAGCCGCAATAATTCTTATTTTATCATTATTGCTTACTGCAAAAACATAACAGCTTTCATCCGTTAAAGCTGGAGGTGCTAATTCGTACCTGTAGTCATTGTCTATATCCCAATCAGAAGGATATACCAAATCACAAAGCTTAGTCAATGTTTTTTCTTTATCCATTGAATACAGTTCTTTATCAACAGGTATATTATTTAAAGATTCCCACACTTCATGCAAAGATGTATCTACAACAGCATTATTAATACACTTCGGAAACAATTCGCCATATACGCTCAAAGCAAAGAAGCCATTATTGCCGCCCTGAGCAGAATTCCACAGCTTCACTCTATCATATATTACAGAAAATACATAAGGATCTCCTATTATCATCTTTCATATCTCCTTTCCTAATACTTGTTTTTATACGCAAAAAAGTCCGATATAAATCGGACTTTCTGCTGTGATTTTATCACTTATTGGCTCCCCCTGCCCGGCTCGAACGGGCGACAACTCGGTTAACAGCCGAGTGCTCTACCGACTGAGCTAAGGAGGAACATCAATACCGGCACCGCATTACTTTCCCAGGCCGTCGCCAGCCAAGTATCATCATCGCGGCAGAGCTTAACTTCCGTGTTCGGAAAGGGAACGGGTGTGACCTCTGCGCCATAAGCACCGATTTGATTGGTGACTCGTACCAGAATCGAACTGGTGTTGCCGGCGTGAGAGGCCGGAGTCTTAACCGCTTGACCAACGAGCCGTTGTGGTGCACCATCGGGGACTCGAACCCAGGACCCACTGATTAAGAG
>JAGAMB010000026.1 GCA_017624895.1 Ruminococcus sp. | reverse complement strand
TGTTATGTTACATAAACAACAAGATTTTAATCTAATGTTAAATATTGTGGAGGGCAAATTATCAGCGTGGATACCACGCACCGACTTTTGTGCCAGTTTTTTCTTCTCCCCCTTCCTATGGTTGTCCCTTTGGTTGAGCTAAAATTCAATATACACAAATACTGCAACAGAACGAAAAATCTGCAATGTAATGTAAAGTTTTGGTTGTTACAACGTAGCAAGGGCGGATATCATCCGCCCGCAATTTCGGAACGAAATTCAGTTTTTCGACAATCTCGACGGGACACATAATAACGTGTCCCGTTTTCAAGGAGATCAATATGTTAAAAAAATTTTTTTCAGCAGTTACAGCAGGAATTACTGCGGCTGTTCTTGCAGTAAATCCCGTATGTCAGACAATTGCATTCGAGGTTTATGAAGATCCTGTGCAGAAAACTATCTTTCTGAAACAGGGAAATCTTGCAGAATTTGTCTTTCTGGACGAAAAAGGACAGAAATTGTACGATCACGAAATAATAATGAAAAATTCCGCAGGTGTTGAAGTAGGCAGATTTTGTGATGATTACGGGAACGAATTTTCTATGCTTAATTCATCGGGAATAAGAAAAGCAGGTAAATGGCAGATTACAGAAAAATATCTGGCTGATCTTGTTGCACCCCTTTCGCCAAGATATGTAGCAAGTTCAATGTATGATGCAATCACAGGCGAGCCTGTACGTTCTCCATTAGCTGACATTCACGATTATTCGCCTGATAATAGTATTACACTTGACTATCTTGAAGAATCAGAGGATTATTACGACCATTACCGTGTATTTTCATATCCGCAGGGGGAAACGACCGCGTTCACTATTCCTGCGAATAAAATCGGCATTTTTGTGGATAAAAAGTGGGAGGATTATAACGCAAGAGGCTACTACAAAATGGGCGCGGATGGTTCAAAGAAATATTTTGACAATAACGAAATGTTCGGAAGCCTTAAAGTCTGGGCGCCCAAAAAGGACACAAGTCAGCTGAGAATTGGAGTTGCAGAGGTCACAAATCCTCATCACCCTATTTATCCTCCGAAATTACAAAATCAAAAAACGGAGTATATCAAATGCAAAATGAATGTTGCAGAATTGTTTGATAATTTATTTCTTTTGGAGTCGCAGCAAACAAACATTAGTGATGACGGAAAGGTAACGTATAGAGATAAAATATTTAATCTTAGAAAAAGAAATAAAAATACTTGGGGAATGATCACCATAACAAGCGGTGCCTGTGTAACTGTTGCAATGCCCGGTTCAGCAGGAAATGTCGAGTTTTACGTAGAAAAAGGCTCACGCCAGATGGCTGCGGAAATCCGTATTGACTATACTGATAATAACGGCGGAGGATGGCATAGTAATTATACCGCTAAAAATTATTACGGAAAGGCTCATGAATTCAGAATTGAAACTCCGGAGATACACGACGAAGGCGGCGTTTCGGTTGATAGTCTTCCGGCAGGACAGTATACTCTTGAGCTGAGATCACATATGGGCAACCAGATTTTTTCTCAGAGCCGCACTATTAATATCGAGGAGAGTAATCATCAGCAGCTGATCGTAGAAGCCTTTGACACAACTTTTACGCTGAGAAATGGCGATATAGACGGAAATAATATGGTTGACTCCTCTGACGCAAGCAGAGTTCTTGCGGAGTATTCGGTTATTTCAACAGGAAGTCCGCCAAGTTTTTCAAATCCGCAGAAAAGAGCCGCCGATGTAAATTCTGACGGAAAAATAGATTCAACAGACGCAAGCAAAATTCTTGAACATTACGCAAATATTTCCATAGGCGGAACGGGTACGCTGTAAGAAAACGGGTTATTTCATAAACTCGAAAATCCCGAAAAGTATCAGCGCTGCACCGCCTATCCACGAAAAATCACGGTTCATTGAGGCTATCTTACGCCCTGTGATACCGCCTATAATGATTGCTGTAAATCCTGCAATAAAGGCGAAAAATGCCGATATTGCGGGATTTATTTCATTTCCGCCCATAACGGTGCCGATTGAAACAGAGTCCAGCGATGCCGCCGCTGCAAGTGCAGCCGCTTCTTTCGGTGATAGAATTTTTGAATTGTCCACATCAGCCGCCGTATCGTCGAGATACAGTTTTATCACAATTCCGCTGTTTCCCGTGTGGAGGGACAGCTCGCCCCGCTGTGAAAGGCGGCGCACGAGATTGCGGATAAGGCTTTTGTAAATCGTCGAAATGCCAATTGCGGCGATTATAATAAATCCTGCGGCGGAACATAGCTCCGTGGGAATAAATCGGCTGACAAAGCCTGAAAGCGTCAGAGAAAGCCCCAGCGCGCAGGCTCCCACAGCGTTGATAACGGCGGCGGAGCTTAGGGGCATTTTAATTCCGCAGGAGCGATATGCGGCAGCAGTCAGAAAGGTGTCAATGCTGACAATAACTGCCAGTATAATTTCCTGAAGCAAAGTGTATCACCTCGCCATATAATATGCCGGAATGAATGGAATTGTCACAGCAAGAAAGTGCAAAAACTTTCCACGGAAACTGTCAATAAACTTTCAACAGAGTGTTGAAAGAGGAGTTGAATATCAACTTTAATTGTTGAAAACTCTGTGGAGAGTGTGGAGAAATACGTAATATCCCTGTTTTTTTTTGCAAAAATTCTTGAAAAAGTGTTGGATAAAAGGGGAAAACGGGGAAACAATAAAAACGTATTGTGGAAAACTATCTGCAATAACATCATAAAAAGGATTTGATTTTGTATGAAAAAAATTATAGCGGCAGCAGCTGTTTTATCAACTTTACCCTTTGTATTAACAGGCTGTGGTGAAAACGATGAGCCTGACGCAACAGGCAAGGAGCATTTCGAGGATTACGACTACGGTCATAATGCCGACCACAGAGATGATATGGAGGATAACGGCAATAATTCCGCCGAAGATTTCGCTCACGACGCAGTTGACGGCGCGCAATCAGCCGCAAATGATGTCATTGACGGCGCAGGAGATGCTGCAAACGATATAATTGACGGGCTTGACGGCGAGAGAAATACTGACGCAGCTACGGAAAATCACCGCGATACAGCCACAACTTCAACGGAAAAGGCTGACAGATAAGAGTTTTCAACACTTCAAGGAGCAAATGTTGAAAAAATCCCCCCTGAATCTGAAAATCAGAAACAGGGGGGATAATATTATCCGCAGACAGCCTTTATAGCCTCCGCCATTATTTCAGCATTGAGAAGCAGACTTTCCTCTGTAATAAATTCGTCAGCGCCGTGCATATTGCCGCTGCCGCCCTCGTATTCCGCACCGAAAGCCACACCGCCCTCGATATCGTGAACGTAAGTTCCGCCGCCTATGGTGATGCAGCGTCCCTTTTCGCCTGTAACCTGCTCATAAACACGGAGCAAGGACTGGACAAAATCGCTGTTTTCGTCGGTATAATGGGGATCTACAGCTATAACCGAGTCAACAGTTATACCTGCGGCTTCAAGCTTGCCGCAGATAATTTTCTGCACATCTTCTTTAGTATGTCCGAAGGGGAAACGCACATCAATTCCACCCTCGATATACGTCTTTTCAAACTTTTCAACAGTTTTCAACAATGACAATACACAGGTGAAATTTGCCGATTTTTCGCCAAAAATTGCACTTCCCTCAACATCGCCGTGTTGAAAGATATGTTTAAGGTTGTTGAGAGCTGTGGAATTACCCGAATAGTCCGCAAGAAATTTCGTTATAGCATTTTCGCCCTTTTCGGGAGTTGATGCATGAGCCGATTTTCCCTCGTAAAGACTTGCCGAGATGTCAGTTCTTACTGAACAAGCCATGGGAACGGCGTTGATTACCTCGCCTGCCTCGATTTCCATTTTTTCTCCCAGTTCAGCGGAAAAATAAATTCGCAGCATACCTTTTTCGCCGTTTATGACGGGATATTCTCCATCAGGAGTGAATACCATAGGAGGGAGAGGGAATTTTTCGCAGTAATGCTCAATATCATCTCCCCCGTTTTCCTCGTTTGTGCCGAAAATGAGGCGGATGCCCTTTTTAAGGGGAATATTCAGCTCCTTCAAAGCTCTCATAGCAAATAGTGAAGCAACAGCAGGCCCCTTGTCGTCAATAGTTCCCCTGCCGGTCAATATGCCGTTTTCACGCTTCAGAGTGTAAGGATCGGAAGTCCAGCCGCTTCCCTCAGGAACAACATCAAGGTGGGAAAGTATTCCAAGAGCCGCTTCGTTATCATCGAAATCAGCTGAGCCGGCGTAGTTATCAACATTTTCAACAGAAAAACCAAATTCCCTGCACTTATCAAGCATAATTTCAAGCGCCTTTGCGGAGCTTCTTCCGAACGGGAAATTTTCCTCAGCCTTTTCCTGAACGCTTCTGACAGCAATGAGCTGACCGAGAAATTCAATCATTTCCTCTTTTTTTTCTTCAAGATATTTTCTTATTTCAGTCATAGATTTTCTCCTATTATTAATTATAGCCTATAGCAAAAAAACCGCAGATAACTGCGGTTTTTCGCCTGAAGTGTTGCCACGACAGTAGAAAGAAAGGATAAATATGAAAAGTGAATATATCAGTTAACAATAGCTCTCTCTGTTTCCTTATCAAAGAGGTGGATTCTGTTAGGATCAATTGCAACCTTGATATCGTCACCGGGCTTAGCTGTTGTTCTTGGGCTAACTCTTGCTGTAAGGCTGTGACCTTCGCATGTGAGGTAGAGGTAAGTTTCAGCACCCATCATTTCTGTGATTTCAACGTAGCAATCAATTACGCCTGTTGTAGCGTTAGAGAGATACATTTCCTCATCGTGAATAGACTCAGGACGGATACCGAGAGTGATCTCTCTGCCAACATAGTTAGGAAGCTCATCATTAACCTTAGACTCAGGAACGATGATCTGGTACTTAACGCCTCTTGACATCTTAGTGTCATTTGAGCCGAATTCAACGATAAACTGACCGTATTCTTCCTTAAGAACAGCGTCGATGAAGTTCATCTGAGGTGATCCGAGGAAGCCTGCAACGAACTTGTTAACGGGGTTCTCATAGAGGTTCTGAGGTGTGTCAACCTGCTGAACGAAACCGTCCTTCATACAAACGATTCTGTCACCCATTGTCATAGCCTCAGTCTGGTCATGAGTTACATAGATAAATGTTGTACCGAGCTTCTTGTGGATCTTAGCGATCTCGGTTCTCATCTGAGCACGAAGCTTAGCGTCGAGGTTTGAGAGAGGCTCGTCGAGAAGGAATACCTTAGGTGAACGAACGATACAACGACCGAGAGCAACTCTCTGACGCTGACCACCGGACATAGCCTTAGGCTTTCTGTCGAGGAGGTGTGTAAGGTCGAGGATCTTAGCAGCCTCGTTAACCTTTCTCTCAATTTCATCCTTTGGAACTTTACGGAGCTTGAGTCCGAAAGCCATGTTGTCGAATACTGTCATATGAGGGTAAAGAGCGTAGTTCTGGAAAACCATCGCAATATCTCTGTCCTTAGGAGCAATATCATTTACCAGACGGTCGCCGATATAAAGCTCACCCTCTGAGATTTCCTCAAGACCAGCGATCATACGGAGAGTTGTGGACTTACCGCATCCGGAAGGTCCAACGAGAACGATGAACTCCTTATCTCTGATTTCCAAGTTTACATCTGTAACAGCAACAACACCGCCGGGGTATTTTTTATAAATATTTTTAAGTGTTAAGCCTGCCATTTATTCCTGTCCTCCAGTTCATTTTTTCTTGCCGATACCATCTTTTTATATTTCAGCACAATATCAGCTATAATAATATAATACCACTTTTTGAAAAAAATTTCAAGATACTAAATTGACAAACTTACAATTAGTTGTTTAGCATAAATGCCGAAAAATAGCCAACGAAATCGGTGCTAAAATCATTAAAATCGGGTGGGGAGAACAAGTTTTCAACATCTTTGTGCAATAATTCCATACACTCGCCAAACCCCAGATTTTCGGGCAAAATCAGCCCTCCGACCGTAATTCTCATTAATTTTTCAACATGATTTTCAACAGCGGCGAACATACGCTTTACCTGATGATATTTCCCCTCATAAAGCTCAATAAATGCCAGTTTATCGCAGTTTTCAACAGGTTTCACCTTTGCGGGAAGGCACTTTTCGCCGTTGGAGAGCGTAATACCCTCTGCAAATATGTCAATATATTTACTTTCAAAACTTCTGTCAAGTTTCACAACATAGATTTTAGGCACATGGCTCTTTGGGGAAAGCATACGGTGGGCAAGTTCGCCGTCATCTGTAATAAGAAGCGCTCCGAGGGAATCCTTGTCAAGTCTGCCGGCAGGGAAAAGCCCTTTTTTCCGAAGTTCAGGTGGTATAAGCTGCATAACGCTAATACCGTCGTTTTCCTCGGTGGAGCTGACGTATCCAGCAGGCTTATTCAGCAGGATATAGCGGAATTTTTCGGCGGAAACAGCAGCTCCGCAGACTTCAACTGCGGCAGAGTCGGAGTTGATTTTTGTATCGGCTTTTTTGACGATAACACCGTCAACGGCGATTTTTCCGGCAGCTGCAAGGGATTTGATCTGGCTTCGCGTGTAGTCGGAACGTTCCGAAATGTATTTATCAAGGCGTATCTGCGGCATTTTTTCTCCTTTCGGTATAATACCTCACAAATGTGGCATATTATTTACAAATAAAAATACGGAGGTAACGTATGTCAAAAAAATTAATTGGAATTGCAGCTATAGCAGGTCTGGCACTCATAGGTTATATTTTAGCCGATCCTGATTATAAGGGGGAGCAAAAAATCCCCGAAAATCCGCCGATTGACGCGTCAACGGAGGCAAGCCGCCTTGACTATTTCGCTTCTCACGGCTGGGAAGTGCAGGAGCTTTCGGAAAAAGAAATAACAATTCCTCTGGATTTTACAGGGGAATACGAAAGCTATGCACAGCTTCAGGATAAGCAGGGGATGCCGCTTCGGGAATATGCAGGAAAATCGGGAAAATTATACGTTTATGAGGTACAGAATTACGCTCCTGACGAAAGCAATATGCTGGCGGAGCTTCTTGTCTGTGACGATACCGCCATAGCTTCGCTGGTTTACAGCGACAACGGCAGCGGCAAAAGCCTTGCCGTCAGCTGATTATTCCGTTTCAAGGTCGCTGATTATGGCAACAAAGCTCTTGATATCGGTAAAATCCTCATATACTGAGGCAAAACGGATATACGCAATGGAATCTATGGACCTTAGCTGCTCCATAACAAGAGCGCCGATTTCTCGTGAAGGAGCGACGTTTTTCAGCTCATTTGCGTAATGATTTTCGATATAATCAGCGATTTTTTCCACATCGTCAATACTGACCGGACGCTTTTTTATTGCGTTGAAAATGCCCTGAATAAGCTTGTTTCGGTCAAAAGGCTCATAGCTTCCGCTGCGTTTTTCGACCATAAGCATAGGTTTTTCTATTATTTCGTAGGTAGTAAATCTTGCACCGCATTTGATACATTCACGGCGGCGTTTAATACGGTCGTCTTTGGGGCGTGAATCAATTACCTTTGAGTCAGGAAATCGGCAGTATGGACAAATCAAAACGTTCACTCCTTTGCTGAATTGTTTGTTTTGCGGAATTTATATATACGGTTCTGCCATTTTAGTTAATATATTATAGCTTGAAATAAGCTCGGAAATTGAGCTGAAACCGCTTCTGTACAGCTCAAGAACAACGCTTGCGTCGGGGTTGAGATTGTGGAGCTTCTCCAAAAACGGCTTAAAGCGGAAATTTCCCTTGCCTATGGGCAGGCAGTCACCAAGCTCTCCCGAATCGCTGATATGAACGTGTACGACGTTTTTACCTGCCGCGTCGAGAAAAGCAAAAGGCGTTTCACCAGCCCTGATAGCCTGTTTAGTATCGAGGACAAAGGCAAATTCATTTCCTAAAATTGACGATATATCACGGATAAACGCAGATGAACGGCTTTGGCATCGGGTAACATTTTCAACAGCGACGGTAACTCCGAACTCTTTGCCGAGGCGGAAAAGCTTTGAATAGCGCTCGCAGTAGAAATCTTTTCCCTTGTCGCCTTTTCCGCCGTGAAAAACGAAGATATCCGCCCCGACGATATTCATAAACTGAAAATACAATTTGTAATATTCGAGGATATCGTTCATACGCCTTTCGTACTCGGAGAAGAACATAAGCGGTTCAATTTCGCAGGTGAAAGGGTGAACCGAGGGGCAGCAGACGTCAAATCTCTGCAGCAGCTTTGCCATACTGTGGGCAAAGCTTTTTTTCAGCTCTGAATGGGTATTTATGAACAGTTCCGCGCAGCTTACGCCATTGACGGCAAGCTCATACAGGCTTTCCTCTATAGGCTTAGGGAACAGACAGGCTGTAGATACTCCGACTTTCATCGGCTCACGCTCCTTTTATTTTTGTATACAAATGGTATTATTCATTCATATCATTTTCAGACAACAGCACAGTATAATTGTCGTAAAACCGGTGGACGGATTCGGGAAATTTATTGGCATAGGCGAAAATTTCAGCCGCAAGTCCCTCTTTAAGAAAGGTACGCAGGAAATCGTGGGACTGCCCGTGAACCTCGTCACAGAGGGAAGAAACGGCGATTACACGACAGCCGTCAAGCTCCATAACACGGAAAGGCCATATGCGGCAGTCGAAGGGTTTTTCATCACCGAGGATACAGCCATTTTCGGCTAAGGCAGGGCATGAAAACAGCTCATCACCTGTCATTTTCCCCACATTCAGCACATATCCGCCGCCTTTTCGGGCAAATTCCGCATCAGGAACGGCAGATTTCACTTTATTCATCGTATTTTCTTCAAAAAGCGGAGTTTCCCACACATCATAGCGGTCAAAAATGCAGCACATTCTGCAAGCGGCGCAGGAGCTTCCTTTGAGAATTTTTTTAATCATACCTATCACCATTTTCGGCATATTTTACATAAATTATATCACATTATTGGTGGATTGTCAAATAAGATATTGGTTATCAGACATTAGCCGAATTAAGAATTATGAATTAAGAATTAAGAATTAAGAATTGTTGTGGGCAGCGGATTTTGTATTACACGTTAATTTGTGCAGGGGGAGGCGCCTTTGGCAGTCCGTGGGCGGAAAATATCCGTCTGTATTTTCCGCTTGTCTTTACATTTAAAATGTGCTATAATAAATGTAAAAAACGGAGGAAACTATGTTTAACGGATTTTCAAAAGAAGCATTCGACTTTCTTTTTGGTATAAGAATGAACAATAACCGCGAGTGGTTCGAACCGCGGAAAAAGATATACACCAAGCATATTTATGAGCCGCTGAAAGCGCTTACAGAGGAGATATACAAGCCCTTTGAGAATAGCGGAATGATAAGCAAAACAGGGCGGATATACCGTGATGAGAGCTTTCCGCCATATCTCCACTACCGTGATACGCTGTGGATATACGTCCGCTATAACGCGTGGGATTGGAGCAAAACTCCCACGTTTTATTTCGAAATTTCCCCTGAGGGCGCGGAATTTGGCTTCCGTATATCTAAACCGGCAGCGGCTGTTATGGAGCGTTTTCGCAATGATATTGCGGAGGAGCCGCAGTATTTTCTGGAATTGCTGGATATGCTGAAAAGAAATTCCATTGAAATCGGCGGAGATGAATATAAGCGGAAGAAAAAATGCACCGTACCTGAGGCGGAGGAGTTGTTTGTGAAGAAAGGTTTGTCGGCATACCGCAGAATTACCGATATATCGCAGCTTAACACACCTGAGCTTGTTGATGGAATAATTGAGGTGTTCCGACTTGCAATGCCGTTGAACGACTATTTTCACAAAATAGTCAATGAAGTTGAGGCTGAGAAGATGCAGGCAAAGCTTGAGGCGATTTCCGCGGAGGACGAAAAGGAAACTGTAAAAGCTCCCGATGTGGAATTTATGTGGTAATTACAGCAGTCCGTGGGCGGATAATATCCGCCACTACTACTTTACGTTACGTTGCAGATTTTTCGTTATATTGCAGTATTTCTGTATATTGCAAATTTTGCACAAACCAAAGGGACAACCATAGGAAGGGGGAGAAGAAAAAACTGGCACAAAAGTCGGGTATTCTCCCCCTTCCTCTGGTTTTCCCTCTGGAACTCTCTTTCCGTCACCTTCCCCCTTTTCCCGACTTTTTTC
>JAGAMB010000025.1 GCA_017624895.1 Ruminococcus sp. | reverse complement strand
TATTTTTCTGCCGGTGTGTTCGTTATACCCTGTTTTCAACAGTTTTGCACTTTTTCACTTTTTACATATTAAAAAAGTCCGAGTAGACCATTTCCATGGCCCACTCGGACTTTTGGTTTCACTTTTTTTACAGCGCCTCAGTTTTATTTAAACGCATTTCTGAATTCCGTTATATTCCGTCCGTCCTCTTTGCCGTATACCGCAAAGCATACCTCGTCAAAGCACCTGCCGTAGCCTTCGTCAATGAGGATTGACCTGAAATATTCCGCTACATTTCGGGGATTATTGCGGAATGCTCCGCATCCCCACGCTCCAAGGACAAGATTTCTATGCCCATACTTCACAGCTAAACGGAGCATAATTCTGATTCGGCGCATCATAGTTTCCGCAAGCTTTTTTTCGCCTGTAAACATCGCTCCGCCATTGCGGTTAGGGGCAGCAATAGTCACTACAGCCGCCATAAAATGCTCCTTAATCAGATTGCATTTCTCGTCACGGAATACGCATACAGACGGCGAATACAGCATATAATCGGAGTCTACGCTGCTTAAATGGGTATTGTTGTAGCAGTACATCTCCCCTGCTTTATCCGCCGTTATAGAAGTATACAGGGTACTGCATCGGCACAACGCCTCCTCCTGTGCATTTGCCCCAAGCATAAAGCCGCCCCCTGCATTATGGGCATTGGCGAAATTCATAACAAAGGGGTTTTCGTACCTGCCTGCCGCCTGAAAGGAATCCTCATTTATCACGGTAATCCGGCACATCTCCCCGAAATTCCCCGATATATCCCCACCGAGCAGCTTTGCTCCGCAATCAGGAGAAATAACCTCCACCGCAGAAAAATCCACATCGGGAAGAAGAATTTTCTCCCCGTTTACGGCATATTTTCTTTCCTTAGTTATCTTAATCGTTTCTTTTGCAATTGCGATATTATTCATAATTTCTCCGAAAAAACGGCTCCCGACACAAGTCAGAAGCCGTTATATTCATATTTTCGGCTTATACGCCGCAGTCCTCGTAATCTTTCCACTTTTCGAAGTATATCTTGTTGCTCCAGCTCTTGTACAGAATGTACAGAATTGAAATTACTGCAATAAATACTGCTCCGACAATTGGTAAAAACATATTGAGAACTCTGTTAGGACTCATATCCTGATTTTTATTAGCCATATTTTACTCGGCTGTTCCGCCATTCATCTCAGCCATAAGTCTTGCAAGCTCTGCGTCAACCTTAGCATCCTTTTCGATCTGGTCGAAGGACTCTACAAGGTCTGCATCACCGCCGCCGCCGATTTCTGCGAATGCGTCAGCCTCAGCCTCCTTACGCTGTATCTTTTCTTCCATACGGTCAAACTTTTCAAGAGCAGATGCACCGTCGAAGCCGCCCTGTGACTTAGCAAGAGCCTTCTTTGTATCTGCCATCTGTGAACGAGCAATAAGCATAGCCTGTCTGGACTTAGCCTCGTCAAGCTTAGACTTGAGAACCTCTACCTGATCCTCAATAGCCTCAGTCTGAGTGGAAATAGACTCATACATCTCTGTATAAGCAGCAACCTCCTCATCAGCCTTAACCTTCTTAGCGAGAGCCTGTTTAGCCATATCCTGATTACCCTGTGTAAGAGCAGCCTTAGCCTTTGCCTCCCAACCCTGAGAAACCTTTACAGCGTCATCCATTTTCTTCTGTGCAAGACGCTCACTTGCCTTAGCCTTACCAAGATTCTGAGTAGCTACTGTAAGCTCCTTCTGCATATCAATAATGATCTGCTTGACCATCTTCTCCGGATCTTCTGCCTTATCAAGAAGGTCGTTGATGTTTGACTTAAGAATATCACTTAATCTGCTGAATACTCCCATTTTTTAATCCTCCTGTTTCATGTAAAAAAATTTTTTTCGGACGGCTAACCCCATTTGAATATATTTAATATTCACGCCGTACGTTTATTATACTATATTTTTCACCGTTTGTCAAGTGATTTTTATGTAAATTATGTGAAATCTTTTGATGAATTTGTTGTGGAATATTCTGACGACTTACTGCTGCCCTTGCTGAAGTACGCTCCTACTGCCTCCGAGCCTGTCATCATAAAGAATACAGCAATAGTGGCTGCAAGGGACAAAACATAAAGTCCGATGATAAGCGCAAGGTTTCCATTGTGCTGCGGTATCATAATTATTCCGGGGAATATCTGAAGTATACCCGAAATCAGATATATAACAGTTGTAAGGCTTTTAAGGAAGCCAACACCTGTAGCAAGTGTAAGTCCGGATACTACCATTGCAGCTGCTATATAAAGTGAACCATCCTTCAGCTTAGCGGCAAAGCCGTCAAGTCCGTCCTTGTAGGAAAGTCCGAGTGATCCGCTGTAAAGGAGATAGAACAAAACTCCTGCAACAACACCTATTGCAGCTATGACAAAACACAGCTTAAAGCCCTTTGCAGCTGCCGCGCGGCGCTGTTCTTCTTTAAGTGCAAGCATTTTTCTAAGGCTTTCCTTCGGATCCTTCTGATCTGTGACAAGCTGTCCTGATACCGCCTTTACTGCCGCCTCACGCTTTGCTCGCTCAAGATCCTCATCAACATATTTAGGTTTATATACAGGAGTTTCCGGAGCATCATCAAGAATGGGAGCCTTTATTTCCTCAGTAGGCTGCGGCGGTGCACTTGCTTCCTCCTTAACGGGAGGTGTATAATTATCATCGTCCAGAACAGGAGCAGTTATTTCCACGGGAGGAGCTTCAACTCCAAGCTGTTTTCTCAGCTGTTCAAGAACTCTTGCGCGGTTTTCTTCCGGGAATTTATTGTAAGTTTCAAGCTGTTCAGGAGTGAATGTGGCAATCAGCTCCTCATCAGTCATAATTTTTACTTCCTGCTTCCTTGCCTCATAAGGCGCAGAATCGTCATCGAGTACAGGTGCTGAAACTCCTGTTGGAGCGCCTTTTTTCTGTGCTGTCGGCGGAACATATGAGTCCATATCATCAAGTACAGGTGCAGTTACCCCTGTAGGGCCGCCTTTTTTTGGTGCAGGTGCAGTATACTCAATATCATCAAGTACCGGTGCTGAACCGCCGTAAATATTTTCATCGTTCATTATTTCACCTTCTTATTGTATTCTTCAAGGGAAAGCTTCCCTCCTGTAGAAACATATCCATAGTAATCCAATACAGCCGACGCGTCGGAGGAATCAATGCTTTTACTGCGGTCAACATCAGCTGCAAGTTCCTGTGCTGCCGTCATACCGCTATAATTATATATAGAAATCATTGCATAGCCGTTAAGGATTTCCGAAGCGTCTGCGGAATCGACCACACCATCGCTGTTTACATCGCCGAGAACATAGCCGATCTGCTTTTTCTCAGCGTCATAGGCATAATCCGACACAGGATATGCAGCCTTGAATTCCGCTGAAGTAAAATCTGTTATCAGAAAGTTTTTCGGGTCCTTACCGGAAGCAATATGAGGAGTCGTTCTGTCTGCCTCATCAAAATCAAGGCTGCCCCTCATAAAATAATCACAGTCAGATATATCTGAATTGAAGATATCCCACGTTGTATCCACATAATAGTAGATACCGTCAACAGCAACGATATTCCATGCGTGACCGCCGTCAGCAGTTCCCGAAATAATGCGGCAGGACAGCCCCAGCTCCTTTGCCATACGGTAGAAAAGCTGAGAAAATCCCTGGCATACAGCCTTGCCGTTATAAAGAGCGCCATATGCAGTAAAACGCGCTTTATTGCTTTCGTCATCGGAATAATCATACTTCACATTATTTATGATATATTCATATATTGCAGAGATCTTAGCGTAATCATCCTTGCCGTCAAGGTCGAGGGAGGAAAGAATTTCACTTACCCTCCCGTCAACATACCTTT
Source organism: Ruminococcus sp. (assembly GCA_017624895.1). Taxonomy (GTDB): domain Bacteria; phylum Bacillota; class Clostridia; order Oscillospirales; family Ruminococcaceae; genus Ruminococcus. The sequence continues at coordinate 9,304 of JAGAMB010000025.1, read as the reverse complement.
CCTGTTCAGCATTGGTATAATAGTTCATATTGATGGTGTAGTAATAGTTCACACCATCATAGCCGCCTTTACATTCAATGCTTTTCAGAACATATTTAATGTAATCGCCCTCGCTGCCGCTGTAGGTTTCATCAACAGCCTGAAGTATGATGCTATGAAATGCCTCCTCAAAGTCATATCTGATGGGAAGTGAAAATTTGATCGTATTATCTCTGTTTCTGATGCAGTCCCTTACATATATGGCAGCTGCTTCAACGGAATCGAAATTGCTGCTTCCGCTGCCGCACTCAGCAGTAAGAGAAAGATCAGTCCTTATTGAAAATGCCGAGGCATTCACAGAAATCGGAGCAGCTGTCAGCATTACAGCCAGCGCTGCGGATAATAAACCCTTCAAAAGCTTCATATAAATCACTCCTGTTCGATCAGGGTGTTTTCTGATAGTTAATGATTATCTTTCAAGTATCTGTGTTCTGTCAGGACCTGTGCCGACCATGCTTACCTTACAGCCTACAAGCTCCTCAAGACGAGCGATATACTTCTTGCAGTTTTCGGGAAGCTCATCAAAGCTCTTGCAAGCTGAAATATCCTCGGTAAATCCGGGGAACTCCTCATAAACAGGAGTGCAGCCCTCAAGATCCTCAAGAGCAGCAGGGAAATGCTCTGTAACTGTACCATCAGGCTTCTGATAAGCAACACATATCTTTAATGTGTCGATATTTGCAAGAGTATCAAGCTTGTTGATAGCAAGGCTGTCAAGACCGTTTACTCTTACTGAATGACGCACGATAACTGCATCAAACCAGCCTGTACGTCTTGGTCTGCCTGTTGTAGTACCGAACTCGCCGCCAATATTTCTTATCTGGTCGCCGATCTCATCGTCAAGCTCTGTTGGGAAAGGTCCCTTTCCTACTCTTGTTGTGTAAGCCTTTGCAACACCGATGATATTTGTAATCATCTTCGGGCCTATGCCTGTACCTACGCACACACCTGCTGAAAGTGGGTGTGATGATGTAACATAAGGATATGTACCGAAGTCGATGTCAAGAAGTGTAGCCTGAGCGCCCTCGAACATAATTGTCTTTCCTGCCTTGTCAGCCTCGAATGTGAGTACAGAAACGTCGTCCACATATGGAGCAAGTCTTTTGCCGTACTCGATATATTCGGCTGTTACAGCGTCAAGGTCGAAAGCTTCTCCGCCGTAAACCTCTGTTATGATTTTATTTTTAAGTTTTCCTGTAGCCTGAATTTTCTCTGCAAGCACCTCAGGGTGAATCAGGTCATACATTCTTATACCGCATCTCTCATACTTGTCCATATATGTAGGACCGATACCTCTTTTTGTTGTACCGATATCCTTACCGCCTCTGAAAGCCTCTGAAAGACCGTCAAGAGTGATGTGCCATGGCATAACAACATGAGCTCTGGGATCAATTTTAAGAGAAGCTGTGGAAATTCCTCTTGCTTCAAGTCCATCAAGCTCACCGATGAAATCCTTAGGATCAAGTACAACTCCGGCACCGATAAGACAGAGTGTGTTCTCATAGAGAATACCGGACGGGATAAGGTGAAGCTTATAAACCTCTCCGTTATTTACAACTGTGTGACCTGCGTTGTTACCGCCCTGTGAACGTACAACAACATCTGCACGAGAGGAAATGATATCAATGATTTTTCCCTTTCCCTCATCTCCCCATTGTGTTCCAACTACAATATTAGCAGGCATTATTCAAAACCTCATTCCATAATTTTTTTGATTGTAAGCATCTGCTGTACAAATCTTTACACTTTATTATATCACAGTATTGATAATATTTCAAGTGCTTTTGAAAAAATTACACGAAAATCGGTCTGCGCCTGTAAAAAGGGACACGGCGCACCGTGTCCCTCAGTCTGTAGAATAAGTAGTTATTTCAATATTTTACATTTTTCCGTGTAGTATGTTGTAATACCAATCCCTAAAATGTTAGTAGACAAAGATGTATTATTCTTAATTCTTAACTCTTAATTCTTAATTATTTAAAGCTGTGCCGCCTGTAAGAGTTCCGCCGTATGCTGCGAGCTGTGAATCATCAACATTCTGGAAATATGTTGAACCGCTTAATTCGCCGCCTGTGTAGAATTTTCCGCTTACGTTTGAACCGCCGGCCTTGAAGTTGCTGACATTTTTGCCTGCAATAAAGGAAACAATAACATTTCCGTCATTACCCACAAGTGATACTCTTGTACCCTTGCTTGCTGAACCGCTTGCGCTGACAGATGCAGTAAGGCTTCCGCCGCCCATGCCGCCCATGCCGCCGCCCATGCCGCCTGAGCCTGTATTTTCTACCCATATGCCGCCTGTACAGCTCTTTGTACCGTCACAATCAAAGGCTTCATTTCCGTTTGTTACGCAATATCCGCCTGATATAGTGAGAGAGCCGTTAGAGTCGAAGCCGTCATGGTCACCGTCAGTTACGTTCACAAGGGCAAATCCGCCTTTAAGGTTAAGGGAATAGCTGCCGCCGCTTGTTCCGCCGCCCATATTTCCCGGCCGCCAGCCCATATTATTTCCTGAGCCTGAACCGTCAGCACCGCCGGCTGCATTGAAACCGTCATCGGTTGTGTTGCAGATAACAGTTCCGCTGTTCATGGTGATATTGAGTCCCTCGATGCCCTCATAACCCTTTGATACAATAATCTGCACATCGTCAAATACATTGGCGCTGCCCTGTCCGATTGTAACATTATGGTCGGAATGAACACCATCATCTGCTGTAGCAAGCTTCATAATGCCGCCTGAAAGATTCATACTTCCGCCGCAATGGATAGCGTCGTCTGAGGAATCAACAGTAATCATACCGCCGTTAATTGTGATATCTCCCACACTCTGCCATGTTGTACCTGCGGAATCGTAAAGACCTACTGCCTTTATGCCCTTTGCGGAAACGTCGGGAGATGCTGTAGAAGAACTTCCTCCCCAGCCCCCTGTATTGCCTGAAACAGTACCTGAGAAGCCTGCTCCCTCGTAGGTGTAAATGTCAATAGTACCGCCGTTTATGACAACGCTCTGTTCGCCCTGTATACCGTCAGCGTGGGAGTTAATATCAAGTGTACCGCCGTTGATCGTGACATTTCCGTAAGCCTTATCAGCTGTTGAAGCGTCAGTTCCCGTGGACTTGATACCGTCACCCTGAGTTGTATTCACGGTGAGATTAAGAGCAGAAAAGTCTGTATCTGCGGAATTTCCAACAGTAACGCTGTCCTTGCCTCTCAAACCGTCGTCAATGGCATTTACAATAATAGTACCGTTGTAGATTTTCAAATCGTTCTTGCACACAACAGCGTCTGAAACGTTGCCGTTAACCGTGAGAGTGCCTGAGCCTTTAATTTTAAGGTCATCTTTAGAGAAGATTGCACCCTCAACGGTAACGGTTTCGCCGTCACTGTTTGTGTAGCTTTCGGTATGTGCAGTACCGTCAGAGATTATATTTTCAGTGCCAGCCTTTGCAACTATCTGCACCTCATCACCGATAGAATTGACGTAAATCGGAGAAGTTTTGCTGTTTGAAATATCAGCTCCCATAAAGTCGAGCTGAACAACACCTTCAGGATATGCTGTCTTGTCAACGTCAATATATATCTGAACGTCCTTAGCTGCACCTGATACAGCAAATGTGCCGGGCTGAGTTATTGTAAGCTTACCGTCAGCCGATGAAGCAATATCAGCAGGAGCGTCGGAGAGGATTGAAGTGCCGTTAAGAGTTATACTATAGCCGTCAGCAGGTGCAGGTGTGTCTGTGCCTGTATCTGTGGGAGGAACTGCCGCAGAGGGATTAACCTCGTTGAAAGTATTGAGAACTGCTGATACAGCAAATTTAAAATTAACACTGCTGTGCATAACAGCTGAGCTGTTTGATACGTTTGTGAATGACAATTCCTTGCCTGTTGTATAGTCGGGAGAGCTGAGCAGAACGTATTTATACTTCTTTGTAAACTCAAATCCACCGAAGGAATTAGCCTTTTTCCAACAGCCGTCAGTTTCAGTTGAATCAACACAATTGAGAATAAGCGTATTCTGTGTTGTGCCTGTCATAAGCGTTGTATCAACCTGATTATCCGTAGCTGTAGCCGCAACCTTGCCACCTGTGATATTCAAGCCGCCAACAGCAGTAAGACCTCTGTCACCGCCTGCGGTAAGAGTTCCCCCTGAAATATCAATAGTAGTTTCAGCCTGTACAGCGTCATTTCCAGCCTTTATAGTCACTGTACCGCCCTCTACGGCAACATCGCCCTTTGAGGATTTCAGACCGTCGCCCTCTGCGTCGATGTTGAGAACAGCCGTATCCTTTACAGTTACGGAAGTCTTGCCGTTAACAGCATTTGTCTTATCTGTGGCATTGAGGGTATCAATATTTACAGTACCGCCTGTGAACTTGATATCATTATTACATACAACAGCGTCCTGTGTGTTTGCTGTAATTGTTAACACGCCTGTTCCCTTTTCGCCGCCCTTGAAAGTGATATCGTCCTTAGCCTCGATTACAGCCGCGCCAAGCCAATCGCCTGCATAAGCTGTATCGCCGTCTGTGATCGTATTTTCTGTGCCGTCAACGATATTAACAGAAGTATTCTCCGCATTTGTTACAACAATTGCAGGAGCAGTCTTGCCTGTAATATTTGCTCCGTTGAGGAAGATTTTAACAGTTTCAGCGTCAGCAGCCTCGTCTGCAATATTTACGTTAATCTGACCGTCCTCAAGAGTACCGTCAATCCAAAATTCACCTGAATGGCTTATAGTGATAACACCGCCGTTGACCTCGGCATAGTCGCCCTCAATTGTTGCAGATGCACCGTTGAGATGTATCATCGTCTTAGATGCAACGGGATCAACTGTACCCTGTCCGTCCTTCCATGATTCAGGCAGCTCTGTTATGATCTTTGCATTGTACTTCTGAACAGAAATGGCATCTGCAGCTGTAATACCATCGCCGCGGTTGCTTACATCAGCATTGTTCTTTCCGCTTTCAGAGAGGGAATATTTATCAGGATTGCCTATGCTCTGAAAAATCGAGGCAGCGTCAGCCATAGTAACAACGCCGTCACAGTTAGCATCGCCGTAAATTGTATCAGCAGCCTGTACCGATAATGCGGTAAGTGAAAGTGCTGCTGCCGCGATTACAGCTGAAGAAAAACCTGTTAACAGTTTTAATTTTTTCATATTAAAAACTCCTTTATAAAAAATTTCGGGTATACTATCGCTCTCTTTATACCTTGATTATACGGCATTTGTCTTAAAATAATCTTAAAATCCGAGGAATTTTTCGGATATTTTTTTATCACCCTTATAAAAAACTTGCATTTTCTATAATAATATGTTAAAATAGTAAGGTATACTTTTATGGCCTCTATGTTTTCAAGTTAAAGGTGAATTTATGATAAATGCAGAATTAAAGGATTTAAGTTTTATATCGGATTTTGACGGGCTGGGCATATCAGCTTCTGCCGCTGTCCCCATCGGTGAGGTTTACGGCGTTGTTCAGATTATTCACGGTATGAACGAATACAAGGAAAGATATTTCGATTTTATGGACTACCTCGCTGAACAAGGCTTTATTTCGGTTATCCATGATAACCGCGGTCACGGTCACAGCGTTGCTGACGAAAAGGATATCGGCTTTATGTACGAAAACGGCGGCGAAGGCTTCGTTGCTGATATAGTACAGTTTAACAATATCGTCCGTGAAGCGTTCCCACAGCTCCCCTGCTTTATGATAGCCCACAGTATGGGTTCGCTCGGTGCAAGGTGCTTTCTCAAAGAGAATGACAGCAGTATCGACGGTCTTATTCTCCTCGGCACTCCTGCATACAGCGCTTTCTGCGCCCCTGTGAGAGCTATCGGCTCTGCTATTTCAAAGGGTGGAGATGTTCGCAACCATATTGATAAGGTTGAGGCTGCTGCGGAAAAAGTATTCAACAGGGGCTTCGGCAGCGTTCCCCATTCGTGGATATGCAGCCGAAAGGAGGTAGTTGAGGAATTCAACTCAAATCCCCTTTCCAACTTTATTTATACACTAAGCGGATATGAAGCTCTGCTCTATCTTTTAAAAGAAGCATACAGCAAAAGAGGCTGGAATGTTAAATCTCCCCAGCTCCCCATACGCTTCATATCAGGCAAAAAGGATCCTGTTATGCTTTCGGAAAAGAAATTTTTCAAGGCTGTGGATAAACTCCGCAAAACAGGCTATGAAAGTATATCTCACCGCCTTTTCGACAATATGCGTCACGAGGTTCTCAATGAAAAAAATAACATCACAGTTTACAGGGATATCGCTAAAACTCTGTTTTCATGGGTTGACAGAATAAACCGTACTGCTGATAATCTATAAAAGGAAGGATAAATAAAATGGATATCAATAAAACACTTGCACAGGAATTTTCACTCAGACAGGAGCAGGTTGACAACACAGTCAATCTCATTGACGAGGGCGCTACGATCCCATTTATCGCCCGATACAGAAAGGAAGTCACAGGCTCTCTGGACGACCAGATCCTCCGTGAGCTTTCCGACAGACTGACATACCTCCGCAACCTTGAAAAGCGCAAGGAGGAAGTCCGCACAGCGATTACAGAACAGGAAAAGATGACTCCCGAAATTGAAAACGCTATCGCTGCCGCTGTTACTCTTGTTGAGGTTGAGGATATCTATCGTCCGTTCAAGCCCAAAAGACGTACTCGTGCAAGCATTGCCCGTGAAAAGGGACTTGAACCTCTCGCTGTTATACTTATGGCGCAGGAAAATTCAACAGATCCCGAAGCTGAGGCTGCCGCTTTTGTAAGCGAAGAAAAAGAGGTTCCCGACGCTGCCGCTGCTATTCAGGGTGCTATGGATATTATCGCTGAGGATATCTCCGACGATGCAGAGCTGCGTAAAAAGCTCCGTGCCGCTGCCAACGACAAGGGTACTATAACCTCAAAGGCATCTGACGCTGAGGCTGAAAGCGTTTACACCAATTATTACGAATACTCCGAGGCTGTGTCAAGCGTAGCAAATCATCGTGTTCTTGCCCTTGACAGAGGCGAAAAGGAAGGCTTCTTAAAGGTTTCGATAGTTCTTGACGAATCAGTTGCTACAGATATAATTTTCAGCAAGTACATAAAGGCTAACAATGCCTGCGGAGAGCTTGTACGTGCAGCAGCAGAGGACGGCTACAAAAGACTTATTTTCCCATCTATCGAGCGTGAGATACGTTCCGAAATGACAGCTAATGCCGCTGAGGAGTCAATCAAGGTATTTGCTTCAAATCTCCGTCAGCTTCTCCTCCAGCCGCCGCTTAAAAACAGCGTTATCCTCGGACTTGACCCTGGCTACCGCACAGGCTGTAAGGTTGCGGTTATTGACGCTACAGGAAAGGTGCTTGATACTAACGTAGTATACTGCACACCCGGTCCAAAGACAAATATTGCGCTTTCGAAGAAGATCATCAAGGAGCTTATTGAAAAGCACAACGTAACAACAATTTCTATCGGAAACGGTACAGCTTCCCGTGAAACTGAGCAGTTCGCAGCTGAGGTAATCAGCGAGATTCCTCAGAAAGTAAGCTATATCGTTGTAAGCGAGGCAGGAGCTTCCGTTTATTCCGCTTCAAAGCTTGCAGCAGAGGAATTTCCTGATTACGACGTATCATTGAGAAGTGCCGTATCTATTGCAAGACGTTTGCAGGATCCTCTTGCTGAGCTTGTAAAAATCGAGCCGAAGGCTATCGGTGTAGGACAGTATCAGCACGATATGCCGCAGGCACGTATGAGCGACGCTCTTTCAGGCGTTGTTGAGGATTGCGTAAACTCTGTTGGTGTTGACCTTAATACAGCTTCACATTCGCTTCTTTCATATGTTGCAGGTATCAACTCGGCTGTTGCAAAGAATATCGTGGCATACCGTGAGGAAAACGGCAGATTTACCGACAGAAAAGAGCTTATGAAGGTTCCGAAGCTTGGCAAAAAGGCATTTGAGCAGTGTGCAGGCTTCCTCCGTGTACGTGACGGAAAAAATCCTCTTGACAATACAGCTGTTCATCCCGAAAGCTATAAGGCTGCCGAAGCTCTCATCAACGAAAGCGGATTTACTCTTGCAGACGTTGCAGGCGGCGGTATATCTGTATCTGACAGCGTAAATATCAACAGCGTAAGTGAAAAGCTGGGCATTGGCGTACCCACACTCACCGATATCATCGGGGAGCTTAAAAAGCCGGGACGCGATCTCCGTGACGAGCTTCCTCCTCCACTTCTCAGAAGCGGCGATGTTATGGAAATCAAGGATTTAAAGCCCGGTATGGAGCTTGTTGGAACTGTCCGCAACATCATTGATTTCGGTGCATTTGTAGATATCGGTGTTCACGAGGACGGACTTGTTCACATTTCACAGATATGCAGCAGATACATCAAGCATCCTCTTGAAGCTGTAAAGGTTGGCGAGATCGTAAAGGTACGCGTACTTGAGGTTGACGTAAAGCGTAACAGAATTGCGCTTACTATGCGCCTTGATGATGAGGCTGAAAAGAAAGAGCAGCAGAAAAAGGAGCAGAAAAAGCAGAATAAGCCCCGCCGTGAAAAGCGTGAGAAAAAAGGCTTTGACGCTTCAAAAATCAGCAACAGCGCGTTCAGAATAAAGCAGAAGTGAGCAAAGAATATTTTGTTTATATCATAAAATGCCGCGGCGGACGGCTCTACACGGGCATTACCACGGATATAGCACGACGGTTTTCCGAACATTCCGAGGGTAAAAAGGGTGCGAAGTTCACCCGTGCAAACCCTCCTGAGGAAATAATGGCGGTGTGGAGCTGCAAGGGCAGAAGCGATGCTTCAAAGCTTGAATGTGCAATAAAAAAGCTCCGCCGTGAGCAGAAAATCCGGCTGATAAATAATGAAATCTCCCTCTCTGATTTTTTCGGAGAGGAGGATTTTTTTATAATGCGTAATGCGTAATTATTGTGTATAATTTATAATTTAAAGTGCCTCGCCGTTAGTTTTGGGTGCGGTGAATTTATCGGAAACCGTAATTCTGTGTAGTACGTTGTAACACTTAAAACTTTACATTACGTTGCAGATTTTTCGTTCTGTTGAAGTATTTGAGTATATTGCAATTATAACTCAACCAAAGGGACAACCATAGGAAGGGGGAGAAGAAAAAACTGGCACAAAAGTCAGGAATTCTCCCCCTTCCTCTGGTTTTCCCTCTGGAACTCTCTTTCCGTCACCTACCCCCTTTTCCCGACTTTTTTCTTTTGTGTGACCTGACTTTTTCGAGCGGTCATATGAGCATAAATTA
>JAGAMB010000024.1 GCA_017624895.1 Ruminococcus sp. | reverse complement strand
TTGCCATCAAATACTCGGCACAAAGAAAATTTCTCTGTGTCAGAAAAACTTGAAATACGACAGTATTCCTGTGTTTTTCTTCCTTGATAAATTTCCTTTCTGCTTTCGTCTTTTTGGCAAGGTATAATTGGTGGAGCAATAGTAGACAAAGATGATGAGCAAAAATGATGTACGTCAAGGCGGACGACGAAAGCATACTGCCGTATGGTGAGGATGTCCAACGATGACATACGGCATTTATGCCATTAGATTTGTCTACTGTTGTTTCAGGGATTAGTATTATTGGAGCAAAGCAATTTTTTTCTTGACAACAGCGTGATATTGATGTATAATTATTTGGAACACCTATTACTTTAAAGGAGTTGAAATAAATTGAAAAATACATTTGGCTCGGAAATTGCTGTAACTGTATTCGGTGAAAGTCATGGTACGGCTATCGGTGCTGTTCTCGACGGTATGCCTGCAGGTATAGCTGTTGATGAGGAATTTATTGCCCGTCAAATGAGCCTGAGAAAATCCGTGGGAGCAATTTCTACTCCGCGAAAGGAAGCCGATGAGGTGAAAATCGTCAGCGGAGTTTTCAATGGAAGAACAACAGGTACTCCCATAACTTTTATTATTGAAAATCAGGATACAAGAAGCCGCGATTACGGTGAGCTTGCCTATAAAGCCCGTCCCGGTCACGCTGATTATACCGCTGATGTGAAATATGGCGGATTTCAGGATTTCCGCGGCGGCGGACATTTTTCCGGACGTATCACAGCAGGTATCGTTGCGGCAGGTGCAGTTGCTATAGCTGCTCTTAAAGAAAATGGTATAACAATCGGTACGCATATTTTATCCTGCGGCGGAGCTTATGACCGCAGCTTTGAAAGTATCAAAGAGGATATAGACTATCTTGACGGCAGAGAATTTGCCGTACTTGATCCCTCAGCAGAGGATAAGATGAAAGCGGCTATAATGGCGGCTAAGTCTGAGGGCGACAGCGTTGGCGGCTGCCTTGAAACGGCTGTTTATGGTATGCCTGCCGGTCTTGGCGAGCCATGGTTTGATACGGTTGAAAGTATGCTTTCCCATGCACTTTTCAGTATTCCTGCTGTAAAAGGCGTTGAATTTGGTGCAGGTTTTGCTTATGCCGATATGAGAGGCAGTCAGGCAAATGATGCATTTATAAATGAAAACGGGGAGATTCGCACAGCTACAAATAACTGCGGAGGTATTTTAGGCGGTATCACCAATGGTATGCCTATTATGTTCCGATGTGCTGTGAAGCCTACTCCGTCAATTTATAAAGAGCAGCAGACGATTGATATGAGAAACGGCGAAAATACGACGCTTCAGATACAAGGACGGCACGATCCGGCAATCGTTCACCGTGCAAGAGTTGTTGTTGACAGCATAACTGCTCTCACACTCATTGATTTGTACAGTCAGAAATTCGGATCAGATAAATTAAAAGAAAAGGATTGATTTTTATGCCAATGAATTTTATCAGAGAGCTTCCAAAGCCATCAGAGATTAAGAAAGAACACCCTATTTCTCCTGAGCTTGCAGCAGTCAAGGCACAGCGTGACGAGGAAATAAAGGCTGTTTTCCGTGGAGAATCCGATAAGTTTATCCTTATTATAGGACCTTGCTCAGCAGACTCGGAAGAACCTGTAATCGACTATATCACAAGACTTCGCGGTTTGCAGGAAAAGGTAAAGGATAAAGTTCTCATTATCCCAAGAATTTACACAGGTAAGCCACGTACCACAGGTGACGGCTACAAGGGAATGCTTCATCAGCCTAATCCTACAGCTATGCCAGACCTTGCAAGCGGTATTGTTGCTGTAAGAAACCTTCATATCAAAGCTCTTGCGGAGACAGGCTTCACAGCGGCAGATGAGATGCTCTATCCGGAAAATTACAGCTATCTTGATGATATTCTTGCTTATGTAGCAATCGGCGCACGTTCTGTTGAAAATCAGCAGCATCGTCTTGTATCAAGCGGAGTATCAATTCCTGTTGGTATGAAAAATCCTACCAGCGGTGATATTTCCGTAATGATGAATGCTATTACAGCTGCTCAGCACTCCCATGCTTTTATGTATCGCGGACACGAGGCAAAGAGTGACGGAAATCCATATGCTCACGCAATTCTCCGTGGCTATGTTAACGACAGAGGGCAGTCTTTCCCCAACTATCACTTTGAAGATTTATATCGTCTTGCACAGACATACGCTGAAAAGGATTTGAAAAATCCTGCTATTATCGTTGATACAAATCATGCAAATTCGGGTAAGCAGTATCTTGAACAGGTGCGTATTTCTAAGGAGATACTTCATAGTATGCGTCACAGCGAGGATATAAAGAAGCTTGTAAAGGGACTTATGATTGAGAGCTACATCGAGGACGGCTGTCAGAAAATCGGTGAGGACGTCTATGGAAAGTCAATTACCGATCCCTGTCTTGGCTGGGAGAAATCCGAAAGACTTGTGCTTGATATTGCTGATATATTGTGATAAAGCTTTTAGCTGTTAGCCTTTAGCTATTGGACAAAACAATATATATCGTATATAGGCGGGCAATGCTCGCCTTTGTTTATACCTGTTAAATGGGTAACAACAAAAAAATATTGTTTTTCGATAAAAAGGTGTTGACAAATGATAAATTATGTGTTATACTATATTCAGAAACATAAAGGAGCTCTATTTTATGTGGACTAAAACTAAATCTCTGTTACTGTCAAGGATACTGACCGTTGTTGTGGCGGCTGTGTTCGTTATGATTGCTTGTGTTCTGCCGTTTATAGTGGAATTTTACGAGCATATTTCTGAGCCGCTTGGAATTTTTAAAGGTGATATATCTATTCCTTTCTGCATAGGTCTTTATGCAGCGGTTGCACTTGCCCTTTTAGCGTTGTTTTTTCTGCACAAGCTGCTGGATAACATCAACAAGGAAATAGTTTTCAACAGCTCAAATATAACGTGTCTCCGTGTAATTTCATGGTGTTGTATTTTAGCAGCTGGGGATTTCTTCATTCTCTGCCTTTGGCGCTATATTTTTGCTATGCCTGCCGTTATGGCATTAATGCTTGGGCTTATTATGCGTGTTCTGAAAAACGTGTTTGAAAAGGCTGTGGAGATAAAATCAGAAAACGATTTTACAATATGAGGAGGTAAAGGTAATGCCGATTATTGTGAATCTTGATGTTATGATGGCGAAACGTAAAATGTCATCACAGGAGCTTGCAGAAAAGGTTGGTATAACAACGGCTAATCTTTCAATATTGAAAACTGGTAAGGCAAAGGCTGTACGTTTCTCAACGCTGGAGAAAATCTGCGAAATACTTGAATGTCAGCCAGGGGATATACTTGAATTCAGAAAGCCTGAGGTGCAGTAACAGAACACGATAGGAGTGTTCTATATGAATGAGTCAGCATTTATCAATTCAAATGAAGAAGTTATTAACGATGTTATTTCAGATGATATTGTGAATGAAAGAAGTTTCAGCAAAACTGAGAAGATTTATGCTTTTTTTGCTGCTGTTCTTGCTTTTCTGTGGGTTGAATTTCAGATATTCAATCCTGCAGGCTTTATTTCAACGGCTGTAAATATTGTGATTATTACGGCTTCCATAGTATTTCTTAAAAAGCAGGGGTGTCGATTTGCAGCCATAAACAAAGTTATCGCCACTGTGCTATATCTGTTTTCTTTTGTTTTTTCAATTACAGATAACGGATTTATAAAATTTCTCGTTAGCGTATTTCTTCTTATTGCAGGGGCATATTTTGTATATTCTGCAGCAGAGGGAAAAAAGGAGATTGAAAAGTATCTTCCCATTGCGCTTATAAAAGCTATTTTTGAATTTCCGTTTCTGGATTATGGTGCTGAGGCTTTAGCTGTTAAATCAGCAGTAGGTGAATCAAAATCAGCAGGAAATATAAAGTATATTATCCTTGGACTTCTTATGACTGTTCCTGTGACATTTATTGTTGCGATGCTTCTGATATCCGCCGACAAGGGTATGGAGGAGGTTATGAGCAATATTTTCATGAACACCTTTTCAGAAAATGGCTTTGAGATATTTTTCCACTTTATGGTATCTATTCCCTGCGGCTTTTATTTTTATGGTATGCTTTACACTAACAGCAAACGTGATACTCTTAATGTGCTTGATGCAGATTTGTGCGAGTTTCGTATAAAAAATGCAAAGGTTATACCGAATATGGTGCTTTATACTGCTGTTACGCCTGTCCTTTTGCTCTATGTAATATTCTTCTTTACTCAGGGCAGCTATTTCCTCTCTGCTTTTTCGGGAAATCTCCCTGAGGGCTATAGCTACTCCGAATATGCAAGACGCGGATTTTTTGAGCTTTGCGGTGTAACAATCATAAACTTGGCTATAATCACGTTCATCAGCTTCTTATCACAGAAAAGCGGTAAAAATAAGCCTGCTGCCCTTAAATTTTACACTCTTACACTTAGCTTTTCCACAATTATTCTCATTGCTGTTGCAATCAGCAAAATGGTGATGTATATCTCAGAATACGGACTTACTCGCCTCAGATTTTATACAATGTGGTTTATGATCCTATGTGCGCTGATGTTTGTGCTGATTATTGTGAAGCAGTTTAAGTTTGAAATGAAATTCTCAGCCTGGTTTGCAGGAGTGTTTACAGTAATGTTTGCTGTTCTCTGCTTCAGCAGTCCCGATTATATCATTGCAAAGTACAATATTGAGATGTATAAAGCAGGTTATCTTGATGAACTTGATACTGATGAAATTTATGATATGTCAGCTGATGCGGTTCTTTATGGTGTGCGCTCAGGTGAGTTAGATGTAAGAAAAGCCTATTATGTGACTGTGAATTTGGATGATGAATTTGTAGAATATCTTAATGTACCGTCACTTATGATTCGAGAGGAATTGGGGGAAATAGAGCTTACAGAAGATGAAGAAGCTCGTTATCATAGATTGAAACATTTTTTCTGGTAAATATAAAAAAGGACGCTTGGGGATGAATTGACCCCAAAAAGTTAGACAAAGATTTAAAAGAAAATTTATGCAAAGCGACTAAGCGGCAAGCTTGGTCGCTTTGTTGCGTTATGCAGCTTTGGCGAGACGGTAGTCAACAGGTGACATTGCATCGAGTTTCAG
>JAGAMB010000023.1 GCA_017624895.1 Ruminococcus sp. | reverse complement strand
ATACCAATCCCTAAAATGTTAGTAGACAAAGATGATGAGCAGAAATGATGTATGTCAAGGCGGACGACGAAAGCATACTGTCGTATGGTGAGGATGTCCAACGATGACATACGGCATTTATGCCATTAGATTTGTCTACTGCTGTTTCAGGGATTGGTATTATATGCTGTTTCATAAATCAAGTCATAATTCGCATTGAAATCCACAATAAGAGAATCACCGCAATCCCTGTATTCGCCGTAATACGTCCCCTCAGCAGGAATTTGCAGCTGCTGACGCTCATAGCCGACGATAAACGGAGCTTTGAGTGAAAGCATATACAGCTCCCCTGTGGTCATATTTGTTTCAACACCGGGCAGCACACTTGTTGCAACGCTTGTAAGCATTGTGGGATTAAGCGTTTTCACCTTGTTCATCACAAGCTCGATCACCCTGCGCTGACGCTCTGTACGCTCAAAATCAGCATTTCCGATATATCTGATACGGGCGTAGGATAGTGCCTGCTTACCGTTGAGATGAAGCTCACCGCCGCTGTCAAGAAGATCGTCAAGGACATCATCGCCCATAATGCTGTTGACCTCAGCCTGCATAATAGTGTTGATCTCCCGCGCCTCTGCATCGGATATTTCAATATCAATTCCGCCAACGCTGTCAACAATATTTGCAAAGGAAACAAAATTCACCGACACATAATCTTCGATCGCTATACCAAAATTATGCTCAATGGTATCCATAAGCAGCTCTGCACCGCCAAAAGTATACGCCGCATTCAGCTTATTACAGCCATAATCAGGTATTTCCACATAGCAGTCACGCATAAGTGAAATAAGGCTCACTTCGTTTGTTTTGCTGTTTATGGAGGCGATTATCATTGTATCAGACCTTGCAGCCTCATCGGCAGTTCTGCCGTCCGTTCCGATAAGCAGGACATTTGTGACATAGCTCCGTGAAAGAGCATCGCTTCGGCGGCTTCTGCTGCCTGTTCCAACGTAGTCCATCTTATTTATCAGAAGAAGTGAGGTGCAGGAATACATACCAAAAATAATCAGAAATATTATCAGCAGCGTTTTTATAAATCTGCCGAAAAATTTACCCAACGGACTTTTTTTCCTGCGTTTTTTCTTTTTCTGCGGAGAATTTCCGTTTCTGCCGCCATTACTCTTTGACGGCTTTTTTCCGCTGTTTGGCGGATAATTCCTCGGCGGCTCATTGTAATAATATCCGTTATCATATGGCTGACCGCTGTACTGCTGTCCCCCATACTGCGGAGGGTTTTGCATTGGCTGACCGCTGTACTGATGCCCACCATACTGCGGAGGGTTTTGCATTGGCTGACCGCTGTACTGCTGTCCTCCATACTGCGGAGGGTTTTGCACTGGCTGACCACTGTTCTGCTGTTCCCCATACTGCGGAGGGTTTTGCATTGGCTGGCCGCTGTACTGCTGTCCCCCATACTGCGGAGGATTTTGCTGAACTCTCCTCAGCGGTTTCTGAGGCGACTGAACGCTGCGCGCCTCACGAGGAATATATATTGTGTTTGTATCCTGATTGTCTGTGTTATTTCTGTCGGACATATTATACTCCTTTCAGGTTATCCCTGCAGCTTATCTTTTTTTAGAGCCGGCTGCAAGACAAGTGAACAAGGTACATATCAAATTGTATATTATTATTGCTGTTGCTGACATATAGATGTAATTTGATTCATAAGCCTTCGAAAGTATAAGAAGCATTGATAAGCCAAATCCCAGCAATATTGACGCTGTCTGGAAAATAAGAGCAATTACTGCTGAAGTGTGTATACTCTTTATGCCAAGTATAAGCTGTGCCATTGAGCTGAATTTTCCGGCACACGCCATTGAAGCGCTTAACCGAACCGATTTTTTCGTTTCAGCGTCGAAATCCTCATGAAGCTTCTTCGGCAGAACCTTTACCATACCCTCAGGTATACCGTACACCTTAGCAATTTTTTCAGCTGTAATGAAGCTGTCAACAGACTTAACTACCATACACACCTTTTTTCTGACAAGTCTTTCTGCCCATTTTCTGACACCTCTGCCTGCAATGACATCAACAACGAACATCGCCGCAAGATTTCCTGATATAGAAAGATATATAGGCTCATGCCCCTGTGAATATTCAGCCTCACGGGTTTTGGTGGGAAGTCCCTCAATATTGTGAGATTCCATAAGCTCACGGCTTCCGAGGAGAATACGTCTGTTCTTTATCCAGCCGCAAAGTCCTGTTCCATCCTCATAGGAGAAATTTTCAATCGGGTAAAGCAGTTCCTCCCTGCCATGTATAAGATCGGCAAAAAGCTGCTGCATAAGACTTCCGCCGTAATATGTAAGACTTGCAGCGTCAAGAAATGCCTCATCAAGCTTTGTATTTGAAAAGACCTTTATTCCGCCAAGACGTACTGTACCCTCAGGGAAGATATCCTCCGCCTTGATAAGAATTGAATTTACATCATAAAGGTCGTCCACGCTCTGATAGCCAAGAAGTATTCCGTCATTTTTTATAGTTTCCTTTGAAACCTTTTCAAGAGGAATATTTGCCGCAAAGGGCAGCGCTATACATGAGCAGGCACATATCAGCATTGAGAATATGGAAAGTCCGAATACAAATGCCTCTATAGAAAACAGGGTACTCATACGGATATATGTAAGAACCACCGATATTACAAGAGAACCTATAAGGCATAACGGTGTCGCTCTGCGGCAGAAGCTGTCAGTAATATCCGCAGAATATGTATATCTCAGGAAGTCCGTGAGAAAGTCAGTAGGACGCATTGCTGCAAGTATGGGGAAATCACCGAGAGTTCCATGAGTAAGACGTTCCGCACGTTCCTCATCTTTTACATAAACTACAGCATGGCGGTCAAAATCCCGTGAAGCAAATTTAAAATTACGTCTTGCTCTTTTCAGTATGAGATACTTTCCTACTGCATTTGTCAGCAGGGCAAGTATACCCACGGGCATATAAATATGGATAAGCTCTGCCCTTGCCATATCCGTCCGCAGAAATGAAGCAAGCAGGGATAGGAAACAGGCTGCCGCTGTTATTGCGGTCATCGAGTCGCTGTCCGCTTTCAGCTTCACAAGATTTTTGAAGCCCTTTGTTATCACAGGCGCGGAATAAAACAGCGAAAGCGCTCCGAGAAGAAGATGTACAATGAGATATGAATGTATGTGGTATATACTCAGAAATTCAGCTATAGGGAAATTAAATCTGCTGCATATGGTTATATAAACGCTTAAAAAGGCTGTCATTGCAAGAACGGCAACTCTTGTTTTAAGTATGCCCATAAGCTCATAAATATCTCTGCCCACATCCTGAACATCGCCATAATAGTTAAAGTCAACTATACGTTTTGTACGCTTAGTTTTCATTGCCTGACGGGTGTATTCATCCGTATTGCTGGCAATCCGCACATCAATGCTCTCCTCTGAGGCAGCTCTTACGCTGCTCAGGTCGATGTTGGTCGTTTCTGCTCTGGGAGCAAGTTCAATGGGACGGGTAGCCTCCAGCGCTGCCGGCGACGGTACAATATCTGTAACATACTTCTTGTTTTCGGGAGCCTCCGCCTCGTTGATTATCTCGTCCCTTGTACGCTTTTTCTTTTTTACCTCAGGCGGAATATACATATATTCACCTGCTGCTTTTTCCTTAGTATATGTCTGCTGTGCCTTTTCCCGTCCGAACCACTTCTTCTTTTTCCTTTTTTCCGCCTCTCTTGCTCTTGTTGAGCCATACATGGGGCGGATCTTTGAGGAGCCGTCAGTCAGTTCAGCCTCATCAGCATTATCTATCGGATGTGTGGATTTCACCTCTGTGATTCCCTCGTCCCCTGCAACAGCCGCTTTTTTTGTTGAAAGCTCCGCCGGACGTATCTCATTGGCGGGATTAGCCTTTGGTTCATTGCTGTCGAAAAGCTCATTTTTCCTGTGGGAAACAGCTTTTGGTATTTCCGCTGTTTCTCTGACAGGATCGGGAATTGTTGAATTAAGTATCTTTCTTGTATCGTCCCTGCCTACCTTAGATGTGGAGGTATCATCGGGATTTGCTTTATATTCGTCAAGAATGTCCTCAAGGGACAATTTTGTGTCTGCCATATTTACCTCCTGCGAATTACTTTTTCGCTCTCCGCTGACGGAGAATTTCATACATAAATATGCCTGCCGCAACTGAAGCGTTAAGGGAATTGATTTTTCCCATCATAGGCAAACGCATCATAAAGTCGCATTTCTCCCTGATAAGCCTGCTTATACCGAAGCCCTCAGAGCCTACAACAAGTCCGCAGCTGCCTGTCAGATCTGTTTCGCTGTAGTCTGTGCCGTCTGCATCTGTGCCGTATATCCATACGCCGTTTTCTTTGAGCTTGTCTATTGCTGCCGCAAGATTTGATACTCTTGCCACAGGAACATAACTTGCCGCACCTGCCGATGTCTTGAACACAGTAGCGTTAAGTCCTGCACTTCTGCGCTTTGGGATAATAACGCCGTCTGCTCCTGACGTTTCTGCTGTTCGAATAATAGCGCCCAGATTATGGGGATCTTCAATTTCGTCGCATATGATAATAAAAGGAGGAGTTCCCTTTTCCTGTGAAACAGCGAGGATATCTTCAACTGTGACATATTCACCGCAGGCACCAACGGCAGCAACTCCCTGATGAGAAGCGCCTCCTGAAAGTTTTTTCAGCTTATCCTCCTTAACGTCCTTGACAGGAATACCCTTTTCCTTTGCAAGCCGTCTTATAACGCTGAGGCTTCCGCCGTTTCCGTCCATATATATCATATCGAGAGCTGTTCCTGATTTAAGTGCTTCTATAACGGGATTTCGTCCGCAGATAACATCAGAAAAGCTTTCGTTTTCTATCTTTTTTATATTTTTTTCCATTTTTATCTCCTTAATAATGAATACACAATAAGGGTTCCAAACATGTACATTATAATTATAACATTTTTCGCTGAAAATTACAAGTGCTGAAATATGAATTTCACAGCTGTTTAAATTATTATTTTTGTGCAGGACGTTTGATAGGCGGCAGGATTTCCTGCCGCCTACTCACTTTTCTTTCTATGTTTCATTTTGTCAACATACATATTTTCATCGGCAATCCTTATCATTCCCTCAATGTCAACCTTGCCATTTATCTTTTCGACACAGCAGCCGATACTTGCATTAACTATATACTGCTTGCCGGATTTACGATTATAATCATAAAGATAATCGCAAAATCTTTCCTTGAAATCGTTGAAATAATAACCTGCTTTTTCCTCGGCTACCACAGCCGCAACGCAAAATTCATCACCGCCGAATCTTGCGCATATCTCACCGTGAACAGAGCTGCTGACAAGAGCGCGGCTTACGGTGCTAATAGCGTTATCGCCTTCAATATGACCAAAGGTATCGTTGATATATTTCAGCTTATCAAGGTCCGCCGATATTATTACCATTGTGGAATTTTCAAGATTTTCCGCCGCCAGCAAATCATTAAGCCTGTCAAAAAATCCTCGGCGGTTGAAAAGTCCTGTCATAAAATCACGCTGTGAAAGCAGACTAAGCTCATCATTCGCCATAACAAGCCTTTCATTTATTGAACGTATCTGTATTCTGCCATGGAAATTTCCTAAAGCTGCTCCGACAGCATTTACAAACGCGTGTATTTTCTGATACTCGTCTGTGTCAATTTCAGGCTGGAATACGCAGTAACCCATCGCCATATCCATAGAATTGACAGCACACACAACTATCGGCTCCTTGCGCTTCATCATTAATGCAAGGTGCGGAATAAACTCCTCAAGCTCAATAGTACACGGAGCAATATCAAACCAGTAATACCGCTGGCAAAGGATATCTACCTTTTTGCTGAAACTGTTTTCGCCCTTTCTGTCCGAGCCGAAACGCGGCGGATCAAAAACATCATTATTGACTGCAAACACCGCTGTATTAAAACTGAATTTATCTATCATTATTGACGGCAGCTCATTAATATCAGTCATTTTAGACATAGCCGACTGTACTGAACACATCATTGTCTGACGTTCATTTGAAAGCTCTATATGATTAATAAGCTGCTGTATGGACATATTGAAATTAGGCGTTTGTGTACAGCTGCAGCCACAGGAATTGGAGTATATGACATTACATTCAACCCTTGCCCTCACTGCGGACATATCTCCCCCGATAGCAGAATTAATTTTTTCAATAATCAATCTGCCCATTTTATTATAGTCCTGAATACACGTTGTTAGCGGAGGAATATGTATCTTCGAACGTTCAATTCCGTCAAATCCTGTTATTATACACTCATCAGGTACGGTATATCCGCGGTTTTGCAAAAAACTGCTGGCAGTTATAGCCATTACGTCGTTGGCGCATATTATAGCGTCAGGGATACTGCGCTTTTCAATATCGAACCACTTCATCAGGAGATCATTTACAGGTCCCTCCCAGAAATTTCCGTAACCTACTTTATCCTCATCATAAGTTATTCCGTTTGCTTCCAGCGCCCTGCGATAAGCGGCGCGCCTTTCCTCAGCATAGTTATTTCCCTCTGTTCCTGTTATGAGATACACATCTTTCGCACCATGCTCCTCAATAACGTGACGGCAAAGAGTTTCAAAGGCGTCGGAATAATTAAAGGAGAAACAACTGCAGTCCTCCAGCTCCTTGTCAATCGTAATAACGGGAATTTTGTTTATACGACATTTTTTTACAACATCGTCAACTATTTCCTCATTATGTATAAAATTCGGGAATATTATCATTGCTGACAGCTTTTTATACGGTATAAGCCTGAAAACAGATGACGCTCCTTCATTATTCTTGTTATAGCGTTCAAACAAATCTGAAATCGAGTTGAATATCATCAGTCTGTATCCGCTGTCGATCGCATATTTATTCAGTTTTTTCACAAAATTATAACGATCTTCATTATAAAGCGTAGAAAGGCATACACCTATAAGCTTCGGAAGCTGCTCCAATTAATTCACCTCCTCGTAAACGAACAATATACTAACTTATATTTTACCACACTATCATTTAAAAGTAAAGAGGTTTCGTCAAAAAACAACAGATTTTTTTGTCTTTTCCATTCTTTTGTGACGAAATTACAAAAATTTCATCACAAAAAGTTACAAAGATTGAATTTTACTTTACACCGGATAGTAAATGTGATATAATTTAAAGTAAACAATTATTAGCGGCAATACCGCACAGAGCTTGTGCGGAAGATGCAAAGTCACATTTTTCGTCAGATTGTAAAAAAAATTGCAGACGCATACTGTAGTATGTCAGGAGTTTTTTGTGGCAAGATGGAGGAAAATATGCAGGCGGATTTCACGCAAAGCCTTCAGTCAGGCTTTGTGCGGTGTTGCCTTAATTTCTACCGACAGAACAAAAACGGAGATGATAAGTATGAAGAAAACTAAAAAGATGATCGCAATGATCACTGCGCTGTGCTGCATGGCTTGTGCTACAGCCTGCGGTAGTAAATCTGTACCCAATTCCCTCGAAAACGAACAGGACGGATTTGTCATAACAGGCGGCGAGGCTTCCAACGGCGAAAGCAGTGAGGGTGAGGACGACGATACAATAAAGCTTGTCCCCCGCACTACAGCAGCCATAAAGTACACAGATACACCTGATACAGCTACAACTGTTACAGGCAGCAACGCTTCCCTTTTAACACGTTCAAAAGAGGAGCTGGATCGCCTTAACAACAATAAAAAAACAAAGAATACTGCAAAACCTTCAAACGGAAACAAAGCAACAAGTGCCAAAAAAAGCACACAGACTGTAACGTCTGCTGTCACAACTGCTGCTGCAACAACCACAGCTCCCTCTGCACCAAGCATTACCCTCAGCTATACCAAAGCTGAAATTATAGTGGGACAGACAAAGGAATATCCGTTAGTCAGCGAAAGCATCAGCGAAATATGGACAACCTCAGACGCTAACGTTGCAACGGTTGACCAGTATGGCAATATCACAGGTGTAGGCGAGGGAAAATGTGTTATCCGTGTTACAGACGCCAACAACAAAAACTCCTATGGCGAGGTTGAGGTAACTGTTACAAAGCCACAGGGCATACAGCAGATAGATGGTGTAACATATATTGACGGTGTACTTATCGCAAATAAGACATACGCTCTCCCCAGCACATATAACCCCGGCGGACTTACAAGCGAAACCTACAATGCTTTCCAGTCACTTGCTCAGGGAGCTGCAAATGATGGTCTTAATATATACATTTCATCAGGCTTCCGTTCCTATGAAACTCAGGAGCAGATATACAACACATACGTTGCCAATAACGGACAGGCTACAGCCGATACATTTTCCGCACGTCCCGGTCATTCCGAGCATCAGACAGGACTTGCAATTGATGTAAACGAGATAAGCGACGCATTTATCGGAACTCCCGAAGCTATATGGCTTGAGGAGCATTGCGCGGAATACGGCTTTATTATCCGCTATCCTCAGGGCAAGCAGGGAATAACAGGCTATAAATATGAGCCATGGCATATCCGCTATGTGGGCAAGGATGTGGCACAGGCTATCAAGGACACAGGTGCTGCTATCGGTGATCCTTATCTCACAATGGAAGAATATTTCGGTATTGATTCCATATATCGGTAAAAATCACAGGACGGGCAATTTTGAAATCGCCCGTCCTTTTTGTATATGTCGCTAATCAGCTGTTTTCGCTCAGATATATCGACACTCTGTTCTGAATTATATCGGCACATTCTGCGGCTGTTTTGTCACCTGCGGCAAAGGCATTGTATTCCTCTGTTAAAATATTGTACAGCGTTTCGTTGTAATCACGGGGAATGGTGCAGTTTGAAATATATTCAAGCACCATATTGTATTCCGCGTCTGTAATGGGCTTCTGAGCGCCGTAGTTATAATGAGTTAACCCCTGTTCATCAACATATGAAGGATGCTCAGAATAATAGCGTATCTGCTCATTAATATTCTTGAAAGCGTCCTTGAATGTTACAAAGCTTCTTTCTGTCTGCAAATATGTTGTAAGAAAATGCTCAGATGTGATGAAATTGATGTAATCCCACGCACCCTCAGGACATTTGCCGTTAGTAACAACACTATAAAGCATATCAAAAGTTATATTTGACTGCGGATTATCCGAGGGAGCATTGAAAATAGTGTATTCACCGTCACCGAAATTATAGAAATGCTTCAGATCAATGAAGCTGCCCAGGTCATGCGCGTAACCTGTTGCGATCATTGCTTCACCGTTGGATATACGGTTGCGGTCCTCCTGCTGAAACAGTACAATTTCATCTTCTGTATGCGAGTCGTAGAAAGCCTGCCAGTCAAATTCGGGCATAAGGCGGACAGTCTGTGTAAATTCCAGCATTTCCGCAAATTCGGGAGTATCAAAATGACATTCACCCTTTTCAAAGTCGATAAATGCATTGAGATTATTGGCACACAAAAATCTGAAAACGTCCTCTTTTGTGTTCATATCTGAAATATTTGAAAAGTACACATCTTCGGAAGTGCTGTCGTAAATATCCTTGAATTCCTGCCATGTCATTTTACCTTTCGGGAAAATATCGCTTCTCCCTATAGCAAGTTCAAACTGGAATTTCTGGGATATTCCATAAAGCTTCCCGTCAATTTCAAGAGCCTCCGTAACATTATCAAGAATATCCTCTTTCTTAAATCCGCCATATTTTTCGGAAAGCTCGTACATATCCATAACCGCACCTAAATTTTTCAGCCTGCGCATATTATATGTGCCGATGTAGCTGATACAGTCGGGGGCTTCATCAGTAAGCACCGCCGCCGTGAAATCGTCCATTTCGCCGTAGGATTTCAGCTCCGCCTTGTAGCTGTCGCTTTTCTTGTTATAATTGCTGACAAGTTCCTGATCCGTGGTGTAAATATCGCCAACTAAGCCTATAACCACATCTTCACGATTCATCACATAATCATCAGGGCGGACGGTCAGCTTAGAAAGGAAAGTATGCTCCATTTCATTGCTGATACCTGCGAATTTTCCCTCTCCTGCGTACACAAGATTTCTGTAGTCGCTGATAGATACAAGGGAATTGTTGTAGTTGAAAACCTCCACAAAGGTATTATTCTCCGTCAGACCATAAACTCCGCTGTTGAACATAAAAAACGCTTTAAAGCCGCCGTAGCCCTTTGATACTCCGAGATTTAAGTTTAGGCGGAGATATTCGCCGTATTCCGTCATATTTTCGGGAAGGTCAAGGCTGAGTTTGTCCATATAGCAATAGCCCGTATCAGCGGCGGCTATAATTTTACCGCTGCTGTCCTCGCAGTAGTAGATAAAACTGCTTTCCTGCCGGCTTTCAAGAATACTGCCGTTCATATCCATAATAAGCTGTCCCGACGAAAGTGAAAGGAGAATTTTCCCATCAATAAGCTTTAAACTGCGGACGATATCTGCGGAGGGATCGTAATAGTTTCCCAGCTCAGGCAGAGGAATAATTTCCTCACCGCTGCCGTCAGGAGCATATTTTCTCAGCTCAAAGGAAAATTCCGCATTGTCGAAATATTCGGGAGTTCCGACTTCATATTCCGAGTCAATATAGGTTAAAAGAGCGATCATAGTACCATCATCAGCACATTCAAAGCATACGCGGGTATTATTATCAACAGCAAAAAGCTCCGCTGTTGATTTCACCGCCATATTTTCATCATAGTCCGCATATTTGTAACAGTTTTCGCTGTTGGTGTAAATCATCCGCACCCCCTGCCCGTCAATGTAGGTCATACCATCAACAAAGCGCTTATCTTCGGGGAAGTCCATATGCTCCTCCTTGTACATAGTCTGAGAAACAGTAATTTCCTCTGTCGCCTGTAAGCTTTCATTTCCGCCTTTTCCGTCTGAACAGGCAGTCATCGAGCAGATAAAGGTCAATGCAGTCAGTAAAGATAATAATTTTTTCATAGAAATTCCTCCTTGTTGTGTTTGTATAAAAAAATCCTTATATTTTGTGCATAAAGCATAACAACGATACTTTTATAATATCTTCTATATATAAGTGAATTTAAAAGCCCCAAAAGACTAAACAACATATTTAATTTATCATTTTCGTATGGTTGCACAATTTCAAATCTTCTACTATGTGCAAAGTGCTGATTTTCAATAATTTCTTAAAAAGCCTTTAAAAAGTATGAATTATATGTTATAATAAAATCACATAAATTCATAAGCATTTTCACATTTTTTAGGAATTTTTCCTTTTATGTGATTTGTGCTGAAACGGAGAGTAAAAATGAAATTAGGAAAGGTTATCAATATTGCCGTTTTTGTTGCTGGTCTTGATGAGGAGTACCAGAACAATATAATCGTCGGCATTAATGAATTTTCTCGCAGAAATAATATCAATGTTTCATACTTTGCAGCTTTCGGCGGCATGATTGACAGCCGTCTTTTCGATATAGGCGAATACAGCATCTACAGCCTTGCCAATCTGAAAAAATTTGACGGCGCTATACTTATGACAAATACTATCAACGACAATGGCAAAAAAGACGAAATCTCAAGCCGTATCAAAGAATCCGGCATACCTGCTGTTGTTTTTGACTGCGATAATATAAGCGAGTTTTATAATATCAGCATCGACAACTCAAAGGCAATGCGTGAAATGGTTCGCCACGTTATCAAAGAACATGGCGCAAAGACTATAAACTATATTTCAGGCCCTATGTCAAACCCTGAAGCCGTTGAAAGACTCCTCGCTTTCCGTGAGGTAATGGCTGAGAACAACCTCCCTGTTGAGGAAGACCGCATTTATTACGGCGAATTTCGTCAGTTTGACGGTCATGACGCCATTGAGGAGTATATGAAATCAGGTCTGCCGCTACCCGACGCTTTTGTTTGCGCAAATGATGCTATGGCTCTCACAGCTGTCAGCACCCTTGAAAAATACGGCTTCTGTATTCCTCTTGATGTAATCGTTACAGGCTTTGATTATACGTACAGCGCAAGAAATTACTGCCCTGCGCTCACTACAGTTAAACGTCCCCTATCCAAAATGGGATCTATAGCTTGCAGCGTTATCCTTGACCTCATAAACAAAAAAAATCCCAGTTATGAAAAGCTGGAAGCTTCCTGTGTATTTACGGAAAGCTGCGGCTGTAATCCTCCTACTGAAGAAAATTTCAGCGAATTTCGCAAAACCACATATAACAAAATTGAAAACACAAATGCCAATGTAAGAAAGCTTAATATTCTTTCCGCGCGACTTGCTGAAACAGAATCAGCCAATGATTATTTCAATGTTGTCCGCGATTTCGTAGATGAGCTTGAATGTGAACATTTCTCACTCTGCCTTACAAGCGGCTGGCTTGAACGCTATAAGCATGACGCTTTCGAAAATTCATCAGATGTTTTCAGCAGAATGACAGCTCCCTTAGTATGGCACAATGGGGTTTGTGAAAGCGTTGAATATTTCAGCGGCAATGAGATGTTCCCCATCCCTCAGAATAACGGCGGAAATGTAAACTATTTCCTTCCGCTTCATTTCCGTAACAAGGTGCTGGGCTATTATATCATAACAAACAGCGATTTCCCGATAAACAGCCTGCTTTGCCATACCTTTACAATGAATATCAGCAATTCCATTGAAAATCTCTGTAAGATATCGCACATCAACAAAGCTATGGAGGAGCTTAACAGAATTTACGTTATCGATCCCCTGTGCAATATCTATAACAGAAACGGATTTATCAATCATGCCGATGAAGTTTTCAACGATTGTGTTGCAGCGGAAAAAACGATTATGCTCACCTTTATTGATATGGACGGTCTTAAATTCATCAATGACAACTATGGTCACGATGAGGGAGATTTCGCTATCAAAGAGCTTGCAAATGTTATAAAGGAATGCTGCGACTCCGACGATATATGCGCAAGATTTGGCGGAGATGAATTTGTCATCTTCAGCAAGAACGCATCAGATGACAAACGTCTTATACTTGAACATAAATTCAATGCAAAGCTTGAACATCACAACTTAATTGTCAGCAAGCCTTATAAGATATCCGCGAGTATCGGAAGCGTTGTCACAAAGGTTGACAGCAGCTACACTCTGTTTAAGGTAGTTAAAATGGCTGATGAAATTATGTACGAGGTCAAGAAAAACAAAAAGAACTCCCGTGCAGGAGCAGCAAAGTAATATCAGAATAAAACATTAAGGCACTTTTGGTATTTCTTCAAAAGTGCCTTTTATTATAGGATAATGGTAGGAGAAATGAAATCAAAAATTAAAATTTTGCTTATGCTTATAGTGACAGCTTGCCTTTTAAGCAGCTGTGCATGGCTGGACAGTTCTTTTCAAATTGAATTGACAGGTGAAAATCACGAAAATGTTTATGTTGATATACTTTTGCCATTCGATAACGATGATAAATTTTACACGGATTATAATGAAAATGCCTTTAATACGACTATGCCTGTACTGGATAAAAACTGCGAGCTTGCGGAATATAATGAAGACGGCTACCGCAGTATGTTTGTCCATTACAGCGGTGCAGGTTTATACCAAAGCGTCTTAAATGATAATTCGATAATAAGAACTATTCATCCTCCACAAGTTCTATATAAATCGGACACCACACCCTATAGTGAGGAAGCATTTATGGATTTTTGCAGTAAATATAAAAAATGCCGATTTGCTGCATTTGACGAAAAGGGAAATATCCTGTGCGTTTCAAAAGATGTAAAACTAAAAAAATTCCCCTTATATTACATAAACGATACCACAGAATGGAATATAGCGAAAAATAAAATTAAACCGCACTATCTAATTTCCACAACGGGATTGCTGATATTCATGCTGATGTCGTTATGTTCTATCGCTTGTCTGATTTTTCAGCTTATTATTAATTCAATATACAACAGAATGTACCAAAAAGGTAATCGCAGATGTCTTACAATATTAATTTTATCCGGAATTTGTACGGCTTTTTCCCTCATTGCTGTATTATGCTGGATGCCGTCATTTTTATTTGTAATTACCAATTTAGGCTTGTGGGGAATTCTGTTTATTTTATTGCCAATTATCAGCCTTATCGTCGGTATTATATATTTCAAAAATTTCGTAACAGGTATGGAGATTTTCAAAAAATCAGAAACAAATCAACAATAAATTAAAACGGACATTCTCGGATGTCCGTTGAGATTGTCTAAAAACATAAATTTCGTTCCGAAATTGTGACAGGCGTAAGTAGGGGCTGATGCCCACATCAGACTGTGGCGGACGTTTTATAATGTCCGCCTTTTGATACAAAAAAAGGAGCATATTTCAGCTCCTTTTCTTTTTATGAATTATTTCTCAGCAACCTCCGGAAGCTTATCAATAAGCTTTGCGTTAAACTTCTGAATTGAAATTGCATCGGCAGCTGTTAAGCCTGCCTTGCCGTCAACATCTGCATTAGCTGCACCCTGCGCGGAAAGTGCATACTTGTCAAAGTTTCCAAGATGCTGATAAACAGCAGCTGCGTCAGCCATTGTAACTATACCGTCACAGTTTGCGTCACCGAGAGTTGTAGGCTCAACAGCAGGTGTTGTAGGCTGCTCTCCTGTTACAGGAGGCTCTGTAGTTCCGGGATTTGTTGTTGATGTTGCAGCAGTAGTTTCAGTTGTTGTTGCCGGCTCTGTTGCAGTTGTTGTTGCCGGCTCTGTTGCAGTTGTTGTAACAACAGGCTCTGTTACTATGGGAGCCTCGCCATTAACCCATACGCCTGTAAGTGAAATACCTGAACCCGGCAGCGCGCCCTTGACCATGTATTCACTTCCTACGGGATAAATATCACCCTCGCTGTCCTTCCAGCCTGCAAATGTCATACCATCAACAGTATGCTCAGGATCGGGACAGATAATTGTTGTATCTGTAAGACCTTCAACCTTCTTATTTGAACCGCCATTGCCTGTTTTGAACAATACGTTGTATTTCTTAGGTTCCCAGATAGCTGTGAATGTAACGTCCTCTCCGGGCATTACAACAGTTTCACCCGGCTCATATGTTGAACCGTCAATGCTTGAAGTCCAGCCAACGAGATTGAAACCACTTCTTGAAAAACGATCGGAAGCACCAAGCTCGTCTTTTCCTGCTTCCATTTTCGTGAATGTTACAGTTGAATTACCGTTGAGACGGTCAACATCACCTGCAAAATATGTTACACTGATTTCTCTGAGCCAGATAGGAGAAAATTCCACATCCTGCTCTGTAACAACAAACTTTGTACCGATTTTGTACTTGTTCTTGCCGTCGGTAAGTCCGCTTGAAGTGAGATTGATTTCGTTGGGACCGAACTTGTCAACCTTGATAGTAGTAAAATTCGGTTCATAAATCATACCCGGAACACAAATTTCATCTTTAAGCCATGTAGGTCTTTCAACAGGCTCACCGTCATATTCCAAATTATATGTAAAGTGTGTCTGTCTGTCATCGGATTTGTCATACCATACTGCCTTGAACACAAGAGTATCCTCTGCATAATCCGCAGGGATAAAGTATGTTTCACCGCTGTAATGACCATAGAAGCCGTCAACAGTCCAGCCGCTGAAATTGTGTGTATCTGTTCTGAATGTGCCAAGCGGTATAGGTGCATTGCTTCCTGCCTTAATTGTATATGAAGCAAAATCAGCAACGCTGGATTCAGAGCCGTCAGACTTATAACCGGGCTTAAGAGTTGATGTATCAAAGCCAAAGTCAAATATAACTGTTACCTCTTTCGGTGTATCGGCTGCTATTGAAGTGAAGCTGCCGAATGTGCCGCACATGGACATTACTGCGGCAGATAAAACCGCAGCTGTTTTTGCAAATACCTTATTCATTTTTTCCCTCACATTTCTGATACGCTTTGTATCATTTAAAACTGTTTGTTTCTTCGCTGTAAACATAACCGATAGAACGGAGCTTTTGTTCCAGTTCTTCTTTCTGAATGCAAAGACCTCCGCACAGCTCGTCAAGATTCGGATATTCATCACGAAGCTTTGTATTTATATAACTAAGCAATATTGCGGGATCATTCGGCAGATTCATATAGTCTACTCCTTACAAAAAAAGAATGGCGCTGCTGTAAAACGTGCTAATATCTTACAGCAGCAAGAAAAGTTCTCATAACTATCTCAACTGATTATATGTTCTATAGCTTGATATAAATATACAACAAAAAAAGCCGTATGTCAATGGTTTTTCGGCTTTTTTCAGACTTTTTATTTGTGAATTTTTATTTAATTTGTATTTTGTTTTTATATTTTCGCCAACTCCGCCATAACGCCCCGATCCTGACAAAATTCCACGAAATATTGTCTTTTGCTTATAGTTTGTTTATTTAGCGGATTAACATTTAGTTAACAGAATATTTTTTGTTTTTCCATCTGTCCATTGTCTTTATTTCTTTCATTATTTATTATGGATGCTTCCTTGTTTTTACTGATTTAGCAATTTATGGAAGTTAGTTAATACTAACCAAATAAAAACAGTTGCATTTGTACAAAATCCACAATAAAAACATCTTTAATTAGTCTAAAAAAGCGATAGCAATTTTTCTGATTATATGCTATAATGTATAGGAGATATGTGTGCTAAATGCGTGTCGTTATAACATTGTTATTTATTTCACATAGGTCCGCCGCAGAATAGCTCTCTGCGGAACAAGTTAAAAGGAGGTTCATCTTACATGAATTCAGCTAAAGCTACAGTTCCCTTTAAGGGTACTAAGGAACAGGAAGCTCAGCTTCTCGCATTTATTGCCGAGAAAAAAGACACTCAGGGTGCGCTTATGCCAATTCTCCAGAAGGCTCAGGAAATCTATGGCTACCTCCCTATCGAGGTTCAGACTATCATTTCCGACAACACAGGTATTCCACTTGAGAAGATCTACGGCGTTGTAACTTTCTACGCTCAGTTCTCTCTCTATCCAAAGGGCGAATACACAATCTCTGTTTGTCTCGGTACTGCCTGCTACGTTAAGGGCTCAGGCGATATCTTCGACAAGCTCCAGGAAAAGCTCGGAATTGCCGGCGGTGAGTGTACTGCTGACGGTAAATTTTCTCTTGAAGCCTGCCGCTGCATCGGTGCCTGCGGTCTTGCTCCCGTTCTTACTGTCAACGAGGACGTTTTCGGCCGTCTTACTGTTGACGATGTTGATAAGATCATCGAAAAGTATAACGCATAATATACATAACTGTTAGGAGGTTAACTTATGAAGACTCTTGAAGAACTCAAGGCTGTCAGAGAATCTATGGAGGGCGAAGTTGCTCTCAGAACTCATGGCAACGCTTCTTCAAAATACGAAAGACACGTTCTCGTGTGCGGCGGTACAGGCTGTACATCTTCCGGCTCTCCCAAGCTTATCGCTAAGCTTGAAGAAGAATTCGCTGCAAAGGGACTTACAGACAAGGTTCAGATCGTAAAGACAGGTTGTTTCGGTCTTTGTGAAAGAGGCCCTATTATGATCGTTTACCCAGAGGGTTCTTTCTACTCACGCGTTGAGCTTGACGAAATCCCCCGCATCGTGGACGAGCATCTCATCGGCGGAAATCCTGTTAAGGAATTCCTCTATGAGGAAACTGTTGACGGCGACAACATCAAGTCCCTCGACGATACTTCATTCTATAAAAAGCAGAAGCGTGTTGCGCTCAGAAACTGCGGCGTTATCAATCCTGAGTGCATTGATGAGTACATCGGACGCGACGGCTACAAGGCTCTCGGTAAGGTTCTCACAGAAATGACTCCTGAGGATGTTATCCAGACTATCCTTGATTCCGGTCTCCGCGGACGCGGCGGCGGCGGCTTCCCCACAGGTATGAAGTGGAAGCTTGCAAGAAACATCGTTCCCGATGCTGATATCAAGTACGTTTGCTGTAACGCTGACGAGGGAGATCCGGGTGCATTTATGGACCGTTCCGTTCTCGAAGGCGATCCCCATGTTCTTCTCGAAGCTATGGCTATTGCCGGTTACGCTATTGGTGCTAATCAGGGTTACGTTTACGTTCGTGCTGAATACCCAATCGCTGTTGATCGTCTTAACATCGCTATCAAGCAGGCTCGTGAAGCAGGTATGCTCGGTAAGGATATCTTCGGCACAGGCTTCGATTTCGATATCGACCTCCGTCTTGGCGCAGGTGCTTTCGTTTGCGGTGAGGAAACAGCTCTTATGACATCTATCGAGGGTAATCGTGGTGAGCCTCGTCCAAGACCTCCTTTCCCTGCTGAAAAAGGTCTTTACAACAAGCCCACAATCCTCAACAACGTTGAAACATACGCTAATATCCCCCAGATCATCCTCAACGGCGCTGACTGGTTTGCAGGAATGGGTACAGAAAAGTCAAAGGGTACTAAGGTATTCGCTCTCGGCGGTAAGATCCACAACACAGGTCTTGTTGAAGTTCCTATGGGTACAACTCTCCGTGAAGTTATCGAGGAAATCGGCGGCGGTATCCCCAATGGCAAGAAGTTCAAGGCTGCACAGACAGGTGGTCCTTCCGGCGGATGTATCCCTGCTGAGCATTTCGATATTCCGATCGACTACGATAACCTCATCGGCATCGGCTCTATGATGGGTTCAGGCGGTCTTATCGTTATGGACGAAGATAACTGTATGGTTGACATCGCTAAGTTCTTCCTTGAATTTACTGTTGATGAGTCATGCGGTAAGTGTACTCCCTGCCGTATCGGTACAAAGAGAATGTACGAAATTCTCGACAAGATCACAAAGGGTAAGGGTACTCT
The DNA here is from genome assembly GCA_017624895.1 of Ruminococcus sp. Lineage (GTDB taxonomy): Bacteria > Bacillota > Clostridia > Oscillospirales > Ruminococcaceae > Ruminococcus. The sequence goes on along the minus strand of JAGAMB010000023.1, from coordinate 15,722 downwards.
TGAAGATATCGACAAGCTTGAGGAGCTTTGCTACCACATCAAGACAAACTCTCTCTGCGGTCTCGGACAGACAGCTCCTAACCCTGTTCTTTCCACACTTAAGTTCTTCAGAGATGAGTATATCGCTCACGTTGTTGACAAGAAGTGTCCTGCAGGCGTATGTAAGGATCTCCTCAGCTACGAGATCGAAGCTGATAAGTGCTTCGGCTGCGGAATGTGTGCTAAGCAGTGTCCTGCTGACGCTATCCACGTTACAGACTATACTGCTCCCGGAAAGAAGAAGCCCGCTTACGCTATCGACAAGGATAAGTGCGTAAAGTGCGGTGCTTGTGTCGCTTCCTGTAAGTTCAAGGCAATCATCAAGAAATAAGCGGAGGAACATATAATGGAAAATATCACAGTTAAAGTTAATGGTGTTGAAATCTCCGTACCCAAGGGTGCTACAGTCCTTGAGGCTGCTCACGCTGCAGGTTTTGAGATTCCTACACTTTGCTATATGAAGGAAATTAACGAGATCGGTGCTTGCCGTATCTGCGTTACTGAAGTTAACGAGGGCAGAGGCTTCCGTCTTGTTGCAGGCTGTGTTTATCCCTGCACAGACAATATGGAGATCCTCACAGCTTCTCCTAAGGTAATCGAGTCACGTAAAAAGACTCTTGAGCTTATCCTTTCAACTCACGACAGAAAGTGCCTCTCCTGCGTAAGAAGCGGCAACTGTGAGCTTCAGAAGCTCTGTAAGGATTACGGCATTGAAGATGCTTCCAAGTACGACGGCGTTACAAATACTTATGAGGTTGACAATAGTGCAGCTCATATGTACCGTGACAACAACAAGTGTATCCTTTGCCGCCGCTGCGTTGCTGTATGTGCTAACACACAGGGTATCGGCGTAATCGGCGCAAACGAGCGTGGTTTCAAGACATATATCGGCTCTGCATTTGATATGGGACTCGGCGAAACAAGCTGTGTATCCTGCGGTCAGTGTATCTCTGTATGTCCTGTTGGCGCTATCGCTGAAAAGGATTATATCAAGCCTGTTCTTGAGGCTATTGCTGATCCTGAGAAGATTGTTCTCGTTCAGACAGCTCCTGCTGTTCGTGCAGGTCTTGGCGAGTGCTTCGGTCTTCCTATCGGCACAAACGTTGAGGGTAAGATGGTTGCTGCTCTCAGAAGACTCGGCTTCGATAAGGTATTTGATACTGATTTCGCTGCTGACCTTACAATTATGGAAGAAGCTAACGAGTTCCTCGACAGAGTTAAGAACGGCGGAAAGCTTCCTCTTATCACATCCTGCTCACCCGGTTGGGTTAAGTACTGCGAGCATTACTTCCCTGAGATGACAGAGAATCTTTCTTCTTGTAAGTCACCTCAGCAGATGTTCGGTGCTGTAGCTAAGACATACTACGCTGAGAAGATTGGCGTTGATCCTAAGAATATCGTTATGGTATCTATCATGCCTTGTACAGCTAAGAAGTTTGAGATCGGCAGAGATGACCAGAATGCTGCAGGTGTTCCTGATGTTGATTACTCACTCACAACCCGCGAGCTTGGCAGAATGATTGAGCGCGCTGGTATTAACTTCCTCGGTCTTGAGGACGAGAAGTTTGATGATCCTCTCGGAATTTCCACAGGTGCTGCTGTTATCTTCGGTGCTACAGGCGGTGTTATGGAGGCTGCTCTCAGAACAGCTGTATACACACTCACAGGCGAGAATCCGATTGACTTCCCTGAGGTACGTGGTACAGAGGGAATCAAGGAAGCAACATACAACGTTGCAGGTATGGACGTTAAGGTTGCTGTTGCAAGCGGACTTGCTAACGCTAAGGAGCTTCTTGAGAAGGTACAGAAGGGTGAAGCTGATTACCACTTCATCGAGATCATGGGATGTCCCGGCGGCTGTGTAAACGGCGGCGGTCAGCCTCAGGTTGCTATGGGTATCAGAAACTTCGTTGATATCAGAGCTGAAAGAGCTAAGGTTCTTTATAATATCGACGCTGAGATGCCTGTAAGACAGTCCCACGAGAATCCTGCTATCAAGGCTCTCTACGATGAGTTCCTTGAAAAGCCAGGCAGCCATAAGGCTCACGAGCTTCTCCACACAACATATGTTAAGAGAAGCATTAACTAATTCATGTAAGTAAGATATAATGAAACGCCCGATAAATCGGGCGTTTTTTTATACAAATTTTATGACATATTTTAATACCAATCCCTGAAACAACAGTAGACAAATCTAATGGCATAAATACTGTCTGTCGTCGTTGTCCTCCTCACCATACGGCAGTATGCTTTCGTCGTCCGCCTTGACATACATCATTTTTTCTCATCATCTTTGTCTACTAACATTTTAGGGATTGATATCAATTATAACACAACTTATGATTTATGTCAATAAACGCATTAGACCACTTTCAGTCCTCAAAATTACAATAATTTTCAAAAAGGTATTCAACAAAAATGTAACGGTGATATTCATTAATTTCAAGGATAAACAGAACATCCCCCCGATCAATCGGGAGGATGCTCTGCATTTTGGGATAATTAATTAGGAATTAACTTGATTAGGTTGGTAATCAGTTGCACTTTGTATAAATCTGACCACCGTTGAGTGTCTTGCCCTTAGCAGCAAACATCTCAGAAATGCTTACGATCTGCCAGCCCTGTGCCTTGCAGTAAGGAGCAAGCTCCTCGATAGCAGCAGCTGTAGAAGCGTATGTTTCATGGCAAAGTACGATTGCTCCGTTACCGGAACCGCTGGACATTGCCTGCTTAACTGTGCTTACGATCTGATCCTTTGAAGCACCGTTCCAGTCCTGTGTGTCAACTGAACATGTAATCATAGGAACATCTTTAAGTGTAGATGTAACTGTTGAATTAGATGCAAGGTAAGGAAGTCTCAGAAGCTTTGAAGGCTCTGCGCCGATAATACTCTTGAGCTTAGCAGCACACTGATCGTATTCGCTACGGATTTCAGAAGGAGATTTCTGTGAAAGGTAAGGATGTGTTGTTGTATGGTTAGCAATTTCCATACCCTTCTGATATGCATATTTAACCTGATCAGGATCGTCAATCCAGTTACCAACATAGAAGAATGTAGCTGTGAAGCCCTCCTTAGCAAGAGCGTCAATGATTCTCTTACCGTTAGGATCTGTACCGTCATCGAAGCTGATAGCGATCATAGGCTTTGTAGGATCAACTGTAGATGTACCAGGTAAAGAGGGTGTTGTAGCAGGAGGAGCTGATGAGCCTGACTGTACTGTACCCTTACCTGTTGTAACAGATGACTTTGTGCCTTCTGTAGCACCTACAAATTCATCAATGTAGAAATCTGTAAGGCTGTCGGGAGCTTCAACGTAAAGAATCATACCTGTAGCTCCAGCGGGAATTGTGAATGATGTGTTTTCAAGCTTAGTCCACTCATTTGTCTTAACAGTTGCAGAAGCAACCTCGTCATACTTCTCCTCACCGTCAAGTGTATACTGGAGAGTAAGCTTCATTAATGTGGACTCGCCGCTTCTCTGCATTACTGCGCCTGAGAAGCTGTATGTGCTGCCTGCCTTGAAATCTGAGCCAAGCTCAATAGCTGCACCGTGCCAGTAATCTGTACGGCCGCTAACATAAAGTGATTTGCCTGAGTAATTGTTATCTGAATTAAGTGCTACAGTAGCATCGCCTCTGCCTGCCCAATCGTCTGCAGATGAGTCAAAGCTGCTGTTGAAATACTCTTTAGATGCAGGTGTTGTAGAAGTTACGTTACTATCGTTTTTTTTGTAGTTGAAGTTGAAGGAACTCCACCTACGGGAAGTGAATTGATAACTCCTGCTACATACTTCTGAACTGTGATAGCGTCAGAAGCTGTAAGACCTGATGAACCGTCAACGTCTGCGTTAGCAGCACCCTGCTTTGAAAGTGCATACTTATCAGCGTTACCGATTGCCTGGAAGATTGATGCTGCGTCAGCCAATGTTATAACTCCGTCGCAGTTAGCATCACCGTATAATGTTGCTGATGTACCGGGATTAGCAGGCTGAGTTGTGTTTGTGGGAGGATTTGTTGCAGGAGGAGCTGTTGTAACAACAGGTGCAGAACCTGTATCAATGCTCATTACTGCATCATATGCCTTCTTGGGTGTGTAGCCTGAGCCAAAGAGGAGAGGTGTGTTTGACTTTCTCCAGCTGATATCATCATGTGTTCCCCATACTGTGAATGAAGGAATCTGATCAGCGTGTTCAACTGCTAACTCAAAGATAGCCTTGAAAAGATCTGCCTGCTCCTGTGAGTTAGGGCTGTTTTCTGTAATGTCAAGCTCTGTAACAGATACTTCAAGACCTGTGCTGAGGAACTTTTCAAGAGCTGTCTTGTAAACCTGTGCAGAAGGATAGCTTGTAGCAAGGTGTGACTGCATACCGATACCGTCGATAATGCCTTCCTTCTTGAGTCCCATTGCAAGATCATAGATATTCTGTGTCTTTGCAGGAATGTACTCATTGTAATCGTTGATGTAAAGCTTACAGCCTGCAGGAGCATACTTTCTTGCTGCTCTGAATGCTGTATAAACAAATTCGTCGTTTTCTTCGCCGTAAATTCTTGCCCAATTTGAAGCAGCTGAGTTGCTTGTAGCGTTTACGCCTCTCATTCCGCCGCCATCATTGAGGAAAAGCTCATTAGCTACGTCATAAGCGTAGAGGTTAAGGTTAGGATACTGAGCCTCGATAGCTGCAAAAGTATTCTTAATGAAGCTTTCGATACGCTGATCCATAACTGTCTTGCTTACATAAGCACCATCATTTGAGAAGTTCTCACGGAAGAACCAGTCAGGTGTCTGGCTGTGCCAGATAAATGTATGACCACGAACGCCGATGTTGTTGTCCTCGCAGAATTTAAGTGTCTGAGCTGCTCTGCTGAGATTTACCTGTGTATTAACGTTGTTACCCTTTGACTGACATGCTGCCTGGTCGATAATTGCATCAGGCTTCAGCTCGTTTTCGGGTGTAATTGAATTGAAGTGCTTCTTGATGAATGAAGCGCCTGAATTAAGCTCGTTAGGGCTTACAGAAGTACCCATCTTAAAGAGGCCGCCAAACTTTCCAACAAGTGAATCAGAAGAATAGTTGGGAGTTGTTGATGTGCCGGGATCCTGTGTTGTAGGAGGTGTTGTTGTGGGAGGATTTGTGCTTCCTCCAGCTACTGTACCGCCGCCTGTTGTTACAGATGACTTTGTACCCTCAACTGCGCCTACTGCGTTATCAATATAGAAATCAGTCATGCTTTCTGTTTCTACATAAAGAAGAAGATTTGTAGCGCCTTCCGGGATAGTATATGATGTGTTTTCAAGCTTTGTCCACTTGCCGCTTGCAGCGTCTGCTGAAGCAACTGTATCATAGCTTTCTGTTCCTGATGCGTCATTATACTGGAGAGTGATCTTTACTTCTTCTGTTGAACCGCTGTTCTGGAGAATTGCTGTGCTGAAGCTGTAAGCATGACCGGGAACAAACTGGCTGGAATCAAGCGGAATTGCCGCACCCTGCCATGTATCTTCTCTGCCGCTTACAAAGAGTGACTTGCTTCCTGCATAGTAATTGCTTGAATTGGAAGTAAGTGTTGTTGCACCTCTTGCCTCCCAGTTACCATTGCCGCTTTCGAAAGTATCATTGAAATAATTCTTTCCGTCAGCAGGTTTTTCTGGTTCAGCCGGAGGTGTTGTAGGAATTTCTATAGTACCGCCGCCTTCCTTTGTGTAAACATCAAGCATTTTAATGTCTGCTACACCGCTGCTCTGCCAGCCTTCAGCGTTAAGAGCAACCTCGTAAAGATTACCGATGCCCCAGCCCTGATCAGCCCAAGCCTTGAAGTGATCGGAAACTGTGATGTGACCAGACTTTCTCTTTTGCTGACGAACGCTGAAATACTGCTTGAATGTTTCATTACTGCTGTTGATACTCGGACCAGTATGATCCATCTGGAAAATCTTGTACTGTGCGCCGTCGATTGTTACCATCTTACCGGGTGCATCAGGAACCCAGTCAACCCAGTCCTCAATGATATAGTATTCAACGAGCGGTACACCTGAGAGTCCCTTATTCTGGAACCAGCCATATACGCAAAGACGGGAGTTACCGTTTGCGCTGCCTGTCTGACGATAGTCAGCCTCATAGTCCATACCGATGTAGGAATAATCGGTAGCCTTCTTCTGAGAGCCGAAGTCAAGACCACGACGAGCGAGGAAGTTTCCGCTGGGAACGCTTGCGCTCCACTCTGCTTTAAAGGTAGCACCAGAGCCGAGTGTCATAGTACCGCTGCCGCCTGTTCTGTCAAGCCAGATTTCGTAGCTGTATCCGTCACAAACGCCCTTATGCTGAGTTGTGCCGCCGCCAACGCTGAGCTTGTCGCCAACGCTTGCTGCAGATGATGAAGATCTTGATACATTAGGAAGCATTGCAAGACACATAACCGCAGCTGTAAATCCACTAACTAATTTACTTAATTTACTTTTCAAGTTCATGAAAATCCTCCTTTAAAATTTAATCAGCAGGTGTGATCCTTATGGATAACTTTAATTTTTTTGCAAAATTCTGCTTTCTGCTGTAAGCGTCCGCACATATTGCGGAAAATATAATGATATTTTCGGATTTACTCCGAATTTTTCACTGCCGCAAACCACTTCCTCCCTGATTTTTTTATTCGATTTCGCTTTTGGTTTACAATTACATTTTATTACGTTTTTGTGAACAATACAAGTCGTTTTTTGCTATAAATTTTCGTGTTTATCATTTTTTGCTAATTTTTTCATTGCTTTTTCATAAAAAACTGAATACTCTCACCATTACAAACGTCGATATATCGCTAAATACGCAAAAAGCACCGACAGTTTTTCCCCTGCCGATGCTTATAAACAAATTATGGCGAAATTGTTAATCAGCTACTTTATTTCCACATTGATTGCAGAATTTCGCATTATCGTCAAGCTTCGTACCGCATTGGCTGCAAAAGCTGACTTTTTCCGCCTCAACTATTTCAACCTCGGCATTCTGAGGCTCGACAACTATATTTGCACCACAGGTGGGGCAAACAGCGTCGTCTTTCTGCACAACAGCACCGCATGAAGGACATGAAACTGCACCTTCAAGAATACTGAGTTGGTTTTTAAGCTCAGCAATTTCACTTTCTTTTGAAGCAACATCACCGAAAACAGTTTTAAATCTCTCATTTTCGCGATCCTCTGTGTAAAGCTTTCTGCCTACAGATACAAAAATATTGTTGATTTCTGTATTAAGTCGATTAATTTCTTTCTTGATACGGCTCTTTTCGGACATCTTATTATAGCTTTCCTTGCCCATATTAATGCCCTTATCTACTGTATCTCCTACTTTTTCGGCAAAATTGAATACCGTTTCTTTAAATCCCATTGGTGTATACCTCCTATTTTGATAGTTATATTATAACATATTTTGTGAAAAATGTCAAGCTCTTGTCAGCTTATGTCAATGCACTATTCGTCAGCGTTCTGAAGCCTATTGCGTTATATGCTCTCAGCGCAGCCTCGGAAAAATCACTTACGCTGTCAGAATAAAGCGTCATAAGCGGCGCGTCCATTGAAATCTTATCCCCGATTTCAAATTCAAGAACAATTCCGGCAGCATAGTCAATATCCTCGTCCTTACTTATTCTGCCTGCACCGAGAATAAGACTTGCCATACCCAGCTCCTCTGCATTTACCGAAATGATCTCAACATCACGGGGGGCATATATAATATGGCTGTATTTCGCCTGAGGAAGCAATTCCACATCATTGCAGATACGGCTATCCCCTCCCTGCAGCTTAACTGTTTCTCTGAATATATCCAGCGCCCTTCCGGAAGCTATGGCATCAACAGCCATCGCGGTACATTCCTCAATAGTGCCTTTCCCTGCAAGTTCCAGCATATTTGCAGTCAGCTCGATACATATATCGTATAATCTTCCTTTTACCTTGCCCTGTAAAAGCTCCACCGCCTCTTTTATTTCAAGGGAATTACCAATACAGCAGCCGAGAGGTGTATTCATATCAGTAACTATAGCGCGGCATTTTTTACCTGCCGCCTTTCCCACTTTTTCCATAAGAGTGCCAAGACGCTGAGCGTCTTCGGGAGTTTTCATAAATGCGCCGCTGCCCCATTTCACATCAAGCAGCAGGCAATCCGCATTGAGCGCAAGTTTTTTACTCATAATACTCGCACATATCAGGGGAATACTATCTACAGTTCCTGTAGAATTTCGCAAAGCGTAGATTTTTTTATCCGCAGGGCAAAGCTGTCCGCTTTGTGATATGATAGAAAAGCCTGTTTTATTGACAATATCTGCAAATTCGTCAAACACAACATCAACGCGGTAGCCCCTGATACTTTCAAGCTTGTCAATTGTACCGCCTGTATGCCCAAGACCTCTGCCCGACATCTTCGGGACAGCTACACCGCAGGCTGCCGCAGCAGGGCCGATGATCATGCTCGTTTTATCCCCCACTCCGCCTGTACTGTGCTTGTCAACAGTAATTTTTTCAATACAGCTCAGATCAAGGATATCTCCGCTGTCACGCATAGCAAGGGTAAGTGCCACGGTTTCCTCCTCAGTAAGACCATTAAGGCACACCGCCATAAGCCAAGCCGACATCTGATAATCGGGAATTTCCCCCGATGTATAGCCATTTACAAGATATTTTATCTCATCTTCGGCAAGCTGTATTTTTCTTTTCGTTTTGTTAATAATATCAACTGCGTTCAAGTATTCCACCACCTTCAAAGTAAACTTTTTATAATTATACCATATTAATTATCAAAAATCAATAGATTTTTTCAACATTTCATAGAATATTAATAATTATCATCAATGCAACAAAAGGAATACCCAGAACCATACTTCCGCATACGTTAAAAATATTAAGCGGCAGCTCCGCACCTATAAATCCGCCAAAACGATTAACGAGAAGAAGCGCCGCAAATCCTGAAAAAATGCCGAAAAAAGCGGACAAGAACCGCCTTTTACGCCTTATGTAGTAAATTAGCATTATAATCGCCGTTATTCCACAGATAATGTAAAACAGCTGTTCCATTTTCATTTTCCAAAATCACCCCCGATAATTATATATCCCAACGCAAGAATAAGCCTTATATCACCGCCGTTTTTTAACATAAGAAGCATTACTGCCGCCACAAGAAGCGTATCTCTGTCAATTCCTGCAAGAAGATTCTTTACGCTGCTATAATTTGTCATTTGATTTTTTGCTTTTATCGGAGTATCGCACACGCTTTTTTTCTCCTCACCGCAATTGTATACAGACACCTCTTACCCTCCCTTATAAAAGATTATTCAGTAATCCCGACTCTTTTGCCGCCTCATATACGGATATAAGCTTCAAGAGCTTAACAGCCCTGTCAAGCCGCTGCTGCGTCTGCTCACCGAGATGAGGGCGCAGCGCAAGAAGAAGCTCTGTATTTTTATCCTGACCATTCATAGCTCCTGCAATCCCTGTCAGCTTGAGCATCATATCCATATCAGGCATATTCCCCGAATTATCCACGGATTTTGTTTCTTCATGCTCCTCTGCCAACTCCCCTGAACGGAGCATATCCGCCAGCTCCGAAAGCTGACGGAGACTCTCCTCGTCTTTCAGAATATCTGTTATCCTGTTCATTGCGTCATCCAAAATATCACCTATTTTCCGCCTGTAAGCTTATTATAAAGTGCCTTTGCCTGTGGTGTGCTCATCAGCTTTTCAACAATAGCCGGATTTTTCACCGCCTGCTGAAACTTTGCAGCCTCTGTTGAATTCATAGCCGACAATGCGCTGTCAAATTTTCCCTCCTCCAGTTCCTTGCGGAGCTGCTCAGAGGGTACGCCGATTTTCTTGCTTACAGTATTAAGCAAGCCCTGAAGCTGGTTCTTATCAATGTTGTTCATATAAAAATCCTCCTTGACAACTATTTATATATATGTTATAATATATTAAAGCTTTGTGAACATTTTTCCATATACGAAAGGACAGTTTTATGCGTATAATCGCAATTTCAGATACCCACGGCAACAAACAGGCTATAGACTCTGTTTTTCTCAGGAATTCCGACGCCGACCTTTTTATCCATTTGGGCGACGGTGAAAGAGATCTTGATGCGTTTTTACTCGAAAATCCATCATATACTTCTAAAGTTATCCACGTTGCAGGCAATTGCGATTTCGGCAGTCTGAGCAACGATTTTGAAATCATCCCGATCAACGGGCACAAGATTTTCGCCACACACGGTCATCGCTATGCAGTAAAAAACGGACTTGAAATCATAAAAGAAACCGCCAAAAGATTAAACTGCGATATTATCCTCTACGGCCACACCCACGTAAGATATAACAAATACGAGGATGAGCTGTACATTTTAAATCCCGGAAGCGCCGGATGTCCCCATGACGGAAAAAGCCGTTCATTCGGCACTCTCAACATTTTAACGTCAGGAGTTGTAATGAATATCGCTGATATATAATATGATAAAATAAAGAAAGAAGTGACTGATATGAATCCATATGCCGAAATGATACAGAATGACGCTGACGAAATGATGAAAAACGGCGTTTTACTCCGAAAAACAAACAAATTCTACAACACTGCCACTATATTGTATGTCGGATTATTCCTTTTTTATGCCATAGCAATGGCAATTCTCTCACTAACAACTCCATCGGCTTCGTCTACAACTCTTTTTCTCGATTCAATTATTCTGAAACCTATCGTTGCATTCTGCGGCTTTATGTCCTGCTACAAGAAAAATAATGTTTTTGTAGTTGCCGCCTTTGCAGCACAGTTTGTAAGCGTTTTACTATGTTCTTCAACGGGTACTTTTCTTGATTACCTTGTGGGATATGCCGCAACAGGAATAGGTTTCAACACTCTGCTGTTAATACTTGTGATCGCTCTGGGAATTCTTACATTCATAAACAACAGAAATTATCAATACCTCAAAGAACAGGTAGGATTTCCCCACTTCAATGAACGCCGCACAAATCAGGATTTCGACAAAAGGCAGCGCGAGATAAAAGACGAATACCAGCAGAATTTTGACCGTCTGAAAAAAACGGCTACTGATGAAATGAGTGATATTTCAAAAGCTACCCCCAACGATTTAATGTCAAAGAAAAATCAGGACAGCGAAATGGAAATGGACTCGATATAATATTACAAATACCGCAGTTTTTCTGCGGTATTTCAATTTATTCAGCAGCTGTATTAATTAAATAAAAAAAATATATCCAAACCTATTGACATTTGCGATTTTTTGCAGTATAATATTATATGTACTTTGCGAGTGTGCTGGAATAGGCAGACAGGCACGTTTGAGGGGCGTGTGTCGAAGGACGTATGGGTTCAAGTCCCATTACTCGCACCATAAATGAGATAAGAAAATTTTTTCTTATCTCATTTATAAAATTTAATAATCCCTCATAGTGGACAGGTGGCTGAGCTGGTCTAAGGCGCACGACTGGAACTCGTGTATACGTTAATAGCGTATCGAGGGTTCGAATCCCTCCCTGTCCGCCATATAATGAAAACCCGAATCATTCGGGTTTTTTTGTTATCACCGAAAGGAGCAAACCTATGATTACTGAAATTATTGCCATAGCATTAGCCGTTAGTTTCCTTTTAATTCTTTCAGCAGCAGCATTTATCCATACATCAGATAGTGAAAACAGCCTGCTGAAAAAACTGAAAAATAAAATTCGCCTTATCACCTGCATATGTACAGGAGCTTCCGCGCTGCTTACAATTCTCGATATAACAAATATCCTCAGCTGCGGCGGATATAAGCTGCTGCCGCTGTATTGTACATTATTGGGAATTATTTTAACGCTGTTTATGCATTTCAGCAAAAAAATCCCCGAAAAATTAAAAGGGACAAGCCGCTTTTCAATTCGCGCTCTCGCTGTTTGCACACTTCTGGAGCTGTTGGTTTTCAACTTCAATTCCGCACATCTTTCATTCGGCGATTATTCTGAAACGGTCCTTGATTATAACAATGCCACAGTAGAAAATTTCGATATCAACACCGGAAAAAATATTGCCGGCGGAACGTCTTTTCTTGAATTTAAGGGAATTAATATGCCTGTTGGTACTGTCAGCTTTGACGCAGTATCAAGCAAAAAAGGATATGTCAATTTCAGCATTGATATGACAGATGAAACTCACACCGCTTATTACAGATACGGCATCGCTTCTGCTCAGGTTATACGTGATAATAAACGCAGCGAAACAGTTCCCTGTAATTTTTCAGGTACAGTTTATGATATAAAGTTTTCATTCAATACCGACTCCGACGAAACTGTTACCCTTACAAGTATAACTCTTAATAAGCCCATAACGCTGCATTTCTCATTGATACGCTTCCTTTTCTTCTTCCTTGGTGCTGTATTTATTCACCTTCTTGCTTCATCGGAATTTTTCAGGCGAAGCTATGGCGACAACATCAAAGGAATGAATACCGTCACTAACGTATTTATCATACTTCTTGCCGCTGTATCCCTTTCTATTGCGTACATCTCCCGCGGCGAAAACGAAAGTATCCACTCTGACTTTATGGCGCTTTCAGGTAATCAGATCACACAGGAGATCGTTGACTCCTTCGCAAACGGCAAAGTCACAATGGATATTCCGATGAATGAAGCACTTGAGGCTCTGGAAAATCCCTATGACGGAAGTCAGCGTGAAGCCGGTCAGGTGGGCTATTACCCTTGGGATCATCTGTATTTTGAGGGTGAATATTATTCCTACTATGGAATTGCCCCCGTCCTCACTCTGTTTCTGCCGTACTATCTGCTGACAGGCTATTACTTCCCGGCTTTATGGGCTGTATGGCTGTTCGGATTTTTCGGAATGTTATTCCTCGCAAAATTCTATTTGTGCTTCGTCGGAAAATTTTTCCGCAGCACCCGTTCATCTCTCGTTCTGCTTGGACTTATCTTAATGGAGCTTTCCTGCGGAATTTGGTTTTGCTTCTATTCACCGCTTTTCTACGAAATAGCGCAGGCATCAGGCTTTATATGCACAACAGCAGGTGCGTATTACCTAATGCGCTCCAACATTATCGGCGAAGGAAAAATAAGAAACGGCAGTCTTGCCATTTCAGGCATATTCCTCAGCCTTGCTGTACTGAGCCGTCCTACTCTTGCAGTATACTGTGTGGCAGCAATGCTCTTTGTCTATGCCGGATTTATGAAGAAAAAAGCTCTTTATACTGATAAAAACGGCGCTAAGATAAAATATTATACCCCCTATTTCCTTTGCGCACTTCTTCCCTATGTGATTATCGGCTCAATTCAGATGATCTACAATTATATGCGCTTTGGAAATCCATTTGATTTCGGAATACAGTATTCACTTACAATCAATGATTTCACATCAACAGAATATCACACGCACCTTGCTGCTGTAGGATTTTTCAATTATCTCTTTGTTATACCAAATTTCAGAAGCACATTCCCCTTTATAACTCACGGAGATGTTCAGCTTTTCAACCCTCAGGGATATTATTTCATTGCGACCTACTCAGCCATCGGACTCCTCTGGAAATCCCTGCCGATCATCTCATATTGCAAAACTCTGAAAGCATACCGTATCAGCGAAAACAAAAACAAGAAGCTCTATACCCTGCTGATTTCAGCTGTATGTGTTATTTGTCCATTTATAATTATTGCGTCCATATGGGAAAGCGGCTATGGTGCAAGATATTGTGTGGATTTCGCTTGGCAGATAATTATAGGTGCTTTGATAATTTCGTTTATCATTTATAATAAATGCAGCGAAAATATGCGCGATCACCTTAACAAGCTTATGATAACTTCAGCGGTGATTTGTTTCGTTCTCAACTTTGCTCAGACATACACATGGATAGATCCTCTTTCAAATCTTCCGGCAGGTTATCAGGCTGACGCCCTCTCATTGGCAAGAATTTTTGAATTCTGGAGATAGTAACAGCAGAAAAAGCAATACAAAAGAATATCCTGTCAAAGCAGCGTAAAACCGAAGCTTTGACAGGATTATTTTTTAAGGGCATCTCTAAAAACCCGTTTGATTAAAAAAAGCAGATAGGTATGACAGCTGCAAGGAAACCTCCCGAAGGCGTGCTTTCGCACTCCGAGGGAGGTTGACGAAATAGATGTCGTGCATAGCTGTTTTTTCTCAAAAGGGGTTTTTTAGAGATGCCCTTAATGAATTATATGTTGTTTTCGGAATCTGTTTTGTTTTGATTTGTTTTTTTCTGCGTTTTATTTTCTTTTGGCTTTACTTTGACATATTCAGGCATATAATCTTTTGTTTCAGTAGACATATTCCTTTTCTCAAGACGATATGCTATAAACTCGTTAAGAAGTGAATACATAACCGCGAATACCGGTACACCCAGTATCATTCCCGCAAAGCCGAATAAGCCGCCGCCGACAAGTATGGAGAAAAGCACCCAGAATGCGGATATTCCCGTAGTCTGTCCGAGAATTTTCGGACCAATAACGTTTCCGTCAAGCTGCTGTATAACGAAAATAAGTATGAGGAATGGTATTACCTGTTTCGGAGCTGCCACAAGAAGCAGCAATGCGCTGGGAATTGCTCCGATAAACGGCCCGAAAAACGGAATTATATTAGTAACTCCCACAATAACTGAAATGAGAACAACAAAATCGAATTTCATAACTGTCATAGATACAAAGCAAAGGCAGCCTATAATTATGGAATCCACAATTTTTCCTGAAATAAATCCGCTTATCGAGCTGTTTGTCTGCGCGCAAATTCTAAGTATCGTACTTGCGCCCCTTGTTGGTACAATTGCATAAACAAGCTTTTTCATCTGCGCCTGAAAATTCTCCTTGCCATAAAGGAGATATACTGCTACAATTATACCGATAAGCACATCCTTTACCGCCACAATAAAACTAAGCGTACCGTCAGTTATCTTCATCATAATATCCCCCACCTTAGGAGCGATATTATTTGCAAATTCCATAAGAGCTTTTTCGATATTGTCAAACTGATCGCTTACAATTGTCAGCACTTCCGGATATTTCGCAAGAAGTGAATCCACCCATTTTTCAATATTATTGATATATGTGCTGAAATTGTTTATAATGGTGGTTATGCTCTCAATAACCTGCGGCAGAATTATTGCTCCTAAAGCCGCAATTACCGCAAGGAATACTATCATTGCCAGAGAAAGAGAGATTACCCTCGTGATCCTGAAATGCGGCTTATTTTTTTCAATGACCTTTTTAAGCCGCGTTTCCGTCCATTTCATAATCGGGTTAACAAGATAGGCTATAACAATTCCCCATGTCATCGGCGCAAGGATATCCATTATTTTTTTCAAGAAATCCCCTATAACCGTAAAATTAAAGAGTATAGCATATACAAGTATACACGCTGTAAATGTCAGCAAGGTATATACGGATATTGTTGTATATTTTGAGTTCCAGTTTATTTTCATTTCTTCACCTCAATTTATTTATGGGAAGCCCTTATTACTATTATAACACGATTTATATTTTTTTGCAAGTTAAAATATTGCTTTTATCTCTCCGCCAACTGTAGGATTACAATAGATGTGAGACAATTTACAAAAAAAGGTAGCGGAACAGCATAGACCTGTGTTACAGTTAAGTTGCGACAAAAAAAGCAACAGGAGGTTAGCTGAACCGCTATGAATACTATAACACAGATTACT